>NZ_JBFUCQ010000007.1:0-319622 GCF_056405135.1 Devosia sp. P1_H9
CGCATGAGCCGGGCGGGAGCAAGGAAACGCGGTGCTGGCATTCCGGCCGCCGACTGAGCTGCCATCGTTCCCGCGATGCGGCAGGGGATGCGCCCCGGCACTGGTGGCATAGGCCCAAAACCCCGGCCGGCCGGCGAGGCGTGAGCCTCATTCATTCGCGGACTACCGCTACGGGGCAAACGCCTCGCCGGTCCCGCTTCGTCTTCCTCGAAAGGGGAAGGTTCTTTGAAACTCCGAAGCCGAAGGGCTGTCGGATGCGTCAGCTTGCGAGAACGATCTGTGCATCGCCACGGCACTGGCTTGCGCTTCGAGCAAGGCGCCCTTCACCTCGTACCGGTCTATTAGGGGTGCCCGCGCCCGCCCTCGCGACCAGTCTTGGCTCGAACAGTTCCACCTTGCCTCACCTAGGCAGGGTCAGCGTTGGGAGGGCGACGCCTGATAGGTCCAGGGTGCCGAGGGTTTGCGGGATGCCGTTCAGCTCGACGCGGGTTGGGGTGTCGGCGAAGACCAGCTGGCAGTGGCGCGGGAGCTGGGTGGGGGCCGTCACCCTGACGACGCCGGCGAACTGGGTGATCTCGATGCCGTCGTGATGGAGGGGCTGGTTGTCCTGGAGGCCGGCGATCAGGAAGACGGTGACGTGTGGGGCGCCGATGTCGGAGGGCATGGGGGCGCCCAGGCGGATTTCCTGGTCGAAGGCCAGGGGGAGGATGGTGCCTTCGCGCAGATAGACCGGGATTTCCTCAAGCGGAGCAGCGACTTGGTGGGTCCGCCCGCCTTCGTACCAGCGGTTCTGGAAGAGGTGCCACCAGCGGCCTGCGGGGAGATAGACTTCGCGCGAGGTTTCGCCTTCGCGGATGATCGGGGCGACGAGGAGATCGCGGCCGAACATGTACTGATCCCAGAGGGGGATAACTCGGCTATCCCTTTGATAATCCAGCAGCATTGTGCGCATCAGCGGCTGCTTCCGAGCGACGCACCAGGCCGCCTCCTGCTGCAGGTAGGGCATGAGCGACATGCGGAGGTTGGCGTAGAAGCGGTAGCCGGTGAGGGCCCGCTGGTCGCCAGAGCGCTCGGCGATGTTCCAGGGGGTGCGGTCCTGGTTGAACTCGGCCTTGCTCTCTGCGTGGTACTGCATGATCGGGCAGAAGCACGCCATCTGGGCCGAGCGGATGTAGAGCTCGGCGCTCGGGACTTCGCCGGAAAAACCGCCGAGATCCCAGCCCCAGAAGATCACCCCCGACATGCCGGCCGAGAGACCGGCCAGGATCGAGCGTTTGAACGCATCCCAGGTGGAGCGTTCATCGCCGGCCCAATGAGCCGGAAAGGTCTGCGCCCCGGTGTAGCCGGCGCGCGAAAAGCAGATGCCCCCGTTCTGTTGCGCGAACCGATAGTAGGCCGAGATGTAGTCGCGGGGATAAGTGTTGCGGTTTTCGAGGCCGGTGGTGCCGTCGGAGAAGACGAGGTCGCGGCCCCAGACCATCTCGCCGCCATCGGTCTTGAAGCCGTCGACGCCGAGTTCGTCGATGAGGTACTGGCGTTTGTTGAACCACCAGTCGCGGCCCTCGGGATTGGTGAAATCCATCAGCAGGCTGTCCTTGAACCAGCCTTCGGGCAGACGGAGCGGAGTGCCGTCGGGGTGGCGGACGCCGAAGCCGCGCTCGAAGAAATGGGCTTCGTCGCGGCGCTTCTGCGCGTGCTTGAGGGCCGGGGACTGTTTGATGATCGGGATCTGCCAGAGGATCAGGCGGAGGTCGTTGTCGTGCAGGTGCTCGGCGAGGCCCTTCGGATCGGGCCAGCGCCCCCACTCGGGGAACGCGAAATCGTCGTAGGAGAAGGCCTGATTTCCCGGCCTTTCGGTGTATTGCGCGTCGTTGAAGATGTAGAAGGTCGCTTCGTCGGACCAGGCCTCGATGACCAGCACGGTAGCCGGAATCTGGTGCTCGAGGGTGAGGGCGACCTGCTTGCGGACTTCGGCTTCGTTGTCCCAGTTGTTCGAGGACATCCATGGCCCGAGCGCCCAGCCGGGGACCGGTTCCGGATCGCCGGTGAGGGCCATGAACTGGGTGACCTGCTGGGCGACCGTGCCGGTCAGGAGATCGATCGACAGGTGGTCGGCTTCGACGCCGATGCGGGTTTGGCCCGGCGTGGCAAGGTCGAACCAGGAGTAGGAGTCGGTCGCGAGGTGGAGGCCGAAGCCGGCGTCGGTGTAGCCGACGGGCATCGGCATGTAGGTCCTAAGCCCTTGTTCCTTATACTGGTTGTAGACGAACTGATCGACGAAATTGCCGGCCTGGTTGAGGGCGTTGTAGCGCTCGCCGAAGCCGTACCAGCCGCAAGGCGGGTGGAGCAGCGTGGCGGAAATCTCGCGGATCTTGCCGGCGCGGTCATGCAGGTTCGACACGTGCGTGAGCGTGGCGGCGCCGAGGCGGATGGGCGAGAAATTGCCGGCATTTGCACCCGGAACCAGCTCGAGGCGCGAGCCGGTCAGGTCAGCAGAGCTGACATTGTGAACACGGGTCAGGACCTCATAACTGAACGGACCCTGCACGATTTCTGAATGGCTTTTGAAGCGGATTCGGTACTCGACCAGCGATCCTGCGGAAGCGCGGGGGAGGATGAACTCCCAGCAGTCGCCCTTGAAGGTGCCGGCGAGGACGGTGTCGCCAATGAGCAGTTCGAGCGGCTCATCGGACGACAGGGGTGATGCCTGAGCGCGGACGATGACATCGTCGGTGTCGGTGATGAGTTTTGGGAAGCGCTCCTCGATCAGCGGCTCGTAGCGGTTGCCGTTGCCGTCGGGGGTATGGCGGATGAAGCGTTCTTCGAGCTGGCCGAGGGTCTTGAGGCGCTGCGCGACGATGGGAGCAGCCACGTCGGCGAGGAGTCTCCGGCTTTTGGCGTAGCTGCCCTGCTCGGCATAGTACCAGGCGAGCAATGCGCGGTCGGCGGGGGCGGCGGCGGCGAGGCGGTCCGGCGCGGTGAGGGAGCGGACGGAGTCGACGAGGACGAGGTCTTCGCAATCGAACAGGCCGAAGGGCACGGCGGCGAGGAGTACGTCGAACTCGAGCGTCGCCTTGTCGGAGGAACTCATCAGGGCGCCCATGCGGACGTGACGGGCGTAGACGTGGTTCTTCACCCGGCCGACGAGGCGCGTGGTGGCTTCGTCGCGGACGAGGTGGTTGGCTTCGCGCAACGCGGCGGCCCACAGGGCGACGACCCAGGTGTCGGTGAAATGGTTCTGGCTGGGGGAGAGCTCGCGCTCGAGGCGAGTGGTGACGAGGGCGCGGGCGGCGCTGGCCCGGGGGCCGCGAATGAGGGTCAGGTCGCGAGTGGATTGGGCGGAGAGCGCGGCGAGGTAGAGGGCGAGCGCGGCTTCGACGGGGTCGGAGATATCGGCGGCGGTCAGGCGGGCGGTGACTTCGGGCTGGGCGGCGGCGGGGTCGCGCAGGAGGGCGGCGTAGAGGTCGAGGAACCAGGGGTGCCGGGTGGTGAGGGCGGGCTCGCGAGTGGTTTCGGTGGTGGTCATCTGTGGTTCCGGTGGTAGTGGCCGAGAGCCCGGAGGCTCCCGGCCTTTGCCCTTGGGGTGGCAAAAGTGGTTGGCGGGACTGGAGGGCCGGTGGCTGTGGACCCCCACCCCTGTCCCCTCCCCGCAAGGGGGAGGGAGATGACTGATAGTACGGCGTGACAAACGCGCCGGTGCGTGCTGCTGCCCCCTCCACCGGCTTCGCCGGTCCCTCCCCCGCCACGCGGGGGAGGATCACGACTGAGAGGTCGGCGTGACTACAGCAACCCCTCGATCGCGACCTTGGCGTCCTTCAGGGCCTGCTCCGGAGTCTTCTGGCCGAGCTTGGCCGCTTCGAGTTCCTTGCCGACGGCGTCGGTGAGCTGGTTCCAGTTGCCGATCACCGGCGGGACGACCGCCGTGTCGAGGGCCTGGAACACGACTTCGCGGCTCTCGGGGACCGGCTGGTCGAGGTAGCCCTGGACGGCGGCGGCGTCGGAGACGGCGGGGAGTTCCCAGCCGGCGGCGATGCGGAGGTCGACGGCGGCCTTCGACGACGTGAGGAACTTGATCCACTGGTAAGCGGCGTCAGCGTGGGCGCTGTTGGCCGAGACGGCGACGCCGTTGGCGAAGAAGTGGTGCGCCTTGTTGGTCTTGCCGGGCTCGAGCGCGATGTCCCACTTGAACTTGGCGTTGGCGGCGAAATCGCCGAGCAGCCAGATGCCGGTGCGGAGCATGGCGATCTTGCCGGCCTTGAACAGGTCCTCGGAGGACTGGCCAGCCATTTCGACGTCCGACGGGGTGACCTTGTACTTGTTCACCTTGTCGATCATCCACTGCAGCGTCTCGACATTCTCAGGCGAGTCGATGGTGACGGTCTTCTTGTCGGGCGAGAGGATCGAGCCGCCGTTCTGGGCGATGGTCTTGTAGAACTCCCAGAACTGGATCGGGGCGAAATCGCCCCACACGCCCTTTGCCGGGTCGGTCAGCTTCTGCGCGGCTTCGAGCTCTTCGGTCCAGGTCCAGTCGGCGGTCGGATAGGTGACGCCGGCCGCGTCGAACAGGTCCTTGTTGTAGAACAGGACGACGTTGGAGAAGCTCTCGACCAGACCGTACTGCTTGCCATCCTGCTGGAAGGCGGCGAGCGCCGTCGGGTTGTAGACGGACGTCGAGAAGCCGGTGTCGGCTGCGATTAGCGGGGTGAGGTCGGCGAGCGCGCCCTTGTCGGCATAGGTGACGAAGTTCTCGAAGTTGAGCTCGAAGGCGTCGGGCGCCTGCTTGGCGGCAACGAGGGTCTGCAGCTTGGTGAAATAGGCGTCCCACGCGGCGGTCTCGTAGGTGACCTTGATGCCGGGGTGATCGGCCTCGAAGGCAGCGATGGTGGCGTCGAGTTCCTTCAGGTAGTTCGGCGCGGCCGAGAAGGTCATGTACTTGACGGTGACGTCCTCGGCGAGCGCCGGGGTGATGAGGGCGGTTGCGAGCAACAGTCCGGTAAAAGTCCTACGCAGCATGGTCGTTCTCCTCCTTGAGACCTTTGGTCCGTTATTTGAGCCCGGTATGGGACAGGCCCTTGATGATGAAGCGCTGGGCGAAGATGTAGACGGCGATGATCGGCAGGGTGGCGATCACCGTGCCGGCCATCAGCACGTTCCAGTCGGTGGTCCAGCGGCCCTGCAGGGCGGATAGCCCGAGCGGCAGGGTCATCATCGACTGGTCTGTGGTGATGATCAGGGGCCACAGGAAGCCGTTCCAGCTGGCCATGAAGGCGAACACCGCCAGCGTCGCGAGCGCCGGGCGCGCCAGATGGATGGCGATGGTGAAGAAGATCCTGATGTAACCGGCGCCATCGATGAAGGCGGCTTCCTCGATCTCCTTGGGGAGGCGAAGGAAGAACTGGCGGAGCAGGAACGTGCCGAAGGCACCGAAGCTCGAGGGCAGGATCAGCGCCTGGTAGGTGTTGGTCCAGCCGAGGAAGTTCATGATGATGAACAGCGGGGTGAGGGTCACCTGCTGCGGGATCATCAGGGTGGCGAGGTAGGCGTAGAACAGCACGGTGCGGCCTGGGAATTCGATGCGGGCGAAGGCGTAGCCCGACATGGCGCAGAAGAGGACCATCAGCGCAGTCGAGGTGACCGAGACGAAGATCGAGTTGATGAGGAACTGGCCGACCGGGGCCGAGTCGAACACCCTCGTGTAGTTGTCGAGGGTGGCCGGGTCGGGCAGCCATTGCGGCGGCGTGACGAAGGTGGCGCCGGCGGTCTTCAGCGAGGTGGAGACCATCCAGGCGAAGGGCAGCAGCATGATGACTGCGCCGAGGATGAGGATCGCGTAGGTGGCGAGGTCGGCTATCCGGACCGGCGGGCGCTTGCGCTCGGCGGCGCGGCTCAGCGAGTTCGCGGTGAGAAGGGTCGCGTCAGCCATCGGACCGATCCAGCTTCTTCTGCAAGAGGTTCTGGGCGATGGTGACGGCGAAGATCAGCGCGAACAGCACCCAGGAAATCGCCGAGGCGTAGCCCATTTTGTAGTAGCTGAAGGCGTTCTTGTAGATCAGCTCGACCATCACCGACGTGGCGCCAGCGGGGCCGCCCTGGGTCATGATCCAGACCTGGTCGAACACCTGGAACGACGAGATCAGCGAGATGGTGGTGACGAAGAACGTGGTCGGCGCCAGCATCGGGAAGGTGATAGACCAGAAGCGCTGCCAGGGCGTCGCGCCATCGAGCGCGGCGGCCTCGTAGAGCGGCTCGGGGATATCCTGGAGGCCCGCGAGGTAGATTACCGTGACGAAGCCGATGTCCTTCCACACCGAGGTGAGGATGACGCCGGTCATCGCCCAGGCCGGGTCGAACAACCAGCCGGGGCCTTTGATGCCCACCGCATCCAACGCGAAGTTCACGAGGCCGTATTGCGGGTTGAGCAGCCACTTCCAGATCAGCGACACCGCGACCCAGGAGGTGACGACCGGGACGAAATAGATCGCCCGGAACACCACGCGTCCCTTGATGCGGCGGTTGAGCAGCAAGGCGAGGCCGAGCGCGATGATCACCACCGACGGCAAGTAGCCGAGGATGAAGGTGAGGGTGTTGCGGAGCGCGCCGAGCACCGCCGGATCGGCGAGCGCGGTGACGTAGTTGTCGATACCGACCCAGTTGATCTCGCCGATCAGGTCCCACTCGGAGAAGCTGAGCACCAGCGACGACAGCACCGGGGCCATCAGGAACACCACCATGCCGGCGAGGCTGGGCAGCAGCAGCACCGCCAGCGCGACATACTTCGAGCGGTCGGCCGCGGGGCTCATGACGGGCTCCGCGTGGCGACGCTGTCGCGCTCTACGATGGCGACGTCGATGAAGCTTTCGCGCGGGGCGTCGGTCTTGCCGAGGATGGCGCTGATCAGCCGGCCGGCGAGTTGGCCCTTGCCGAGGATCGACTGGTCCATCGTGGTCAGCGCCGGATAGACCATGCGTGAGATCGACAGGTTGTCGAAACCCATCACCGAATAGTCCTCGGGGATGCGCTTGCCGAGCTTGTGCAGCCCGGCGAGGAGGCCTGCGGCGATCAGGTCGGCGGTGCAGAAGGCGGCAGTGGTGCCGGGGAGCGCGACGAGCTGCTCGGCGGCCTCGGCGCCCCAGTCGAAGGTGACGGAGCCGGAGAGGATACGCGCTGGATCGAAACCGATGCCGGCTTCCGCTAGCGCCCGCTTGTAGCCGGCCACGCGGCGCTCGATGACACCATCGGTGCGGATGACGCCGGTGATCAGCGCCACGCCGCGATGGCCCTTGCCGATGAGGTAGCGCGTCGCCTGGTAGGCCGCGGCTTCGTCGTCGACGCCGAGGCGATGGAAGGCGGGGTCGTCGATGTAGCTGTCGATCAGCAGCGTCGGCAGGTCGAGTTCGCGCAGCCGCTCGTAGAGGGCCTCGCGGTAGACGCCGAGGACGATCAGCGCGTCCATGTTCCAGTGCGACAGGGTGTCGAGCTGGGCGTTACCCTCCCCTACCCCCGACAGCATCATGTAGTAGCCGTTGGCGCGCAGGGCGCTTTCGATGCCGGAGATCATCTCGGCATAGAACGGGTTATCGAGCAGCAGCTGGTTCTGGTTTTCCGTGAACGGGATGATCACCCCGACCATGCGCGAGGCGTTCGAGACGAGGCTGCGGGCGCTCATGTTCGGCCGGTAGCCGAGGGTCTTCACCGCCATCATGATGCGCTCGACCGTGTCGTCGGAGGCCTTGGCGCGGCGGCCGTTGATGACGTTGGACACAGTCATCGGCGACACGTTCGCAGCCTGTGCAACGTCCTTGATGGTAGCTCGCGGCAAAGTCGAAATCCTCCTCTGGTTTTGCGTTAAACTACTAAACCCATGTTTCCGCGTGACGATTCTTGGTTCGATCGAACTGCGCGGAGAGGCCTCGTAGGTTTTACGTTAAACCGTCTCGTTTTTCTATGCCGCGGCGACGGGCCTGTCAACGGCGGCGGTGTGGGGCGAGGTGTGGTCGAGCCGACTGGGGAGCCATTTCTCTAACCCGTTCGGAGGGTTGCCAAGGTTGGCTCGGGCTGTAACCTGCCCCGGGCTCGTGCGGAGGATTGCGGGCAGAGTGAGGGAGACGTGACGTGAAGATCACTTCGGTGAAGACGGCGGCGACGAGCGGCCATTGCATGCATCTGTGGGTGAAGATCGAGACCGACGCAGGGATCACCGGGCTCGGCGAATGCGTGCATGGCGGCCACCAGGCCATCGCCATCATCCAGGAGCTGGCCGAGAGGCTGGTGGGCCGCGACCCCTTTGCCATCGACGCGATCTTCGAGGAGACACGGCGCAGCCTGGTGTTCGAGGGCGGCTTCGCGGGGGCGCTGATCACTGCGCTGACCGGGATCGAGATTGCGCTGTGGGACCTCAAGGGCAAGGCCCTGAAGGTGCCGATCTACGAGCTGATGGGCGGCAAGTTCCGCGACGACATCCGCGTCTATTGCGACTGCGAAGTCTCGCCCGGCATGAACATGGGCGAAGTGCAGGCGGTGGTCGACGAGGTGCTGGAGGCCGGCTTCACCGCGCTCAAGGTCGATCTCGACATCCGCGCCTACGGCCACACCGGTTCGGAGACCGGCTGGTACGAGAAGGACAAGTTCAACATGACTCCCAACAAGTGGGAGCATGACCGCATGGTCGAGCTGGCCGAGATGGTGGTGAAGGCGGCCGGCAAGGAGGTCGATGTCGCCTGCGACCTGCACACGCGGCTCGACAAGCACTCCGCCATCCGGCTCGCCAAGGACCTCGAGCACTTGCAGCTGATGTGGCTGGAGGAGCCGATCCCGCCGGAAAACATCGACGCCATGGCAGAGATCACGCGCTCGACCAGCGTGCCGATCTGCGGCGGCGAAAACCTCTACCTGCGCCATGGCTTCCGCAAGGTGTTCGAGCAGCAGGCCCTCGACATCATCATGCCGGATATTCCGAAATGCGGCGGGCTCAGTGAGTGCCGCAAGATCGCCGAGATGGCGGACCTCTACTCGATCCCGTTTGCGCCGCACAACGTGTCGTCGCCGATCGGCACCATGGCTTCGGCACAGGTTTGCGCGACGGTGCCGAACTTCCTGATCCTCGAGTTCCACTGGTTCAACCGCGACTACTGGTCGACGATCACCGATGGCGGCGACATCATCCAGAACGGGCGGATCAAGCTGAGCGACCGGCCGGGGATCGGCCTGGAACTGAACGAAGAAGTGGCGAAGGCGCACCAGTATCCGGGAACGACCTGGTTTGCTTGAATTGGCATTGACCTAGCGGGGATCGCCTTCTCCCCTTGTGGGAGAAGGTGCCCGAAGGGCGGATGAGGGGTATCTCTCCGAGCACTCCGTCGCTCGTCGCTTTCGCTCCGATCGCGCAACCCGTGGTTGCGGGCCCCCTTATCCGGCGCTTCGCGCCACCTTCTCCCACAAGGGGAGAAGGCAGACCGGTGCCCTACCGAACCAGCGCTGGTCGCTTCGGGTCGAACGTCCAGCCCGGGATCAGGTACTGCATCGCCGCTGCGTCATTGCGGCTCCCGGCCGGCAGCGCGCGGTAGCGCTGGTGCGCGACTTCCAGCGCCGCCTCATCAAGTTCTACCCCCAGCCCCGGCCGCTCCGGCACCGCAACATGCCCGTCGCGGATCAGCGGTGGTTCCACTGTCAGCCGCTGGCCGTCCTGCCAGATCCAGTGGGTGTCGAGTGCGGTGATGGCGCCGGGTGCGGCGGCGCCGACCTGGGTGAACATGGCGAGCGAAATGTCGAAGTGATTGTTCGAGTGGCTGCCCCAGGTGAGGCCCCAGCGGGCGCAGAGCTTTGCGACGTCGATCGAGCCGCGCGGGGTCCAGAAGTGGGGGTCGGCGAGCGGGATGTCGACGCTGCCGAGCGTTATCGCGTGGCCCATCTGTCGCCAGTCGGTGGCGATCATGTTGGTCGCGACCTTGATGCCGGTGGCGCGCCGGAACTCTGCCAATACCTCGCGCCCTGAGAACCCATTCTCGCCACCGCACGGATCCTCGGCATAGGCGAGAATCGGCTTCAGCCGTTTCGCGATGCCGATCGCCTCCTGCAGCGACCAGGCGCCGTTGGGGTCGATGGTCAGCCGCGCATCGGGGAAGCGCGCCGCCATGGCCTCAATCGCGTCCGCCTCCTGCTCACCGGCCAGCACGCCGCCCTTGAGCTTGAAATCGCGGAAGCCGTACCGCGCCTCGGCGGCCTCGGCGAGGCGAACGATCGCTGCCGGATCGAGCGCCGGCTCGTCGCGCAACCGGATCCAGTCGTCGCCGACCTGGTTGGCGCGATAGCCGAGCGGCGTGCGGGTCCGGTCGCCGACATAGAACAGGTAGCCGAGCATCTCGACCCGGTCGCGGACCTGGCCATCGCCGAGCAGCTCGGCCATCGGCACGCCGAGGAACTGGCCCATCAAGTCGAGCAGCGCGCATTCGAGGGCGGCGACGGCGTGAATGGTGATGCGGAGGTCGAAGGTCTGCGCGCCGCGGCCACCGGCATCGCGGCCCGCAAAGGTCTCGCCGACCTGCCGCAGCAGGGTGCGACAGGCGCCGATCTCGCGCCCGACGATCAGCTCGCGACTATCCTCGAGAGTTCTGGCGATGGCCTCCCCGCCCGGCACCTCGCCGAGCCCGGTATGCCCCAAGCTGTCGGTGAGGATGACGATGTTGCGGGTGAACAGCGGGGCGTGCGCGCCGCTGAGGTTCAGCAGCATGCTGTCCTCGCCGGCGACGGGCACCACCCGCATGCCGGTGACGATGGGTGTGGCGGTCGTCACTATGGGATCTCTCGAACAGGAAGCGGAGGGCGCCGACGGCGCCCCCGGTTGGTGTACTAGCCCTTGACGCCGCCGACGGTGAGACCGCCGACGAGGAAGCGCTGGGTGTACATGTAGAGCACCGCCACCGGCACCGCCGTCAGCAGCGACGCCGCCATCAGCTTGCCCCAGGGCAGGATGTCGCCCACCACCATCGACTGGAGGCCGATCGGCAACGTGCGGAGCGATTCCGAGGTGATGAACACGAAGGCGAAGAGGAACTCGTTCCACGCGTTGGTGAAGGCGAACAGCGTCACCGACAGCAGTGCCGGCGCCGCCAGCGGCAGGGTGATCTTCCAGAACGCGTAGATCCGGCTCGCCCCGTCGATCATCGCGGCTTCCTCGAGCTCGACCGGTATGGTGCGGAAATAGCCGATCAGCACCCAGGTGGCGAAGGGCATCAGGAAGGTCGGGTAGGTGACGATCAGCGAGCCGTAGCTGTTGATGAGGCCCAGGTCGCTGAGAGTCTGGTAGAGCGGGATGAAGATCAGCGTGCCAGGCAGGAGGTAAGTGATCAGGATGAACGTGGTCAGCAGCCCTGCCCCGGTGAATTTCAACCGCGTCAGCGCGTAGGCGGCAAGCGCCGCGAACGTCACCGAGACGAGCGTGCTCACCGCCGCCACCAGCACCGAGTTGCGCAGCCAGGTGAGGAACTGCGAGTCGCGGATCAGCGAGACGTACTGATCGATCGTGAACGGCTCCGGCCAGAAGATCGAGGTGCGGGCGCTGATCTGTGGCGTGGTCTTGAACGAGGTGATGATCACCCAGAAGAACGGGAACAAGACGAAGATCAGGATCGGCATCAGCACCAGCAGCCTTATCCCGATATAGACGCGCTCGTTGCGCTGCTTGGCGACATATTTCTGGCCCGGCGGGGTGGGGAAGCGGCGGCCGATCGCACCCGCCAGGTAGCCAAAGCCGCGGAACAGCATGTCGAACGGCCAGAACAGGACATCGAGCACCCTGCCGAAGGCAGCCTGCACCACCCGGGCGACCCGCGAGCCGAAACTGGGCTTGCTGTCGATGGCGGCAGCACGCTCTTCGCGCCGCATGGTCTTGGCGAGGAAGTAGATGAGGATCGCCATCAGCGGCGCCACGCTCAGCGCAATCGCGCTACCCGGGCCGTATTGCAGCGAGCCGATGGCCTTCTCGTAGGCAAGGATCGAGTAAAGCTTCGTCGCGCCGCCCGGGCCACCGCCGGTCATCAGGAAGATGAGGCCGAACTGGTTGAAGGTGGAAATGAAGCTCAGCAGCAGCACGACGATGATGACGTATTTGAGCCCTGGCAGGGTGACGTAGCGGAAGCGCTGCACGGCGCTCGCGCCATCAACCTCGGCGGCCTCGAGTTGCTCGTTGTCGATCGCCTTCAGGCCGGCGAGCAGCAGCAGGGTGAAGAACGGGATGCCCTTCCAGACGTTCACCGCAATGACGCTGCCCATCGCCATCTTTGGGTCGGACAGCCAGCCCAGCGGCTTCTCGATGACGCCGAGGCCCTGGAGGATCGGGTTGAGGCCGCCGAACAGCGGGTCGTAGATGCTCTTCCAGGCAAGCGCCGTGACGATTTCGGGGACGATCCACGGCAGCAGCATGATCGCGGCCAGGAGGTCGCGGGTCGGCAGCTTGCTGTTGAGGATCATGGCGATGGTCATGCCGGTGACGAATTTGATGCTGAGCGACCACAGGGTGAAGGTGATCGTGTTCCCCATCGCCAGCAGGTAGTCGGAGTTGGTGAACAGGCGCTGGAAGTTCTTGAGACCGACATTGACGGTGTCGCCGGTCTGGAAGTTCAGCGTGGTCATGCTCATCAGGATGGCGTTGACGAAGGGCCAGAAGATCAGCCCCACCATGATCACCGCCATCGGCAGGATGAACAGGATCGCGATTTTCCAATCGCGCCCGAGTATC
Organism: Devosia sp. P1_H9; assembly: GCF_056405135.1. Lineage (NCBI taxonomy): Bacteria > Pseudomonadati > Pseudomonadota > Alphaproteobacteria > Hyphomicrobiales > Devosiaceae > Devosia > Devosia sp. P1_H9. The sequence goes on from NZ_JBFUCQ010000007.1 coordinate 12,734, forward strand.
GCCTGCAGGCGGCGCGCGGTGGACATTGGCCGTGCTGCCCGCACCGGCGCGCTGTCTACCTGAGCCTGATCAACCATGAACTGTTCCCTTCAAAGTCTTGTATATCGCGCTTTCGGCCGAACCGGATGTGACGGCTTTGTGAACCGTTGCAGACAGCCGCGCTCACGCCCCGCGAGGGAGGATGGCCGTCGTCGACGCTGTGCTATCGAAATCGGGAGGGCGGTCGCGCCGCCCTCCCTCGCATCGGACATCAGTCCTACGGCTGCGTCATGCCGCCTTCTTCGAAGATATCGCGCATCTTCTGGTGCGCATCCTTCACCGCATCGGCGGGAGCCATGCGCCCGGAGATGACGTTGGCGACGGACTGCTCCACCACGCCCTGGGCGCGGATGGCATCGACACCGGCGTTCGGATCGGCCGGCCAGGACTGGCCGAGGAACGGGTCGGTGACGCTGACCTGCTCCTTGATGACCTTCAGGTTCGGGTCGCCCGCCAGCAGTTCGTCGGTCCACAGGTTCTTGTAGGCCGGCGTGAACAGCACGCTGCCGAGCGCCGCGATCTTGCCGAAGTTCACCGGATCGAGCAGGTCGAGGGCGAGCTTCTTGGCGAGGTCGGCGTTCTTGGCGCCCTTGAACACGGTCATCCACCCGCCGACCTGGCCGCCATTGCGGCTGTCGCCGTTGTTGGCCGTCGGAGCCGGCAGCAGCACGATGTTCGGATAGACCGGGTTGTTGTCGCGCTTCGACTGCGCATAGACGCTGAAGGCGTTGTGCGTGTAGCCGATCTGGCCGGCGAGGAAGGCCTCGTTGTTGGACGTATCGGTCCAGCTTTCGACGCCCGGCGGCAGCATGGCGGCGTACTTGCCGTTGCGGTCGTAGGTCTCCTTGAGCCACTCGTAAGCGGCAACCGTCTCGGGCGAGTCGAACTGCACGATCTGGCCGGCCTTATCGGTGAAGTGACCACCGAAGGCCTGGATCAGGAGGATCAGGAAGCCGAAGCCGTCACCGGACTGGTTGGGGGTAACGCCCCAGCCGTAGAAATCCGGGCCGGAGATCGCCAGGGCCGCTTCGCGACGATCGCTGAAGGTCTTGAGCGAGGCCGGATCGATGCCCTTTTCCTTCAGTTTGTCGCCACGCATATAGTAGCCCGTGGTGGTGCCGATGAGCGGAACCGCCGCCCAGCGCCCGTCGAACTGGGCGGTCTTGGCCGCGTTCAGCCCCGGCATGATGTCGCCATAAAGCTTGACCGCTTCGTCGACGACGTCGGTCATGTCCTCGACCAGGTCGAGCAAATGCAGTTGCGAGATGGAAACGTTGCTGGTGTAGGCGAAATCGGGCGGATTGCCGGCCTTGACGGCCGCCGACATCTTGCCAAGGAAATCGCCGAACGATTCCGGGTTGGTGGTCGAGATATCGAGCTCGACATTGTTGGCCTTCGCGAAAGCACTGACGGTGTCGCGGAAGGCGGTTTGCGCAGCTTCGAAATATTCGGTGCGGTGGATGACGGTCAGCTTGTCGGCCGAGCCCACCGGAAGCGGCGCGTCAGGTGCGGGCTTGGCTGCATCCTGAGCGAAAACCGGCAGGCCGCTTCCCGCGGCGAGAAGGCCCGCGCCTGTGGCAACTGTCCCCCTCAGGACGTCGCGACGGCTTAACTTCTTGAAAGTCATTAAGATTTCTCCTCCTGGTGTAGCAGTCTCTCCTAGTCACGGCTCGATCTGGCGGTTCTTCGTGCCCGCCTTGCTGATCGTAGCCTCTGCAACATTGAACAGTTTTCCTTCCGCTGCAACACGTACCTCAGCGTTCGCCGCGGATATGTTCGCTTCGAGTAGGAAACGCTTGCGGGGCGGGAGCTTACGGCTCGCGCAGGAAACCGGCCGAGCGGGCGGACAGCACACCGATAATGGTGGTGGCGCCGAGGAAGCCGGTGATGACGATGGCGCCGAGGTCGACGGCGGCCAGCGTTGCAGCGTCGAGCGCGAAATCGACGTCGAGCAGCACCATGGTGAGGATCCAGGCGAGGGCGATGCCGAGCGGCGTCGCCAGCAAGGCCGCGAAGGCGGCCAGCAGCACGTAGTGCAGCACGGAAACGACGAGCACGTCGAAGCGCTTGGCGCCGAGCACCTTGGTGATCACGGCATCGGCCTGGCGCTGCCGGCGTCCGGTGGCGAGGCTGCCGATCAGGACGAGCAGCCCGTTGCCGACGGCTAGGCCGCCGACCAGCGAGGCGGCGAGGGACAGCTGGCCCAGGGCCCGGGTGATCTGCTCGAGCGTGGCGCCGATGGCGATGAAGCGGACATCGGGGAGCGTGGTGGCGAGCATGCGCTCTACCGCCTCTTCGCGGCCGGGGGCGGCGGTGACGGCGCCGAGCAGGGTCGAGGGGTAGGCCTCGAGCACGCCGGGCGAGAAGGTGGCGAGGAAATCGATGCCGCCCTGCCAGGAATAGTCACGGAAGTTCGCGACTTCCGCGGTGATGGTTTCGCCGAAGATCTGGAAGGACAGCTTGTCGCCGAGATTGACGCCCAGCCCGGAGCGGAGGCTCTGGTGCAGCGAAACCAGCGGCGGGCCCTGATAGTCGTCGGCCCACCACTGGCCGGCCACGAGTTTGGAGGTGGCCGGCAGGTGCTGGCGGTAGGTCAGCGGGATTTCGCCCGAGAGCAGGAACGAGGCTTCGGGACCGCGCGGCTGCAGCAGGGCCGCCGGCTTGTCGTTCAGCGCGCCGAGGGCTCCGCGCAGCATCGGGGTGGCGGAGAAGGCGGTGACGTCGCCGCCGGCGTCTTCCATGGCCTGCAGGGTTTCGACTTCGTCAGGGAAGAGGTCAGAGGCGACGAGGGTGGGCGCATCGAACACCGAGGCACCGAGATATTCGTTGCGGAGGTTCACCTGCAGCACCAGCACGACCACCAGCATGGCAAGCGCCAGCCCGACCGAGACGACGACGGAGGAGGCGTTGTTGCCGGTGGTCGCGATATTGCGCAGGGCGTAGCGCAGCACCCGGTTGCGGGGCTCGGGCAGGCGGTGCAGCGCGTAGCGGGCGACAACGATGCCGAGCTGGAACAGCAGCACCGACAGGATGCTGACGATGCCGAAGGCGGCGACCAGCATCGGGTCGTCGGTCATGACGATGGCGAGCCACAGGAACAGCGCGCCGGCGAACAGCAGCGGCAGGATGCGCGCGGAGAGCAGCAGCTTGCCCCACTCGATCGGCGGGGCGGCGAGGCCCTTGGAGCGGAACAGCGTCACCGGGCTGATGGTCTGCGCCTGCTGCAGCGGCAGGTAGGAGAAGGCGAAGGCAGTGATGAGGCCGACGCCGGCAGCTACCAGCAGCGGCTGGACATGAAGGGTTGGCGCCAGATGCACTCCGACGGCGCCGCCGATGATCGGCAGCGCGAGGAGCGCGGTGCCGGCGCCGATCACGAGGCCGATGCCGACCCCGATGGCGGCCAGGGCGGCGATCTGGGCGAAGAAATGGATGAAGATGCGTGCCTTGCCGGAGCCCATGCTGCGCAGCACCGCGATGACATTGGCGCGTTCGGCGACATAAGCCGAGATGCTGGTCCAGACGCTGACGCCGCCGATCAGCAGCGAAGCGAGGCCGACGATGACCAGGAAGCGCATGAACAGGTCGTAATAGCGCACCATCGGGCCCAGACCTTCGCGGGCGGAACGCACGGTCCAGCTGGGGTCGGCGAGCGCGGCTTCGAGCGCAGCCTTGCCGGAATCGGCATCGCCTTCGGTGAGCAGCACCTTGTAGCGGAAGAAGGTGCCGAGGCCGGGTAGCGGCGAGGTGCGATCGGAGAGGATGGCAAGGGCGTCGGTGGTGATGACGGCGGGGAGGCCGAGGCGGAAGCCGCGCACTGCGGCATCGGGCAGGCCGGCCAGCACGCCGCGGGCCTGGAAATCGGTGCCGCCGATCTGCAGCGTGTCGCCGATGGAGATGCCGAGCTGATCGAGCATCAGCGGATTGACCAGCGCGCCGAACATGCCGTCGCGGTAGGCGAGGAAATCGAACGGGGTTTCGCCCGCCGGCAATTGCGCGCTGCCGACGGCGCCTAGCAGCGGGTAGCTGTCGCCGACGGAGATCAGATCGACAAAGGCGTCCGCGTCCCCGACTTCGGCGCGCACGTTGGTGTCGATGACGCTGGAGACCTTGCCGAATCCCGAGATCAGCGCGAGCTCCTCGGGGGTCGCCTGGCGGTCGGCGCGGGACAACTCGACATCGCCGCCCATCAGCACCGCGGCGTTCTCCTCGACCGCCTGGCGGATGCTGGCGCCGACCGAGCTGACGCCGGAGATCAGCGCCGTGCCGACGGCGAGGCAGATGATCAACAAGCCGAAGCGGCGCATGTCGCCGCGCATATCGAGCAGGCCGATGCGGATGGCTGCCAGCAGGGCTCGCATCAGGCGCGGACCGTCTCGACCAGGTCGCCCTGGGTCATGGTGAACACCCGGTCGGCGCGAGCCGCGAGCGACGGATCGTGGGTGATTAGGACCACCGCAGTGCCCTGGCGGCGGGCCAGGTCGAACATCAGGTCGACCACGACGGCACCGGTCTGCTGGTCGAGATTGCCGGTCGGCTCGTCGGCCAGCAACAGGCGCGGCTTGGCGATCATGGCGCGGGCCAGCCCGACGCGCTGCTGCTCGCCGCCCGAGAGCGCGGCAGGCCGGTGATCGAGCCGATCGCCGAGGCCGACGGCGGCCAGCGCCGCAGCCGCAGCCTCGCGCACCTGGGCCAATGGCAGGTCTGGCGAGGCGATCTCGAGGGCGAGGCCAACATTGTCCAAGGCGGTCAGCGAGGGGATCAAATGGAAGCTCTGGAAAACAATTCCCAAAGTGTTGCGCCGAAACACCGCCAGTTCATCTTCGGTCAGTAAGGAAAGATCCTGTCCGGCGACGACCACCTTGCCGGAGGTGGCCCGCTCGAGCCCCGCCAGCAGCATCAGAAGCGAGGTTTTGCCGCTGCCTGAAGGCCCAACAATCGCTGCAACTTCAGAGGCTTCGACCCGAAGCCCTACATTGCGAAGAATGTGCAGGGGGCGTGAGGCGACCTCCAAAGTGTAGTTCACGCCGGAAGCGTCAACTATCGGCTGTGCTGCCGAAGGGAGCGGGCTGGCGTTGTGGTCTTGGATCAGTGCCATTTGGGACTTGCGGTAGGGGCCAAAGCAAAACAATGTGCGGCCGATCTTGCTTATTTCGGTCCGCGGCATGATCTCTGGCATCGCCCGGCGGGCAAGTCAAAATGGAACCGAGCTGAATACCCGGTCGCTTACAGATTTCGGTGTTCTTGGGGACGCGGTGCGCCGATGGAGGGCGTGTGAAGATGAGACGGCATTTGCAAGCAGCCGTAGCCGTGGCAGCGATGGCCCTGACGGGGCCGGCGTTGGCCGGGCCGGTAGAACTGCTGGAGTCCTATGTCGGCGACTGGAAGGGCACGGGAGCGCTGGTCGGGGGCCAGAACCCTGAACCGTTCAAGTGCCGGCTTGGCATATCGAAGGGTAACCTGAACAAGATCAACTACGCCGGCCGTTGCAGCCTGGTCGACATGACGCTGTCAGTCAGCGGCACGATTGCCTACGACGACAAGGCCCAGCGCTACCAGGCGGCGATGAGCTCGAACGCTGGCTTTACCGGCGTTGCCGTTGGGCGCATCGCTGGCGACACGGTCAGTTTCGACCTGCGCGAAAAGCAGAAGGATCGCGGCGGAAACGATGTCCGCATCGGTTCGCGCATCCTGTTGAATGGCGGCTCCATCACCGTCGACTTCGAGGTCGAGTTCAACGATTCCGGCCAGGTCCTCACTGCCTCGGTGCCGTTCGCCCGGTAATCCGACACGACGCGACAGGACTCGAGCGCGCTCAGCGCTCGAGCCGGGCGAGCAGGCTCGAGGTATCCCAGCGCCTGCCGCCCATTGCCTGTACTTCGGCGTAGAACTGATCGACGAGCGCCGTCAGAGGGAGCTTGGCACCATTGGCGCGGGCTTCCTCGAGCACGATGCCGAGGTCCTTGCGCATCCAGTCGACGGCGAAGCCGAAATCGAACTTGCCGGCATTCATGGTCTTGTAGCGGTTTTCCATCTGCCAGGACTGCGCCGCGCCCTTCGAGATCACGTCGATCACCGCCTCGATATCCATGCCCGACTGCTTGCCGAAATGGATGGCCTCGGCGAGGCCCTGCACTACGCCGGCAATGCAGATCTGGTTCATCATCTTGGCGAGCTGGCCGGCGCCGGGCGGCCCAAGCAACCGGGCTGCCTGGGCAAAGCTCATGATGGTGGGCTGCGCTGCGTCGAACACCGGCTGGTCGCCGCCGACCATCACGGTGAGCTGACCATTCTCCGCGCCGGCCTGGCCACCTGATACCGGGGCATCGAGAAAGCCGAAGCCGGCTGCGGTAGCGGCAGCGTGCAGTTCGCGCGCGACGCCGGCGGACGCTGTGGTGTGATCGACGAAGATCGCGCCCTTGCGAACGCTCTTGAAGGCGCCATTGTCGCCCAGCGCTACTTCGCGCAGGTCATTGTCGTTGCCGACGCAGGCGAACACGATGTCCTGGCCCTCGGCGGCCTCGGCGGGCGTTTTCGCGAGCTTCCCGCCATGCTCCGAAACCCACTTTTCGGCCTTGGCGGTGGTGCGGTTGTAAACGGTGACCTCGTGCCCCTTGGCCTGCAAATGGCGCGCCATCGGATAGCCCATCACGCCGAGCCCGAGGAATGCTGCTTTCACCATTTGTCGTCCGTCCTTGCTGTCTGCGGAGAGTGGCGCCGAGGCGGGCGCTGCCGCACCATCTGCAATTGGCGCCGGACATTCAACCGGTCCGATAGTCGGTTATCGACACGCACCGGCTAAGTGACGGAAGCGGCGGGACTTTTGATCTGGATCAAAGCGATCCGTCGTTGCGCATGATGGCCTTGGCCCCTTCAAGCAAGGACCGCCCAATGCCGCCCGAAGCCATCATCGTCGTTACCGCCGTGATCATCGCCTTCAGCCTGCTGATGGGCACGCTGGCCTGGGTGCTGTGGTACGCCAAACCTGGCCCCCGGGACTGATTGCCGCGTGCGACAAACCTCACCACGGCCGCGCCGCGTTGAGACAGTGTCGCGGCAGCTGACCAAGCTGCGCCAGCTCGGGACGATCGGCATCACCAACAACCGCACCATCGAGGTGGACGATCTCGCCTCGCTCCGGGTGCGCTGCGGCTAGACCGCCGCGTGACGGCGTTCGGACAGCTTGCCGGCACGCAGTTCCAGCACGCGCGTGAAGCTTGGGGGCACCGCGGCGTGGGTAATGACGATGGCGGTGCGGCCGCGGGTCAGCACGGGCAGTTCGGCAAGGAAGGCGGACTCGGTTTCGAAATCGAGGCCGCTGGTCGGCTCGTCGAAGACCACGACATCGGCTTCCGACAGCAGGGTGCGGGCAAGGCAGATGCGGCGCGCCTGCCCGGCCGACAAGGTGCGGCCGGCCTCGCCAACGACGGCATCGAGTTGCGCCGGCAGGGCGCGGACGAAATCGGCGAGGTGCACGGCTTCGAGCACGTGCCAGAGCTCCGCATCGCCGGCAGTGTCGCGCCCGATGCGGAGGTTGGCGCGGATGGTGTCGAGGAATACCGGTGCATCCTGCGTCATCAGCGCAATGCACTTGCGCAGGTCGGCCCCCGCCAGATCGCGGAGGTCGCTGCCGTTGAGGCGGACGGTGCCGGCATCGGGATCGGCGAGGCGGAGCAGCAGTTGCGCGATGGTGGACTTGCCCGCGCCGCTTGGGCCGGCGATCGCCACACACTCGCCCGTGCGGATGGAGAAGCTCAGGTCGTCAACGATCGGGCGGGTCGGGTCGTAGCCGAAACGGACGGCTTCGAATTGCACCGATCCGCCCGGCGGAATCGGCAGGGGCGTCGCGGGCTCGGTGATCGCCGGTGCGCTGGTGGCGATGGCCTGCAGCCGATCGGCGGCGGCAGCCGCGCCGGCGAGACGGGTGGCGCTGCGCACCAGCAAGGCCGAGGCTTCGAAGCTGCCAATGATAGCGAGCAGCAAGCCGGCCAGCAGCGGGCCGCCGATCTGCTGCGCCTCAAGGGCGCCGAAGCCGGCGACCACGGTGCCAATCAACGCGGCGCCGGCCAATAGCTGCACCAGCGCCGCGGCAATTGCCGCGTGTAGCCCGAGGCGACGTCGCGCGCCGGACAATCGATCAGCCGCCTGCCCCGAGCTCGCAATCGCCTCGCCGCGCGCGCCGAACAGCACGAGGTCCTGGTGGCCATCGATGCCGTCGAGCACCAACCGCCGCAGCGCTGCACCAGCAGCAACCACCTCGGCGCCGACAGCTCGCGAGGCCAGCACCAGGCCGACCGGTACCAACAGCACAGCTGCGAAGAACAGCAGCGCATAGACCACCGCCGCGCCGGGCAGCAGCCAGGCGAGGACGACGGTCATCGCCAGCCCGGCCAGCACGGCGGTGCTAATCGGACCCAACCCGACGAGGAACAGCGTGTCGAGCGCTTCGACATCGGCCAGCAACCGGCTGACGAGATCGCCGCGGCCGAAGCGGCGGCCCAGCGGCACCAGCGGGAACAGTCTTGCGAACAGCCAGGCCCGGAGATCGGAGAGCAGCCGCAGCGTCATGTCGTGGCCGCTCAGCTTTTCGCCGTAGCGCGACAGGATGCGGATGAACGAGAGGCCACGCACCCCTGCCGACGGGGCGAAGATGTTGAAGGCCGAGCCCAGGGTGCTGAGTGCCGCCGCGGTGAGGAACCAGCCCGACAATCCCAATAGCCCGATGCCCGCTGCAAGCGTCAGCAGCGACAGCAGCAGGGTCAGTAGCATCGGCCTCTTCAGCCGGGCGAATAGCGGGGCGAAGGCGAGAATGGCTTTCATGCCGCCCCCATAGTGCGGTGGGCGACCACCGGTTTGGGCGCAGGGAGCAGCTTGCCGCCGGCGATGCGGAACACCTTGTCCATGCGCGCGGCGACGGCATGCGAGTGGGTGGCGACGATCAGCGTGCGACCTGCCGCGAACTCCGCGAGCCCATCGAGCACCAGCGCCTCGGTTGCAGCATCGAGATGGGCGGTCGGCTCGTCGAGCAGCACCAGGCCGGGATCCCGGAGGTAGATGCGCGCCAGCGCAATCCGCTGGATCTCGCCGCCGGACAGCCCAAGTCCGTCCTCGCCCAGCCGCGTCGCCAATCCTTCGGGTAGTGCATCCGCGAAATCGGCTACGCGCGCCTGCTGCGCAGCCAGCCGGACCGCCGCGTGGTCAGCATCCCGGCGGCCGAGCCGGATATTGTCGGCGATGCTGCCGGCAAACAGGCGCGGGCGCTGGCCGAGCATGGCGACGCGCCTGCGCAGGTCGGGCTCGGCGACGGCGGCGAGTGGGTGGAGGTCGATGCGGATATCGCCGGTGAACTCACGCAACCCGGCGATGGCTTCGAGCAACGTCGACTTGCCGATGCCGCTGGCGCCGAGGATGGCGATTTGCGCGCCTGGCTCGAGCAGCAGATCTGCCGCTTCGATCACTGGCCGGCCGCTGGGATCGGCAATCGTCACGCCACTGAGTTCGAGCGTCGCCGCCCCGCTCGATCCAATCGCCGGAGTTGCGTCAACGGCCGGCGGCGCCGCCTCCGGCAATGCATCGAACTCCTGCTCGATCGCGGCGGCGGCCGCCCTGGCCGAGGCGCGGTCGTGGTAGTGGGCGGCGAGGAGGCGTAGCGGCTGGTATACCTCGGGCGCCATCAGCAGGCAGAACAAGCCGGCCTGCAGGGTGAGTTCGGTGCCGCGCACGGTCACCAGATCGAGGAAGGTGAGGCCGACGTACAGCGCCACGCCGGCGACCCCGAGCGCGGCAAAGAACTCGAGCACCGCCGAGCTGAGGAATGCGATCCGCATCACCCGCATGGTGCGGACCCGCAGCTCTTCCGACGCCAGCCGCACCCGCGCCGTCTCCGCCTCGTCCTGCCCGAACAGTTTCAGCGTCACCAGCCCGCGCAGCCGGTCGGCGAAGCGGCCGCTCAACCGGTTCAGGGCACTCGCCTGCGAACGGCTCGCCGCTTCGGCACCCCAGCCGGCCAGCGCCATGAACACCGGGATCAGTGGCGCCGAAATCAGGAATAGCAACCCGACGATCCAATCGACCGAGAAAGCGATGGCGGCAAACGCAACCGGCAGGATCGCCGCCTGCACCATCGCGGGCAGATAGCGGGTGAAATAGCCATCCAGCGCCTCGACCTGCTCCAGGACGGTGCTCGACAGCGCGCCAGAACTTTTCGACGCGGTCCAGGTCGGCGAGCGGCGCAGCAAATCCGACACCAACCCGGCGCGCAGCCGCTGCTTGATCGCTTCGCCGAACTGCACGGCCGCCATTTCGCCAACCGTGCCGAGCCCGATGCGGATCATGAGGATCGTCGCGAGCAGCAGCACCTGCGGGATCAGCGTCGCCGGCCCTGCCGCCTCGACGATGGCCCGATGCAGCAGCGCCGCCAGCACCAGGGCCTGCGCCACCAACAAGGCACCGGCGAGCAGCGGCAAGCCGAGGACTGCCGCAAGCAACGGCCTGTCGACGGCCGCGAGGCGGTTCAGCCAGCGACCCTGTGCGGCAATTTGAGCCTTATCTTCCATCAAGCTTCCGTCTGGAGAAGGTCTCCTAGCATAAGTAATAGTAGCGCGGCGTTGCGTTGATCTGGATCAACGCGATGCGACGCGAATGCAGCTATTGCGGCAAGCATGCCGGCGACAGCCGGACAACACGAGGCATTCCCCATGGTCGATCCCATCGTCGTCGATCTGTCGCGCATCCAGTTCGCTGCGACAGCGATGTACCACTTTCTGTTCGTACCACTCACCCTCGGCCTTTCCTTCATCATGGCCATCATGGAGAGCGTCTACGTGATGACCGGGCGGGTCGTCTGGCGCAAGGCGACACTGTTCTGGGGCGTGCTGTTCGGCATCAACTTCGCGATGGGCGTCGCCACCGGCATCGTGATGGAATTCCAGTTCGGCATGAACTGGAGCTACTACAGCCACTATGTCGGCGACGTGTTCGGCGCGCCGCTCGCCATGGAAGGGCTGATGGCCTTCTTCCTCGAGGCGACGCTGGTCGGGCTGTTCTTCTTCGGCTGGGACCGGCTGAAGCCGGTGACCCACCTCGCCGTCACCTGGCTGGTGGCGCTGGGCGCAAACTTCTCGGCGCTGTGGATTTTGATCGCTAATGGCTGGATGCAGAACCCGGTGGGCGCGGCCTTCATCCCCGACACCATGCGCATGGAAGTCACCGACTTCATGGCGGTGCTGTTCAACTCGGTGGCGCAGGCGAAGTTCGTCCACACTGTCTCGGCCGGTTATGTTTGCGGCTCGATCTTCGTGCTCGCCGTCAGCGCCATCTTCCTCCTCGGTGGCAAGCACGTTGAATTGGCCAAGCGCTCGATGGTGGTCGCCGCCAGCTTCGGCCTCGCCTCCGCGCTGTCGGTGGTCGTCCTCGGCGACGAGTCGGGCTATGTCGCGACCGAGCACCAGAAGATGAAGATCGCCGCGATGGAGGCGATGTACGAGACCGAGCCGGCCCCGGCCGCGCTCACCCTGTTCGCCATTCCAGGCAGCGACGGACGGCCTGCCTTCGAGGTGCAGTTCCCGTGGGTGCTCGGCCTCATCACCACCCGTTCGCTCGATCGCGACCTGCCGGGGATTACCGAGCTGACCGAGCACGCGGCGCTGCGCATCGCCAGCGGCATCGAGGGCTACAAGGCGCTGAACGCGATCCAGGCCGACCCCAATGACGCGACGGCGCGGGGGATCTTCGACGAGCGCAAGGCCGACCTCGGCTATGCGCTACTGGTCAAGAAGTACCGGCCGGATGTCGAGAACGCCACCGGCGAGGAGATCGCCCAGGCGGCGCTCGACACCGTACCCGACGTCTGGCCGCTGTTCTGGAGCTTCCGCATCATGGTGGGCGCTGGGTTCTTCTTCATCGCGTTCTTCGCGCTGTGGTTCTGGAAGGCCTCGACCAACCGCATTGAGAGGCCGCGCTGGCTATTGTGGATCACTGTGGCCGTGCTGCCGCTGCCCTGGATCGCCATCGAGTCGGGCTGGTTCATCGCCGAGTACGGTCGACAGCCGTGGGTGGTGGAGGGCGTATTGCCCACCTTCTATGCCGCCTCGGGCCTCCACTTCTCGGACCTCGTCATCTCGCTGGGCTTCTTCATGGTGCTCTACACCGCGCTGCTCGTCGTCATGATCTGGCTGATGGTGCGCACCATCCAGCATGGCCCATCCGACAAGCTGAACTTCGATCAGTCGGTCGAGCCGGTCGAAACGGCCACCGTCATTCCCGCCAAGTAAGGAGCAGCCAGATGAGCACTATTCCTCTCGACTACGAGACGCTGCGCATCCTGTGGTGGGCGCTACTCGGCATCCTCCTCATCGGCTTTGCCATCATGGGCGGCCGCGATCTCGGCGTCGGCGCACTGCTGCCCTTCGTCGCCCACACCGATGAAGAGCGCCGCGTCCTGATCAACCTCGTCGGACCCACCTGGGAGGGCAACCAGGTGTGGCTGATCCTTGGCGGCGGCGCGATCTTCGCCGCCTGGCCGCCGCTCTATGCAGTGAGCTTTTCCGGCTTCTACATTGCCATGATCGTCATCCTCTTGGCGCTGATCCTGAGGCCGGTCGGCTTCAAGTTCCGCGGCAAGGTCAGCAATCCGCGCTGGCGCGCCGTGTGGGATACTGCGCTGTTCATCGGCGGCTTCGTGCCATCGGTGGTGCTGGGCATCGCGGTCGGCAACGTGCTGATCGGCGTGCCATTCCAGGTCGATACCACCCTGCGCATCACCTATTCGGGCAACTTCTTCGGCCTCCTCACCCCGTTCGCGCTGCTCGCCGGGCTGCTGAGCCTCGCGATGATCGTGACCCAGGGCGCCACCGTCATCGCCGGACGCACCGAGGGCGAGATAGCGGCGCGGGCCCGCCGTTACGGCCGCTGGGCGGCGCTTGCCACCATCGTGCTGTTCGTCCTCGGCGGGCTCTACGCCGCGTACGGGATGGATGGCTTCCGGCTCGCCAGTACACCGGAGCCGTTCGCCCCGTCGAACCCGCTCGGCAAGGACGTGGTCATCGAGGCCGGCGCCTGGCGCGCCAACTATGCCGCGATGCCGTGGATGGCGGTAGCGCCGATCCCGGCGCTGCTCGGCAGCTTTGTCGCCTGGTGGGGGCTCGGCGCCCGCGCTGGAATTGTGAGCATACTCGGCTCCAGCGCTGCGATCACCGGCATCATCGTCACGGCTGGACTGACACTGTTCCCGTTCCTGCTGCCTTCGTCGCTCGATCCGGAATCGAGCCTCACGGTGTGGGATGCGTCGTCGAGCCAGCTGACGCTCTTCGTCATGCTATGCGCCACGATCGTCTTCCTGCCGATCATCCTCGCCTATACCGGCTGGGTCTACCGGGTGATGCGCGGGCCGGTGACGACGCAGAGCTTCGGCCGCAACCCCAACGCTTATTAGGGAGCCCCTCCGATGTGGTATTTTTCCTGGATCCTCGGCGTCGGCCTCGCCTGCAGCTTTGGCATCCTCAACGCCATGTGGTTCGAGTTCCGCGAGGACGCGAACAACGCCAAGGCGAAGCCGGACGACACGCGTCCGGCCACCTGACGGAAAGGCCGGCTAGGGCGCGAGAGTGTTCTTGTAGATCTTGCCGGCCTTCATGATCACCACGAAGTTGGTGGGATCGGCCACCAGCTGGATGTTCTCGAGCGGATCGCCATCGACCAGCAGCAAATCGGCCAGCGCGCCTTCCTCGACGACGCCGAGCTTGCCCGGATAGGGGTTGCGGAGGCCGGTCAGCTGCAGCAGTTCGCCGTTGGTGCCGGTGGCCATCGCCAGCGCTTCGGCCGGGGTGTACCAGTTGGTGAGCAGCGTCAGGATGTGCCCCTGCATCTGCGCCATGGCGGGCGAGAACAGGACATCGGTGCCGAAGGCGGTCTTGATCCCATACTTCTTGGCCCAGCCATAGATGCGGTCGGTACCGCTGATCACCTGGCGGAGCTGCCGGCGGCTCTCGTCGGAAAGCGGGGTGCCCTCCTCGAAACTCGAATCGAACGGCTGGGTCGAGAGCCAGACGCCCTTTTCGGCCATCGCCTTCGCGTCGGCTTCATTCATCAGATGGCCGTGCTCAATGACCTTTACGCCGGCCGCCAGGCTGCGCTCGATCGCCTCGGACGTATAGGCATGCACCGCCACGTAGGTGCCCCAGTTCTCCGCCGCCTCCACCGCGGCGCGCAGTTCCTCGCTGGTGAAGGTCGAGACGTCGAGGGGGCTGAAGGGCGATGCAACGCCACCTCCCGCCGTCAGCTTGATCTGCGAGGCACCCAGCATCAGCTGCTCACGTGCCCGCATCCGCACTTCATCAGGGCTGTCGGCGATCATCGCCATGCCGAGCTCTTCCATCCGGCTCAATTCACCGGGCCGGCGCGGCAACTCGTGCAACTGGCGGAAATCGCCGTGGCCGCTGGTGACGCTGATGATGGCGCCTGAGGGATAGATCCGGGGACCTGCGACGAGCCCCTCATCGATGGCGCGCTTCAGCGAAAAACTGTAGCCGCCCATGTCGCGCACGGTGGTGAAGCCGCGCATCAGCGTCGCCTCGGCCTCCGCGGCGGCCTGCAGGGTGGTGTAGCCGGAGTCGTTGTTAAGACCTTCCTCGGGCGTCGACCGGACGAGCATGGCGTGCCAGTGCGCGTCGATCAGGCCCGGCATCAGCACCCGGCCATCGCCGTCGATCACCGTGGCGTCGTCGGCGGTTATCGCATCGGCGGAGATGGTTTCGATAACGCCGTCGCGGACCAGCACATTGCTGGGCTCCGTCAACGCGTCGCCCGTTCCGTCCAATATTCGTACGTTTTCGTACAATGTGGCGCTGGTGACTTGCGCAATTGCCGGCACCGTCAGCAATGTTGTCGCAATTCCAAATGCAATGCCGCAGACGATAGATATCGATATCTTTTTGAACATCTTCATCTCCACATGCGTAATGTGCGATCCAACGTGCATCGGTCGACATTAACTACATATCAGACCATTGCCAAAGATGTTGACTCAATTTTTCTGCTGATTGCAGGCGGGCGCGGCTACGGCGTCGGCGCATCGGGGCGCAACAGGCCCTCGTGCTTCAGCTCTGCCCAGAGCTGGTCGGGCACCGGCACGCGCATGCTCTCGACATTGCGGCGTGGGTGATCCGGATGGAACCCGCCCGGGATCACCGAGGCGACGATCGGATGATGCAGGGTGAACTGCAGCGCGGCAGCGGCCAGCGGCACGTCATGCCGCTCGCACACCGCCTGCACGCGGCCGATGCGGGCCAGTTGTTCCTCATTGGCGATCTGGTAGTTGTAACGAGCGCCAGGCACCGGGCCGGTGGCGAGGATCCCGGAGGCGAAGACACCACCGATGATCACACCGACGCCGCGCGCCTCGCAAAGCGGAAACTCGGTATCCAGCACCGGCTGTTCGGCGAGCGTGTAAGGCAACGCCACGAGGAAGAAATCGAGATCGAAGCGTTCGAGGAAGCGCGGGATGGTGCCCATGCGGTTGACCCCCGCGCCAATCGCCTTGATCAGCCCCGCCGCCTTCAGCTCGCTTAACGCACGCATACCGCCGCCGGCATCGAGCTCGTCGAGGTGCTTTGCCACCAGCTCCTCGGAGCCGAGATTGGCGAGGTCGAGGTCGTGAATGACCAGCAGATCGACGCGGTTGAGCCGCAGCCGCTGCAGACTGTCCTCGTAGCTGCGCATCACCCCGGCATAGGTGTAGTCGTGCCGGTGCTCGAATTTCAGCCCGTTGGGCCAGCTCCGCTCGCTGACCTCGAAAGCCGCGACATCGTCGGGCGCGAACAACACCCGGCCGACCTTGGTCGAAACGATCGCCTCACCCGGTGGACGGAGGTACAGCCCGCGCCCGGTGCGGTGTTCGCTGAGCCCGCGGCCGTACCAGGGCGAGGTATCGTAGAAGCGCACACCCGCCTCCCAGGCCGCGTCCATGGTGGCATCGGCCTGGCTATCCGGGATCACGTTGAAGATGTTGCCGAAGGCTGCGCCACCGAACCCGAGCTGCGGCAGCTCGAGATTGGTCCGGCCGAGCCGGCGCAGCTTGAACGGGTCCATCTCAGGCTCCAAAGGCAACCGGCGTCGGCACGATGGTCGCGAGCAACTCGTCGATCTCGCGCTGTGTGATCGGGTCGATTGCCGTGGTCGGGCTGCGGACCAGTGCGTGGCGGATGATGCCGCGGCGCACCAGCAGCTGCTTGTGGATGGCGTAGAAGATGTCGCCGCCCTGGTTGCCGAGCCGGTTCACCGCCATGATCGTCGCATCGAAGTGCACGCGCGCCGTGGCTTCGTCGCCCTTCTTGAAGGCGTCCCACACCGCGACAAAATCGGCCGGCTGGCTGCAGAACGGCATGGTGCCGTGGGCGCCGCGCCGCAATTCCTCGATGAAGTAGCTGCCCCCGGCGCCACCGAAAATGGTCAGCCGATCGCCGACCGCGTCGGCCATGGCCTGCACCTTGCCGGTGACCGGCACGGTTTCGACCTTGATGTATCTGACGTTCTTGCAGGTGTCGGCGATGCGGAGCGCCAGTCCGGGCGAGATCGGCCCCTGCGGCACGTCCTGCAGGATGATCGGAACACCGACAGCCGCATCGATCGCCTTGTAGTAGTCGAAAATCTCCTCCGAGCTGACCGGCATAAACGAGGGTGGGATCACCATCAGCGCGTCAGCCCCGGCCGCTTCCGCTGCCTTCGAGTAGAACACCGCAAGGTCGGTGCCGGCGGCACCCGAGTTGATGATGACCGGCACCCGGCCATTCACCGCCTCGATCGTGGCGCGGGTGATCTGCGCCCGCTCGGCCTCGTTGAACTTGAACACCTCGCTGCCCAGCGCCACCCCAAGGCCATGCACCCCAGCTTCGATGTTGAAGTCGATCAGGCGCGAAAGGCTCCCCTCGTCGATCGACCCATCGAGATGAAAGGGTGTGACGAGAATGGGCACTACGCCCCTGATGGCAGCCGAACTCATGGACAATAGCTCTTTCAGCGATTTTCGAAGTTGAACATTTCCTCGACCGGGCGTTGCACCGGCGAGAAATCAGGATTGGTTTCCATGTAGGGCGCCATCATCTCCCACCAGCGCCAGGTGAGGTCGCTGATCGGCGTGCCGGGAACCGGTTCGCTGTCGCGCTCCATGTAGGCGAAGAGGTCGAGCCCGTTGCGGTAGATCGAGAAGGTTCGCACGCCATCGCGCTTCATGGCCGCGAGCATCTCGGGCCAGATCTCGTCGTGCTTCTGCTTGTAGATCGCCTCGTTGCCGGGCTTCAGCTTCATCATCCAGGCGAGGTGAACCACAAGTCTTCTCCTTAGCCGGCGAGGCGGGCTGCCGCTGAAGCGGCGGCCGGCGGCCATTCACCGGCATATCCAAGCCGGCGGCTCACATGCTCGCAGGCGTTCCAGAGCTGCGCGACGATCGGCATCACGTTGTCGCCGCCCGGCTTTTTCACCGATGGCCCGGTGACACTCATCGCGCCCACCGAATGGCCCGAACGATCGAGCAACGGCACGGCGACGCAGTAGACGCCCATCACCACTTCCTGGTCGTCGATCGAGTAGAAGCGCTCGCGGATGCGCCCGATCTCCTCGCGCAGCTTGTTGGCATCGACGATGGTGTGGCTGGTGAGCGCCGGGAGCGGGTGAGTGTAGACCTCCTCGCGCCGTTCCTCGGGCATGTATGAGAGCATCGCCTTCCCCGCACCACCGCAGTTGAGCGGCCCACGCGAGCCGATGCGGAGGTCGAGCTGCATGCCCTCGTTGCCGCGCACCTTGTCGATGCAGACGCCATTGAGGCCGCTCAGCGCATTGACGTTGACCGTCTCCTTGGTCGCCTCGGCGATTTGCTCAGCGAACGGCCGGCAGAGCCGCGGCAGGTCGATGCGCTCGAGCTGCAGCCCGGTGATTTCGAGCAGCCGGAACGACAGTTCCCACTCGCCCGAAGGGGTGCGGTCGACCACCCCTTCCTCGGCGAGATCTAGCAGCATCCGGTGCACCGAGCCGAGCGGCAGCTGCAACTGCTGCGCCACGGCGCGCACTCCCAGCGGACCCTTGCGTGCAAGAAGGTCCATGGCCTGGACTGACCGGGTGATGCTCGACATAGGGCCTCGCTAGCTCGTTACCAGTGGGTCTTCTTGGTCGTGGCGTTGGGTTCGATCAGATTGTCGTCAATGTAGTCCCACTCGATTTCGTAGCCCATGCCAGCGCCCTTCGGCAGGTGCACGTAGCCCTCGGAATCGATCTTATCGACAGTGTTCTTGAGGTAGGGATGCGGCGCGTCGTAATCGACGCCCGGTGCGAGCAGGCCCTTCTCGTAATACTCGGACGTATCTTCCGAGGTCGCGCCGATCACCTGCAGGTTGCCCCAGCCGGCCATGTGCATTTCGCAGCGCAGCCCATAGGCCTCGGCGACGATGGCGGTCTTCCGCGCACCCGTAATGCCGCCGCGGACCACGTCGATGCGGCTCATGTCACCGGCCCCGCGCAGGATCCACTCGGCGCGCGAGAACACGCCGCCGGCGATGATCTCTGGCGACAGGATCGGAATCGACAGCTCGCGGGAAAGCCGCACGTAGCTCTCGGTCCGGTATTCCGGCATCGGGTGCTCGTACCAGTAGAAGTTGAGCTTCTCGAGCTCGCGGCCGACCTGGATCGCCTCTTCCATGGTCATGTAGGTGCCCCACGGATCGAACATCAGCACGTAGTCCGGGCCCACCGCCTCGCGCACCAGGTGGCAGGTCTCGATATCGGCCTTGATGTTGGACGGGCGGCCGGGCGTCGGGGTGCCGGTCTCGGGGTTCCAGAAGTAATGCGGATGGATCTTGTAGGCCTGGTAGCCCTCGGTTTTGCAGGCGAGCGCGTGCTCGGCATAGACGTGCGGCTTGCCGATATTGGGGTAGGTCGAGGCGTAGGCCTTCACCTTCTCGCGCCCGGCGCCGCCCATCAGCTTGTAAACCGGCAGGTTGGTGTAGCGTCCTGCGAGATCCCAAAGCGCGTTGTCGATCACCGAAGCGACATTCTCCTGGACGTTGGCGACCCACATCCACTTCCAGATCATCTCGCGATCCATCGGGTCCTGCCCGACGAGCAGGTCCTTGATGCGCCACAGGATCTGCTGCTGGTCGACGACGTTCAGGCCCTCGTTGTCGCCGTGCGAACCGCCGCCGAGATAGTGCCCGACCACGCCTTCGTCGGTGTGGATGGTGAGCACGGTCTGCATCATCTGCGTATTGGGCAGCGGCAGCGCGTGGCCGACATCCCAGCGGTCGGCATAGGTGCGGAACGACTTGATGGTGATGTCCGAGATCTTCACGGCACAGTATCCTTGGATCGAGTGATAGCTGGTTATTATTCGTAGGCGTCGCCGCCGCGCAGGCGGTCGAGCAGGACCGCGGCAAGCAGCAGCAGGCCGACAATGATGTTCACGTAGTAGGGGCTGATGCGCCCCAGATCGAGAATGTTGGCGACCCCGGCCACGGCGAGCAGGCCAAGCGCCCCGCCCACCGGGTTGCCGACCCCGCCGCGCAGGATCGAGTAGCCGCCGATCATCAGCGCGGCATAGACCTGGAACTCAAGGCCGAGACCGGTCGCACCGGCGGCGCTGCCGAGCTGGCCGACATAGATCATTCCGCCTAGCCCGCCACCAACAGCGCTGAACAGCAGCGCCGCGGTCCGCACGCCCCTGACCGAAATACCGGCGCGTGCTGCAGCGCGGTCGTCGCCACCAACCGCCTGCACGTGGCGGCCGACCCGCGTCTTGGTGACGACCACCGCGGCGATCAGCGTCAGCACGATGGCAAGCAGGAAGAACAGCGGCAGGCCGAAGACCTGCTGGTTGATCAGGGTGAAGAAGTCGATGTCGAAGGCCGGGATCATGCGCTGGTTGCCGCATAGCACCCAGGTGATGCCGCGCAGTGCCGTAAGCATGCCCAGCGTCGCAGCGATCGGATCGGCGCCGAACCGCACGATGGCCAGTGCGTTCAGGCCGCCGATCACGAGGCAGATCGAGAGCGTCGCACCCGCGGCGGGCCAGATGCCCCAGCCATGGGTGATGAGCCAGGCGAAAATCGCCGCCGAAATCCCGACGATCGAGCCGATCGACAGGTCGACCACGCCGGCGAGCAGGGCAAAACCCGAAAACGCCCCGACGACCAGCGGCACGATGAGGAAGCTGCCGATGATCGAGACGTTGCCGAAGGAGACGAACTTCGGCCCGATCCACATCAGCCCGACGGCGATCACCGCGATGAAGGTGAAGGCGATGCTCGCTACCGACCCGGTCAGCGCGTCGCGGATCGGGTGGTGCGGCAGGTGTGCGGGCAGCGTGCGGCTTGCAGCGGCGGTGTCGGTCATGGCGTGCCCCTCCGCGCCCGATAGCCGTCAATGGCCACAGCGATCATCAGCAGAATGCCCTGGAAGATGGATTGGGTATCGGACGAGAGCCCGAAGAAGACGAGCGAGGTCGGGATGGTGGACAAGAACCCGACGCTGAGCAGCAGCATCCAGAAGCTGCCGCGCCCACCGGCGAGTGAGATCCCCGCAAGGATGACAGCGGCGATCACGTTGAGCTGTAAGGTGCTAGCGGAACTGGGGTTGAACGGGCCGGCGGCAGAGGCGAACAGCACCGAAGCAAAGCCGACGAACCCACCGGCCGCCATGAAGGTCGCGAACCGGGTTTTCTTTAGCGAGATGCCGCGTGCTTGTGCCGCAAACCGGTTGCCGCCAACCGCGGTGATGCGGCGCCCGTATCGGGTGAAGCGCATTAGGAAACCGACGATGACGATGAGCACCAGCATCGGCCACCAGATGACCGGCAGGCCAAGGAAGCTGGCGCGGCCCATGTGGTAGATTTCGCTGCCATTGGGCACCTGGGCGAGTTGGAAGACGAGATAGAGCGCTGCGAGGCCGATGAAGTTGGTGGCCAGCGTCACGATCACGGGGTTGAGCTTGGCGAAAACGACGATTGCGGCGTTGAATGCGCCCCATGCCATGCCGACCAGCACCGAGCCGACAAACACCAACGGCAGCGGCAGGCCGGCTTCCGACAGGCGAACGGCGACAAGGCTGGTGAGGATGAGGCCGGCTGGCTGGCTCAGGTCGATGAAGCCGCCGGAGATGCCTATAATGCCCTGGCCGATGGCAAGCACGCCGACGATGGACATGGTGAAGGCGATGGCCAGCACCGTCTGGTGGGCGAAGAAATCCGGCCGGTAGATGCCGGTGGCGGCAATCAGCAGTGCCCACACCGCGACCAGCGTTATTGCCGTGCCCCAGCCCTGGAACCGGACCCCGAGCGCGGTCGGGGCAGGCGTAGCATCGATGGCGCGGTCCATGGACATTGGCGCTTCCTGAGCGGCTGAAAGACAGAGGCCGGCAGCCGGCAATCGAGGATCGCCGGCTGCCGCTATTGGGCGAGCTTACTTATTGGGGCAGAACAGGTCGTATTCCGTCGTGCCGGCCGGGGCGGCGAGCAGCTGCGTCACACGCTCGGCCATATCCGGCACGGCCTTGGCCTGCTCGGCCGAGACCGGGCACGGCTGGACCTTCGACGCCGGATCGCCGGCATCGGCCTTGAGGGCAACTTCCTTGCCTTCGGCAATCGGCCCGATAACGTCCTTGATGGCGTAAACGGCGTAGCCTTCGAGGAAGTAGAACACCGACCCGGCGAGGTGCGGGTTAACGTTGTCGCCGGTGATGAAGGCGCCGTCCTGGCCCCAGCCGATGACTTCATCGGCGCGGCCGAGCTGTTCGGCGGCATTGATCAGGCCGAGCACGCCGCCGTCGTTGATGCCGACCACGGCCATCTTGACCGCGTTGGGGTTGGCGGCAAGCAGATCGCGGGCCGCCGGCAGAGCGACTGCTGCGTCGCCGCTACCCTCGAACGAGATGTACTTTTCCGCCGGGATGTCCGGGCAGATGTTCTTGACGCCTGTGCGCATGCCGCCGGTGCGCCATTCATTGACGATGCCGGCGCCGGCACCCTCGGATGAGATCACCAGGTCGGGTTCGCAGTTCCACTTTTCCTTCATGATCTTGCCGAGCTGCTCGCCACCGGCAATGCCGGCCGCGAGGTTGTCGATGCCGACGAAATACATGCCGGGATCGGCGATGTCATAGGTGACGATCGGGATATTGGCGGCCTTCATCACGGCGCTGATGGCCGGGTTGGTCGAGGGCTGGCCGTTGAACTGGATGGCGGCGTCGACGCCTTCCTGCACCATGATCTGGGCGTTCTTCAGTGCCGTCGCCGGGTCGTTGTTATTGCTGAGCTCGACATAGTCCCAGCCCATTTTCTCGGCCAGCGCCCGGGCGACATCGCCCTGCGCCTTCATCCACTCGCAGCAGGTGTTGCCACCCACCATCATGCCGAGCTTGAACTTGTCCTGAGCTTGAGCGACACCAGCGAAGCCGATGAGCGCGGGTATCGATAGCGCCATGATGGCGAATGCACGTGCTGAGTTACGCAAGATGGTCTCCTCCCTTTGCGGTAACGTGGAATGCGATCGTGTTTGCGGCCCCGGGCTTGTTGCCTCAGGCCGCAGCTTGCGCAGCGCGCGCCTCGGCGGAATCGCCGGGGATGGCGCCGGTAATCAGTCCGACGATCTCGTTGACCTCGGTGTCCTTGACGGTGCGGGTTGCAATGGAACGGCCGAGCCGCATCACGGTGATGCGGTCGGCAACACTCATCAGCTGCTGCATGTTGTGACTGACGATGATCACCGAGACGTCCTGCTCGCGCAGGCTCCGGATCACCTCGAGCACCTGCCCGGTTTCGCGCACGCCGAGCGCCGCGGTGGGCTCGTCGAGGATGACGATGCGGCGGCCCCAGAGCAGGGCGCGGGCGATGGCGAGGCACTGGCGCTGGCCGCCCGACATGCCCTTCACCGACACGTTTATCGAGGGCACCTTCACCTTCAGCGAGTCCAGCACCTGGCGAGCCTGCTCGCGCATCTGCTTGTCGTCGACGAGGTTGAACAGCCGGGCGATCGGGTTCTTCGAGAGCTCCTCGCGGCCGAGATAGACGTTCTGGTAGGCCGACATGGTGTCGACCAGCGCGAGGTCCTGGTAGACCGTCTCGATCCCCGCATCCATGGCATCCTGGGCGCGCTTCAGCACCACCGGCCTGCCGTCGATGACGATCTCGCCACCCGACGGGGTGAGGATGCCGGAGAGGATCTTCAGTAGCGTCGACTTGCCGGCGCCGTTGTCGCCGACCAGCCCCACCACTTCACGCGGATAGAGCTGCAGCGATGCATCAGCGAGCGCCACGACCGCACCGAAATGCCGCGAAATATTGCGTGCCTCAAGGACAGGCGAGTGCGCCTCGTTCCCCATGAGCCTTCCTCCCAACGCTTCTCTGTGTTCCAATATTGGAACGAGCGTTTCATATTAGGGACAGCTAAGCGCCGGTGTCGGTGCTTGTCAACGGGGACCGAGATTCGACTTGCGGATGAGAGGCGCCGGCGTCGCCATTGTCCGAGGCTATAGTTCAGGCTAGTATTTGAGAGGAGCGCGAGTGACTGGAGTGCGGAATGCCAAGTCCATCGAAGTCTCGCTACGAAGTAACAGCCTACATTATCGTCACGGTAATCATCGGCACGCTTATCGGCGTGCTGATCGGTGCGATGTTTGCCGATACTGATGCCGGACGGGCGTCGGTCGGCATCGTCGCCGCCTTCGTCGCCGTGGCCGCCGAGATCCTGATCCGCCGCTATCTGGGGCGATCGCTGCCGCAGTTCTTCCTCAGCGACCGCGAACGCAACGCGCCGCTATCGGTCTGGGTCGGGGCCTTCGTCACCGCCGTCGCGGCTGGGCTTGCCACCAGCAGCATCGGCCAGGTGATGGGCATCCAGGACAGCATGATGATCGGACTGCTCGCCGGATTGTTCGCAGGACTGATCACCGCAGTGCTCGTGGTGCTGCACGACCACGAAGCCAACCTCAGGCGCGGCAGCAGGCGAACGGTCGACGACGCAGTCTAGGAGCGCAGAGGTCTCACGTCGTCAGCACCCGGTGCAACACGCCCTGCAAATGTCGGTCCAACCCGTCACACGCAGCGTCCACATCTCCTGCCTTCAGCGCGTCGATGATCACCAAGTGCTCCTCCATCGAGGTCACCGTGTTGGCCGGCCCGACCGCGTTGAGGTTGTGCAGCCGCAGCAGGTACATCTTCTGCGTCAGCCGGGCGTAGTTGACGCGGATCTGGTCGTTGTCGAAAGCCGCAACGAAGGTGTCGTGGAACTTCCGCTCCAGCAGCTTCACCGGGATGCGGTAGCGCTCGATCTCGTTCACCCGGCGAACGAAGTCGATGATCTCGACATGCTCGTTGCGCATCGTCGTGGTCCACTCCGGCGTCACCGTCTGGGCGAACTTGCGCAGCCCCTCGCGCTCGAGCAGGCCGCGGAACTGGAAGCAGTTCCCGACGAATTTCACGTCCGGATAGAAGATCGTGATCCCGACCTTGCGGCGGACGGTGATCAGCCCCTCGGCCTCGAGCAACGTCGTGGTCTCGCGCATCGGCGACAGCGACAGCCCCAGCACCTTGCACAGCTCGTCCTGCGTCAGCGTCTGGCCGAGCTTCAGCCGCCCCGCAACCAGCGCGTCGAAGAATGCCATGTATCCGGCATTCTCGATCTCCCCCCTCATCCTTTTCTCCTATCCCGCGCACGTTGACAGCGGTTTGAACCGCATAATACGCTCTTAATAGCGCTATTAAATATATTTAAAAGCCAGCGCAGCGAGAAAACTGTGAGCGGCTGGCCGTTTTGGCCCTTCCCGCTCCACTCAAATCGGGATCCCGCAGGGAGGCGGGCCGCCCACCGAAACTGATCGCCCGGGCGATTGGTCCGGCACCGTTCTTTCCAATTGCCAAGCCGCAACGAGCTCATCTTGGAGGAGAGCCCATGACCAACAAAACCGACACCCAGAAGACGTCCGGCTGGTCGCGCCGCCGCGTGCTGACGACCGCCGCGAGCGGCCTCGCGCTGGCCGCTGCCAGCGGCTTTCCAATGCCTGCCATCGCGCAGGGCAAGAAGCTCACCTACTGGGGCGGACTGATCTTCTCGGATGATGCCAACAAGCTGCTTACCGACACCATCATGGCGTGGGGCGCTGCCAACGGCGTTGCCACCGAGGTGGTGATGATCAACCAGAACGAGACGGTGCAGAAAGTGTCGGCGGCGGTCGCTTCCAACACCATGCCCGACGCGCTCGACGTCGGCCTCGACCTGTTGCTGCTGCTGTCGCGGCAGGACCAGTTCATCACCATCGACGACCTCTACAAGAAGGTCGGCGAAGCCCAGGGGGGCTGGTTCGAGGGTCCGGATCGGGCCACCGACACCACAGCGATCGCCGGTGGCCGCACGGGCCTGCCCTTCGGCGTCAACGGCAACCTGCTGCTCCGCCGCAAGGACCTGCTAGAGCCGGCAGGGTTCACCGAAGCCCCCAAGACCTGGGAAGAACTGGTCACCCAGGCCACTGCCGTCAACGCCCCGCCGGTCTCCGGCCTCGGCCTTGCGCTCTCCAATGTCGGCGATGCCAACGTGCAGGTGAACGTGCTGCAGTCCTATGGCGGACGTATCGCCGATGACGCTGGCAAGAAAGTCACCATCAAGTCCGAGGAAACCCGGACCTACCTGACCTGGCTGAAGGATGCCTGGGACAAGGGCCTGTTCCCGCCCGGCGCCACCACCTGGGACGGGGCCGGCGACAACCAGGCCTATCTCTCGGGCCAGGCCGCCTTCATCGCCAATACCGGCTCGGTCGGCATTGCCGCGAAGAAGGACGATCCGGAGCTGTTCGAAGCCAGCGCCTTTTCGCCGCTGCCGGCCGGTCCGAAGGGCCAGGTCTCGCCGATCACCCCGCAGACGCGTGCCATCACCAAGGGCAGCGCCAATCAGGATGAGGCGAAGGCCCTGCTCGAGCACCTGTCGAGCCCCGAGTTCATGAACGCCTACTTCAACGTGGCGATCTATGGCCCGGTGCTGAAGAACCAGGAGCAACTGGCCGCCTTCGATGGCAAGAACACGATCCTCACGGGCCTGCTCGGCCTCGCCAAGGCGGGTACTGCGCCGGCTTACCCGGACGTGCTCAACGCCGCCTATGTCGATGTCGGCTCCAACTTCGTCATCCCGAAGATGGCGCAGCGCGTGGTCGTCGACGGCTGGGACTTCGACAAGGCAATGGATGAGGCGCAAGCCTCGGCCCAGGCGATCTACGACAAATACTGATCCCGTAGTTCCTCCCTGCCGCGGATGGCCTCGCGCCATCCGCGGGCTTCTTCCGCATCGAGGACAGAGAACGCATGACAGCGGCGATCGATCAGGAGCCAGGTCCCCCTTCCCGCCGCCGCTTCGGGGGCGGCTTCCGGATCAAGCTGTTCGCCTATGCGCTGGTCGCCCCGGTGATCTTCCTGATCATCGGCCTCGTCGCCTATCCGTTCTTCTTTGCCATCTGGGTGTCGTTCACCGACCAGGTGATCGGCAGCGTCGGCAACTTCATCGGGTTCAAGAATTTCCAGTATCTCGCCGGCACGGCGACGTTCTGGAGCGCCATCTGGAACACCATCGTCATCGTCCTGGTATCGGACGGACTGAAGCTCTGCATCGGGCTCGGCCTCGCGCTGCTCGTCCACCAGAAACTCCCCGGCCGCGGCATCTTCCGCTCGTTCCTGATGCTGCCCTGGGCGATGCCGGCCTTCGTCGCCTTCCTCACCTGGCGCGTGCTGTACCAGCCGATCGGCGGCGGCATTAATCTCATCCTCACGCAGACCGGCCTCTACCCGCATGTGGTCGATTGGCTCGGCTCGCGCTCCACCGCCATGGGCGCGGTGATCACCGCCTCGGTCTGGCGCGGCTTCCCGTTCTGGTTCGTTTCCCTGCTCGCCGCCCTGCAATCGGTGCCCAAGGAGCTCTACGAGGCGGCCATCGTCGATGGCGCCAATGTCTGGCAGCGCTTCTGGAACGTTACCCTCCCGGGCATCCTGCCGGTGATCATCGTGACGACGCTGCTGAGTTCGATCTGGACCGCCAACGGCTTCGAGCACGTCTGGCTGCTCACGGCCGGCGGCCCGTCCGACGCCACCATGGTGTTCCCAGTGCTGGCCTATTTCGGCATGCAGACTCAGCGCATCGGTGAGGCCGCCGCGGTGTCGGTTTACATGCTGCCGGTGCTCGCCATCCTCGTCCTCTTCGCCACCTCGCTGATGATGCGGAGGGAAGAGTGACCACCCTCGCAGACGTCGTGGCGCCCGCCGCCTCCAGCCCGAACACCGCACTGCGCCGCCTGTGGATCGGCCGCGGCCTCAGCTATCTCGTCCTTGCCATCGCCGTGCTGCTGGTGCTGTTCCCGATCTACTGGATGATCATCACCTCGCTGAAGCTGCCGCGCGAGATCTACCGCGTGCCCTCGCTGTGGCCGAAGACCTTCACGCTCGACAATTTCTCGAAGCTCCTCGCCGACGGCGGCTTCCTCCTCGCCATCCGCAACAGCCTGATCGTCTCGACCATCGTGACGCTGATCTCGGTGACCATCTCGTCCTTCGCCGCCTACTCGATGGTGCGCTTCCGCTACCGCTTCCGTGGCGTGTTCGGGCGGCTGATCCTCTTCGCCTACCTGACGCCCGGTTCGCTGCTGTTCATCCCGCTGTCGATCGTCATGGCGCAGTTGCACCTGGGTAATTCGCTGGTCGGGCTGGTGCTGGTCTATCTCACCTTCTCGCTGCCGCTCTCCACCTGGCTGCTGCAGGGCTATTTCCGCGGCGTGCCGCGCGAGCTCGAGGAACAGGGAATGATCGATGGGCTCAGTCGCTTCGGCGCGCTGATCCGCATCGTCCTGCCGCTCTCGGCGCCGGGTATCGCGGCGGTGGCCATCTTCACCTTCACCGGGGCGTGGAACGAACTGCTCTTCGCACTCGTCCTCATCACCTCCGAAAGCCAGCGCACCGCGCCGCTGGCGCTCAACTATCTCATCACCAGCGACGTGTTGCCGTGGGGGCCTTTGATGGCCGGCGCGGTGATCTCGTCGGTGCCGCTGATGATCCTCTATTTCGTCGCCCAGCGCTTCATGGTGGCGGGCATGACCGAGGGATCGGTCAAGGGCTGAACACCCGGCGACACATCTCAAGCCAACAGGAACATACGACGATGGGTATCAGGGTTGCGGTAGGCCAGTTCCACGAACTGAGCGAGGAAAGGCTCCGCTTCGCGGCGCAGATCGGCGCCACCGGGTTGCAGATGAACAACCCCACGCTCCCCGGCGACAGCCGCTGGGAAGAGAAGGATGTTCGGGCGCTGGTCGACCAGGTCGAAACCGCCGGCCTCAAGTTCGAGGCGATCGAGAACGTCCCTACCCACTTTTACCACAAGGCGATGATGGGCCTCGACGGCCGCGACGAGCAGATCGAAAACTACCAGGCGACCATCCGTGCCGTCGCCCGCGCTGGGATCCCGGTGCTCGGCCTCCACTTCATGCCCAACTCGGTGTGGACCACCAAGCGTGACGCCGCGACCCGCGGCGGCGCCGTGGCCCGACAGTTCGACATGGCCGTGGTCGAAGCCAATATCGACAATCTCGAGCTGCTCCGCTCGTTCATGCCGACCACGCTCGGTCGTGCCTCCTCGATGCCGCTATTCGGCAAGGACGGCCCGCTGATCACCGAAGAGCAGATGTGGAGCAACTACGAGTACTTCATGAAGGCCGTGCTGCCGGTCGCCGAGGAGGAAGGCCTGAAGCTCGCCCTCCACCCGGATGATCCCCCGGTGCCGATGCTGGGCGGCGTGGCGCGCCTCTTCTACAAGCCGGAGAACTTCAAGAAGGCCTACGACCTCGTGGGCCGCTCGGAAGCCTGGTCGCTCGACCTCTGCCTCGGCTGTTGCTCGGAGATGGAGGGTGGCAAGGCCAACGTCAACGAGATGATCGAGTACTTCGCCCCCAAGGGCCGCATCTCCTACATCCACTTCCGCGACGTGAAGGGTTCGGTGCCGAACTTCGTCGAGTGCTTCATCGGCGACGGCAATTTCGACCCCGCCGAAGTCATCGTGCTCCTCGCCAAGAACGGTTTCGACGGCTTCCTGCTCGACGACCACGTCCCCAAGATGGATGGCGACAGCGACTGGAACCACCGCGGCCGCTCCCACGCCATCGGCTACATGCAGGGCCTGATCAGGATGGCCGAGTTCCTCGGCAAGGCGTGATCGCCAGATCCAGCCAACCCACTAGCCCCCTACCTCCCCCTTGATGTGGGAGGTAGGCGGAGCTTGGGAGCATAGCGACCTAGCGCAGTTCGGAGGGGGTGCGACCCCGGGCTCGAGTGCGAGGTACGCGACGGGGGCGCTGCTCGGCATCGAGCGATAACGGCAGCGCTAGTCCGCGCCTTCATTGCTTGAAGGTGTTCTCGCGATGCCATTCGAGAAATGCAGGATGAGGTCTGTCCCGTCCGACAAGTGGCCCCATCAGCCGGCCGGTCTTGTTGATCAATCCGTCCACGCCATCCCGATCGTTGACGTGACGCGAGACAACGATCTTCAGGTCGTCGGTGAAGGTGATCAGCCCGCGGTCAAACATCCAATGCGCGGTACCAGACAGCGCAATTCCGTTGTTGACGATGTCAGGGCCATTCGCCTCCACCGGTCGAATGTGGGCAGCTGCGACTTCGGCTCGTCCCCCGCCATTGATCAGTTTCAACCCGGTCACAGCGCAACGTTCGCCGTAAGCGCGGAGCACGACCCGGCGGAAAACTCGGTCTCGCACGATGCGCGAGGTGAGCAGCGGCAGCCGCTGGCGCTCCTCCTCGCGGACAAACGGCATTTGGGCGTCCTCATCGAACTCATTTCGAACGACGTCCACGCGAGGGAGGACAGCGTCGACCTCGGCGAGTCCACGGGTCACGATCTTTCCGAAGTCGGCAACCGACAGAGAGCGCACGGCCGCTTGAGCACGACCGGAGATGCGTCCAACCTCGTTGAGCAGTCCTGTTTCGACAGGTAGTCGATCAGCTCCGATGAAGGGCACCGGGTCGGCAAACTCGAGGTAGCTATCGGGGACGATCAAGGCAAGAAACATGCCCGGGGTGCTGGGGTCAGGAACGACCTCGCCCACCTTGGCGACCGCGAAGTATCCGCGCGAGAATTGCACCTTGGTCGGTTCGTAGTAGACGATCCAGTCGCCGACGCATTTGGAGACGCGCGAAAAGTACTGGCTCGGAAACTGATACCGTTGCGCCGGGCTGTCCTCGTAGATCGAATCCGCCCGATGAATGAAGACGCCAAATGCCATTGTTCCCCCGTCGCGACCATGCCTGGTGCCGCGCCGCCCGTCTATGCCTTTGAAGTCACTGGCGCTTTACCCGCCAACCATCCGATCCGCCACGCTGTAGCTGTGGCTCGCCTGATAGGCGTTCCGGCCCCGGTTCATGTGGGTCAGGTTGAACCTTCGGATGGCCCGCAGCGCTCTGGAGTTCGACAGGAACTGACGGATCGAGGCGGAGCCGCGCACGGTGATGCCGAACATGTCCTGGCCGCGCGGGAAGAAATGGCCGACGTCCTCTGGCCGCTCGACGCTTTGCTCGAGGAACGTCTCGTCGACGCGGGCCTCGTCGAGGGAGTTGTCGGTGGTGAAATCGGAGAGGTGCAGGATGAACCTCGAGCGCACGCCCTCGCCATCGGCGTAGAGGGTGAACAGCTCCATCCAGCTCGCATTGACCCGCACCAGCGGCTTGTCGGAGGTCGACGGCAGGCAGGACACCGACCAGTAATAGCGCTCGGTGGTGCGGGGGATCGGAATACAGCTCTGGCCATAGAGATGCAGGATGTCGAGAACGTCCTGTGCCTGCGGGCGAGCGAGGAACTTTTCGAACCGCGGGAGGTATTTGAACCGCAGTTCCAGCGACTCCTGGCGCTCGTCGGCATCAGGCAGGTCCGCCTTGCCGTCCAGCCAATCGCGCTGCTGCTCCGGGGTGAGAAACTGGCGCAGGCCCGTGATCGGGGCGTCCGTCTTGACCTTGCGGCTGGTTTTCATCTGCGCCTCCCTCAAAGGCAAAGGGCGCCACTCGGGCGCCCTTCTAATGCAGTGCGATCCGCGGCCTCAGTGGCTCGGGCTCGGCGGTAGGCCCTTGGCCTTGCGCCAGGCCTGGTATTCTTCCTCGGCGTCGGGGTGCAGCGGGTAGTAGCGGCGGAGCGATTCGCCGGCCGTCAGCTTCTCGCGGCTGAACACTTCCCACTCGGCGTGCTTCTTGGAATCCTCGATGACTTTTTCGGCCATCGACTGGGGCAGCACGACCACGCCGTCGTCGTCGGCCATGATGATGTCGCCCGGGATGACCATGACGCCGCCGCAGGAAATCGGCACGTTCACCGCCGCCGGCCAGATCGAAACCTGCACGTGGTAGTTCGGGGTCCAGCCGCGCATCCAGATGGCGAGGTCGAGCTTGTCGACGTTCGGCTTGTCCCGCATCACGCCGTCGATGACGATGCCGGCGCCCTTACGGCCCTTGAAGTAGGTCGACATCATGTCGCCGAATACGCCCGAGCTCAGGTCGCCGCGGGCGTCGACCACGACGACGTCGTTCTCCTCGACTTCATAGAGCACGTGGCGGTGCAGCTGCTTTTCGGGATCCGAATACTCGCCCTCGCTGAACAGGTCCGGGCGCTGCGGCATGAACTGCAGCGTCAGCGCCGTGCCGACGATCGACTTGCCCTTATACTGGCTGACCGGGCCGACCATGTGCGGGTTGCGAAAGCCGGAATGGCCGAGCGAGCCGGCGACGGTGGCAGTGCCGATATCCTTCAGCGCGGCGATGATGTCCTTGCTCGGACGCTTGAACGCCGGGATCGGGCTTTGCATGACGTGGACCATGTATGTCTCCTCCAAAATGAGATGTGGGTCTACCAGTTGGTGACCGAACCGTCGCGGCGCTTCAAATGGGGCGCCTCCCAGAACTTGAAGCTGTCCTTGTCGAGCAGCGCCTCGTTGATCTCGATGCCGAGCCCCGGCGCATCCGGAACCTTGAACACCGCGCCATCGAGCGTCGGCATCACCGGGAACAGGTCCGCGGTCGGCGTCCCGGCATAGAGGTCGGTGGCGTTGGCGCGCACTTCGAGCGCGAAGAAATTCGGCGTCGCGGCCGAGAAATGGATGGTCGCCGCGGTGCAGATCGGCCCCAGCGGATTGTGCGGCATCAGGTCGACATAGTGCGCCTCGGACCAGCCGGCGACCTTCATCGCCTCGGTGAAGCCGCCGACATTGCAGAGGTCCAGCCGGTTGTACTGGTGGATGCCGCGCTCGATGTACGGCAGGAACTGCCACTTGGACGAGAATTCCTCGCCGATGGCGAACTGCACGTCGGTGAGTTTCCTGAGGTTCTCGTAGGCCTCCGGCGTCTCGTCGCGGATCGGCTCCTCGAGGAAGTCGATCGTGCCGGAGGGCATCTTCTGGCAGAAGCTCGCCGCCTCGGCCACCGACAGCCGGTGGTGGTAGTCGATGCCCAGCACCACGGTCTCGCCCAGCGCCTCGCGCGCCTTGGTGAGGAACTTCGCGGTCTTGCCGATCGACTCGCGCGGCTCGAAAATGCCCTGCGCGTCGTTCCACTCGGCCGGGAAGAAGCGGATGGTGGACCAGCCGCGATCCATCAGCTTACGCGCATCCTCGATGGTCTCGTCGCCGGTGATCGAGCCGGTCGAGGCGAAGGTCGGGATGACGTTGCGGTGCTTGCCGCCGAGCAGCTCGTACACCGGCACGCCGAGCGCCTTGCCCTTGATGTCATGGAGCGCGATGTCGAGCGCCGACTGCGCCGCGGTGAGCACGCGCCCGCCCTCGAAATACTGGCTGCGGTACATTTCCTGCCACAACGCGCCGATCTGCATCGGGTCGCGGCCGACGAGGAACTGCGCATAGTGCTCGAGCGCGCCGACCACCGCCTTCTCGCGGCCGCTCAGCCCGCTTTCGCCCCAGCCGAAAATGCCGGCATCGGTCTCGATCTTGACGATCAGCTGGTTGCGATGGCCGACCCAGACCGGGAACGGCTTGATGGCGGTGATCTTCACTCTGGTCTCCTCACCAGCTGGTCATGGCGCCGTCTTCGAGACGGGCGATCGGCAGGTAAGCCTGCTTGTAGGGGTACTTTGCGGCGAGTTCTTCGTCGAAATTGACGCCATGGCCCGGCACTTCGCCCGGCTGCAGGTAGCCGCGGTCATACGACCAGGCGCACTTGAACACGTCGAACATCTGTTCGGTGTAGTTGGCAAACTCCTGGATGCCGAAGTTCGGGATCGCCACGTCGACATGGATGTTGCAGCCCATGGCGATCGGCGACACGTCCTGCGGGCCGTGGCAGGCCGATTTGACGTGGTAGATCGCCGCGAGGTCGAAGATCTTCTTGATGCCGGTGACGCCGCCCGCATGGGTCGAGGTGACGCGGGCATAGTCGATCAACTGCTCGGTGATCAGCGTGTGGGTGTCGTAGATCGAGTTGAACACCTCGCCCACCGCCAGCGGCTGCGTCGTGTGCTGGCGGATGATGCGGAAGCCTTCCTGCAGCTCTGCCGGGATTGCGTCCTCCAGCCAGAACAGCCGGTAGGGCTCGAGGTCCTTGCCCAGCCGCGCCGCCTCAATCGGGGTCAGCCGGTGATGCACGTCATGCAGCAGGTGCACGTCCCAGCCAACCGCGTCGCGGACCTTCTCAAACAGCTTCGGCACCAGCGGCAGGTACTTGTGCGTCGCCCACACTTCCTCGTGCGGCACGATCGCGCCACGGCCCTTCAGCGCCGCGGTATCGGTGGAATCGCCGGTGCCGTAGATCGGCGGCAGGCCGGGGATCGCCACCTGGGCGCGGACTGCCTGGACGCCGGTTTCCTTGATCTTGAGCACGCCCTCGACCACTTCGGAGATCTCGAGGCCCGAGGCGTGGCGGTACACCATCACCTTGTCGCGCGAGCGGCCGCCGAGCAGCTGGTAGAGCGGCAGGCCGGCGACCTTGGCCTTGATGTCCCACAGCGCCATGTCGATGGCCGAGATCGCCGCCATGGTGATCGGCCCGCGACGCCAGTAGGCGCCCTTGTAGAGATACTGCCAGATGTCCTCGGTGCGCAGCGGATCCATGCCGATCAGCGCCGGCGCGACGTGATCCTCGAGATAGCTCGCCACCGACAGCTCGCGGCCATTCACCGTGCCATCGCCGATGCCGTAGACGCCCTCGTCGGTGATGATCTTCACCGTGGTGAAGTTCCGCCCGGGCGAGCAGACGATGACCTTGATCTCTTTGATTTTCATGGTTTTCCGCTCAACGCTTCGACCCTCACCGGGTCATCCCCGCGAAAGCGGGGAGCTGTGTTTTTGAAATGTTGCCGGCAAACGGCGATCAGCTCGCCTGGAGCGCCATCTCGGTCTCGCCGTCGAACAGGTGCATGCGGTTCTGGTCGAACTCGAGGAACACCGGTTCGTCGGGCCTGAGCTGGAACGTCGGCTCGACGCTGACATTGACCACGGCGCCTGAAACGAACACCTGGGCGAAGGTCACGTCGCCGGTCGGCTCCACCGTATAGACCTTGCCCGGCACCGAGCCCGGCACTTGCTCCTTGTGCACCCTGATGGTCGAGTGCCGGCCGCCCAGCACCACCTTGTTCGATTTGGCGCTCAGCGCCTTCCTGGCGTTGGCGGCGGAGAGCGGCAGCTCCCAGCCCTCGGGGCTGCTGAGCACCACATCGGTGCCCTTGCTCACCGCGGTCAGTGGCACGAGGCTCATCGCCGGCGAGCCGACAAAGCTCGCGACGAACATGTTCACCGGGTTGGCGAACACATTGGCCGGGCTGTCGTATTGCTGCAGGAAGCCGCCGTTCATCACCGCCATCTTGTCCGACATGGTGACGGCTTCGAGCTGGTCATGCGTCACGTAGATGATCGTGGCGCCCAGATCCTGGTGGAAGCGCTTGATCTCGGAGCGCATCTGCACGCGCAACTTGGCATCGAGGTTCGACAGCGGCTCGTCCATCAGGAAGGCGCGTGGCTCGCGGACGAGGGCGCGACCAAGGGCGACGCGCTGCTGCTGGCCACCGGAGAGTTCGCGCGGCTTGCGTTCCAGGAGGTGGGTGATGTCGAGCGTCTTGGCCGCCGCCTGGACACGCTTGTCGATCTCTTCCTTGGGGAGCTTCCGCATCTGCAGCGGGAAGGCCAGGTTCTTGTAGACCGACTTCTGCGGGTAGAGCGCGTAGTTCTGGAACACCATCGCGATGTCCCGGTCCTTGGGATCGAGGTCGGTAACGTCGCGGTCGCCGATGCTGACGGTGCCGCCCGACATCGGGATGAGGCCGGCGACGAGGTTGAGCGTCGTGGTCTTACCGCAGCCCGAAGGGCCGACAAGCGCAACGAACTCACCGTCCTCGACGGTCAGTGACACGTGGTTCACGGCATAGACGTCGCCGTAGTTCTTCACCACGTCCTTGAGGAGAACCTGAGCCATATGGGTTTCCTTGAGCTTTCCGTTAGTGCTTCACGGCGCCCTCGGTCAGGGCGCGCACGAAGTAGCGTTGCAGGACGAGGAACAGCACCACGACGGGGATGCTCATCATGAAGGTGGCGGCCATCAGCCCCGGCCAGTCCGTGGCGTTCTCCGAAAAGAACCGCTGGATGCCGACCGGCAGGGTCATCTGATCGTGCCGGGTGAGGAAGGTGTAGGCGTAGATGTACTCGTTCCACGCGCCGATAAAGCTGTAGATCGAGGTGGCGATGATGCCCGGCGTCGAGAGCGGCATCACGATCAGGAAGAACGCCTGGAAGCGCGTTGCGCCATCGATGCGCGCGGCCTGTTCGAGCTGCACCGGGATGTTGTCGTAGAACCCCTTGAGCAGCCAGATGGCGAGCGGCAGGCCGAAGGTCAGATAGGTCAGGACCAGCGAGCCATGGGTGTTCACGAGGCCGAGCGCCTTCATCAGGATGAAGAGCGGCACGAGGAAAACCACCGCCGGGAACATGTTGCGCAGCAGCACGGCGAAGAACAGGAAGTTGCGGCCCGGGAAGCGGAAGCGCGAGAAGGCATAAGCCGCGGGGACGGCCACGACCACCGCGAGAATGGTGGTCAGGGTCGAGACCCACATGCTGTTCCAGAAATACTGCAGGAAGTCGCGGCCGACGCTGCCCGAGGGGTCGATCAGGCGCCAGTAGTTCTCCAGCGTCGGCGAAGCCGGCCACCACTGCGGCGGGTATTGCATCGCAGCAAAGCCCGTCTTCAGCGAGGTGATGAACATCCAGATCATCGGCATGACGGTGAAGCCGAGCAGCAGCACCAGGAAGATGCGTCCGGTCCAGCGCCAGCCGCCCGCGCCCTTGCGCTGGGTCACTGCAGCTTCGGTGATGGCGGTCATGTGGCGGCCCTCGCGTCGTCGCCCTTGGTCAGTGCGCGGACGTAGAAGTAGCCGAGCACCATCATCACGATGAACAGGATCACCGCATAGGCCGAGGCGACGCCCCAGCGCTGCCGCCCGAAGGCGAGCTGGTAGATGTGGGTGATCCAGATGTCCGACGAGCCGGCCGGGCCGCCGCCGGTCATGATCCAGGGGATGATGAAGGAGTTGAAGTTCGACACCGCGAGCAGCAGCAGGGTGACCATCGACACGCCCTGCAGGTGCGGGAACGTCACGTGCCAGAAGCGCTGCCAGGGGCTCGCACCATCGACCTGCGCGGCGCGCAGCAGCGTATCGGGCACGGTCTGGAGGCCCGCCATCAGCATGATCATGGCGAAGGAGAATTCCTTCCACACGTTCACGACGATCAGGGCGTAGAGCGAGGTGCTGGTGTTGTCGACGAAGTTGATCGGCTTGTCGGTCAGGCCGATCTGGCTCAGCATCGCGCTGATGGCGCCGAAATCGGAGTGGTAGAGCCACTTCCACACATATGAGGCGGCCACCGCGCTCACCACCCACGGAATGAGGAGGAGCGCACGCAGGAACCCGCGGCCGATGAACTCGCGATGCAGCGCAAGCGCGGCACCGAGGCCGAGGAGGAAAGCGAAGCAGGTGGAAAGCACGGTCCACAGCACCGTCTGCCAGGTGACCTTCCAGAAGATCGGGCTGGTGAGAATGGTGATGTAATTGTCGAGCCCGTTGAACGTCTTGTCGCTGAGCGCGAGGCTCGCCGGCGTATTAAAGAAGCTCAGCTCGATCGTGTAGTAGATGGGGTAGCCGATGACGATCAGCATCACGATGAGCGCGGGTGCCACATAGAGATAGTCGAAACGGCTGTTCCACACCTTCTGGCTCAGGCTGACGCGCTTGGGCTCGGGCACGTCACGAAAGATGGCTTGTCCCTGAACGGTGCTCACAGCGCATACCCTGGTTGTGAAGATAAAAGGACCGGCGGCGATGCCACCGGTCCGGGATTGTGCAGTCCGGCGATCAGATGCCGCCGCCGCCGTCGACGATGGCCTTCACCTTGGTGGCCGCATCCTCGACCGCCTGGTCGACGGTCATGTTGCCGGTGAGAGCATTCTGCAGCATGTCCGGAACGATGATGTTCATGATTTCCGGCGCCTGCGGGATCACCGGGAACGGGATGCCGTTGGGCAGCATCGAAGTGGTGACATCGAGGAACTTGATGGTCTCGAGGCGTTCCTTCATCGCGTCGGTCAGGAAGCCATTGATGTTGCCGGGGTTGGAGCCGACCCAGGCGAGCTTGGTCGACCATTCCGGGCTGTCCCAGAAGCAGATCAGTGCCTTGACGGCCTGCTCGTCCACCTTGCCGCCCTGCACGAACTCGGGCTTCACCACATGGATGTTGGAGCCGCCGAACACCACGGCGCGCTTGCCGTCGGGGCCGGTCGGGATCAGGCCGTAGCGCATGTTGGCGACCACGTCGTCGGCGACGGCCTTGTCGGTACCAGTGGCCTTACTGGCGAGGTCGTTCATCTTGGCGTATTCGGCCGGGTGGGCGATCATCATGCCGAGCTTGCCGGCGATGAACGGCGCCTGGTTTTCACCTTGCGTGTTGGTCAGTGCGGAAGTCGGAACCGACTTGTCGACCGCGTACATCTGGTAGGCGGCCTGCAGGGCTTTCTTCGAGCCCTCGTTGTTGATCCAGACATCCTTGTAGGTCGGCTCGGCCGAAGCTTCGTCGAGCGCGCCGCCGCCGTAGGCCCAGAGCTGCGGCATGAAGCGGAACGGCGTGTTGCCGGCGTTCTGCTTGGCGACGAGCCCGTAGCCCGGGATGCCGAGCTTGTCGTGGATCTGCTTGGAATAGGCGACGACGTCGTCCCAGGTAGCCGGCGGATTTTCCGGATCGAGCCCGGCATCCTTGAACACCTTGGCGTTCCAGATCATCGCCATGGTTTCGTTGTTGGTCGGCAGGCCGTAGCCGACGCCCTCGTAGGTCACCGACTTCAGCGCGCCCGGCCAGAAATCGGCGGCGGTGTAGCCGACGTCTTCCGGCTTCAGCGGCTGCAGGTAGCCCTTGGCGGCGAATTCCACGCCACCCAGGATCTGCAGGCGGATGACCATCGGAGCCGAGTTGCCGAGCAGCGAGGTGCGGAACTTGTCGAGCAGCTCGTTATAGGTGATCGACTGCACGTCGGTGGTGATGTTCGGATAGGCGGCCTTGAAGGCGTCCCAGAACGCCTTGTCCATGTCGTGCGCGATCTGCGGATCGGCTTCGAACGGGCCGGTGTACCAATAGCTGACATTGCCGGTGTAGTCGTTCGGCACGACCGCGCCGCAATCCTTGGCGGCGTCGAACTGCTTGGTGCCGGCGATCGACTTCACATATTCGGGCGACCACTTCGAGAGGTCCACGCTCTGCGCGTAGGACGCGGTCGTCGCGGTGGTCAGCATGGTGGCCGCGCTCAGCACCGCCATCGAAAGGCCAAGCAGACGCCGGCCGGTCTTGTTATGCATTGAGAATACTCCTCCTCAAATCGGCAGCGGGCCCGGCTCATGGCCGCGGTCAGCTCCTACAGCATGCGCTGTTCCTCGCCTCGGGAACCGGACTTGGCGCCGGCTTTTCCCAACTGGTATGGCAGAGTTCCAGCAAAGCCCGTGTATGTCAACCTTGCCAAAGTCGTACATTATTTTGGCGAGTTTACGTGCTAACGGGGCTTGGCTTGCTCAAAAAATATGCATAGACAGAACTGATGAGCGAGGTAACCGTCAAGCCGGACCAGCCCGAGGAAAGCCTCGAGCAGCAGCAGGCCTCCGTTTACGAAATGATCCGCGAGGACATCGTTTCGGGACGGCTGGGGCCCAATGAGCGGCTGAAGGTCGCCGACCTCGCCGAGCACTACCAGACCTCGACCAACCCGG
Organism: Devosia sp. P1_H9; assembly: GCF_056405135.1. Taxonomy (NCBI): domain Bacteria; kingdom Pseudomonadati; phylum Pseudomonadota; class Alphaproteobacteria; order Hyphomicrobiales; family Devosiaceae; genus Devosia; species Devosia sp. P1_H9. The sequence goes on from NZ_JBFUCQ010000007.1 coordinate 52,066, forward strand.
TGCGCGAAGCGCTGCAGCAGCTGCGCGGCGAGGGCTTCGTGCTGATGGAGCCCAATCGCGGGGCGCGGGTCCGGCCGATCGACGCCGATTTCGTGCGCGACATCATCGAGATCGAGGTGCTGATCGAGGCGGCGCTGACGCGCTGGTTCGTCTCGATCGCGTCGGACTCCGACATCGTCGAACTCGAGCGCATCCAGTCCGAGCTCGAAGCCAACAATTTCGAGGATCGGGTGCGGCACGGCCAGCTCGATACCCGTTTCCACCAGTTCATCTACGACCGTCATTACAACCGGCATGCCGCGGAGCTGTGGTGGAAGCATCGCGAGATCCTACGCGCCATCAGCCGGCGCTTTCCGACCTCGCTCAGCCGGCGCGTGGCGGTGCTGCGCGAGCATCGCGAACTCATCGAGTGCATCCGCCAACAGGATGCCGACGGCGCCGCTGCGGTGGTGGCCCGGCACGTCGAGGGCTCGGGCCGTCACATCATCGAGCAGATGGGCGTTGCCCAGAGGGGCGGAACACAGCGGCGACCATAAGTCGCCGGCTTCCGCACTGAAACCCGCGGGCAACCGATCAAGTCATTTTGGAGGAGAGACTAGTGACTATCGATAGTTCCGTGCGCACGGCTTCGCGGCCGAGTGAGTTGCGCATCACCGACATTCGCGTTGCCGAGATCACCGGAGCGCCGTTCCGATCAGCGCTGCTCAAGATCTACACCAACCAGGGCATCGTCGGCCTCGGCGAAGTGCGCGACGGCGCCAGCGCCACCTATGCGCTGATGCTGAAGAGCCGGCTGCTCGGCGAGAACCCCTGCGATATCGACCGGCTGTTCCGCCGCATCAAGCAGTTCGGCGGCCATGGGCGTCAGGGCGGCGGCGTCTCGGCGATCGAGATCGCGCTGTGGGACCTCGCAGGCAAGGCCTATGGCGTGCCGGTCTACCAGATGCTCGGCGGCAAGTTTCGCGACAAGGTCCGGGTCTATTGCGACACCGATGCCGACCGGCCGAGCGGCACGGCGATGGGCAAGCGCCTCAAGGAGCGCATGGACCTGGGGTTCACCTTCCTCAAGATGGACCTCGGCCTGATGCAGATCGCCGATGTCCCGGGCGCGGTGGTCGGCCCTGCCGGCGTGCTGGACGCCTTCCACCACCATGCCGGCGGCATCGAGGCCAAAACCCTCGAGGAGCGCAAGGCGCGCAACCTGATCTACGACGCGCAGAACGTCATGCACCCGTTCACCGGCCTGCACTTCAGTGAGAAGGGCCTCGACCTGCTCGATCAGTACATGGCCGAGGTCCGCGCCGAGATCGGCCCGGAGATCCCGCTCGCCATCGACCATCTCGGCCATATCTCCCTGCAGGACGGCATCCGCCTCGCGCAGCGGATCGAAAAGTACACCCCGGCCTGGCTCGAGGACGTGATCCCCTGGCAGCACGCCGAGAGCTATCGGCGGCTGCAGGAAGCGACTTCGGTGCCAATCTGCACCGGCGAGGATATCTACCTCAAGGAAGGCTTCGAGCCGCTGTTCAATGCCGGCATCTCGGTCATCCATCCGGACATCCTCACCAGCGGCGGCATCCTCGAGACCAAGAAGATCGGCGACGCGGCGCAGGACCACGGCATCGCCATGGCCATCCACATGGCCGAAAGCCCGATCGCCGCAATCGCCGCCGCGCATGTCGCGACCGCCACCGAGAACTTCCTCGCGCTCGAGTATCACTCGGTCGACGTCGACTGGTGGGCCGACATCGCCGTCGGTAGCCCAGTGGTCGACAACGGCTTCATCACGCTGACCGACAAGCCCGGCCTCGGCATCGACGACCTCAACGACGAGCTACTGCGCCAGCACCTGCAGCCAGGCGTCACCGACATCTGGCAGCCCACCGACCAGTGGGACAACGACTTCTCGTGGGACCGCACCTGGAGCTGACCCGGACGGCTACCGCCGTTTGCCTTCTCCCCTTGTGGGAGAAGGTGGTGCGAAGCGCCGGATGAGGGGTCCGCGGCACGAAGTGTCGCGAGACCGGAGCAGAGCGACGGGCTGAGTGCGGGTGGAGAGCACCCCTCATCCGCCCTTCGGGCACCTTCTCCCACAAGGGGAGAAGGCAGAAGTTTGACAGTTGGGACGCCTGCTCTGGCAGGAACGAGGAGACATCATGAAAATCACCGACCTGCGCGTTGCCGTCATCGGCAAGCATCCGATCGTCCGCATCGTCACCGACGAGGGCCTCTACGGCATCGGCGAGGTGGAATACACCAAGACCTACCTGAAGCCCTTCATCCTGCATTTCCGCGATGCGCTGATCGGCGAGGACCCGACCGACGTCGAGCGCTGCATGATGAAGATCCGACAGCGCGGCAGCTTCAAGCCTTACGGCGCCGCCGTCTCGGTGATCGAGCATGCGCTGTGGGATGTCGCCGGCAAGGCCGCGAACGTCCCGGCCTACAAGCTGCTCGGCGGCAAGGTGCGCGACCAGGTCCGCGTCTACAACGGCTCGATCCGCGGCAAGCGCAAGGGCGACAGGCCCGAGGATTACGCCGCCGACGTCAAATGGATGATGGAGCAGCCGCAGGGCTTCTTCATGGTGAAGCAGGGCATCAGCTTCCATTCCAACATGAAGGACTCGGTCGCCGACTTCCACTACGGCCCGGTCGGCCGGAAGGCCGGCTATCACGGCGCGATGGACCAGGGGCAGATCAGCGAGCACGGTTTCAACCACATGCTCGACTGCGTCATCGCGATGAAGGAAGTGCTCGGCGACAAGGTCAGCCTGGCGCTCGATTGCGGCCCCGGCTGGTTCCTCAACGACGCGATCAAGTTCGCCAACGCGGTCGAAAAGTACAACCTGATGTGGCTCGAGGACATGCTCACCGGCGACTATGTGCCGTGGGTGAACCCGCAGGCCTACCGCGAGCTCACCACCTCGACCACCACGCCGATCCACACCGGTGAGCAGATATACCTCCGCCACAACTTCAAGGAACTGATCGAGACCCAGGCGGTCCGCGTCGTCGGTCCCGATCCGGCCGATATCGGCGGTATTGCCGAGCTGAAGTGGGTGGCCGAGCACGCCTACATGCACTCGATCATGATGGCGCCGCACGGCACCGCCAATGGCCTCCTCGGCCTCGGCGCGCTGATCAACGTGTGCGCCACGCTCCCGGCCAACTACATTGCCTTCGAGTATCCCTCGGCCTCCGACGATTTCTGGAACGAGATCGTCACGGGCCTGCCGTCCGGCCCGCTGGTCAAGGACTCGATGATGGACCTGCTGCCGGGCCCCGGCCTCGGCCTCGATATCGATGCCAAGGCCGCCAAGCGCTACCTCAGGGAAGAAGACGCCGGCTTCTTCGACTGATCTCTACGCAGTGAAGAACCGGGCCGGGCGGCTTTCCACCGCCCGGCCCGGTTCATTTCTTACGCCGCTTCGGCCGTGGCCGGATCGACGACCACCTTGATCTGGGTGATCTTGTTGGCCGGGAAACCGCTGAGTTCGGCGTGGCGCCGGATGTCCTCGGGGTCTTCGGCCAGATAGACGCAGTAGGTCATGTCGTCGGCGAAGTACGAGTGCACCCACTGCACCTTCGGCGCGAGCTTGGCCAGCGCCTCGTTCGAGACGGCGGCCGCGTCGCGGTATTCCTGGGCCGACAGCTTGCCGACGCCCGGGATCATGCGTTCAATCACATAGCGCTTCATTTGGTAGTTCTCCTCAGTTGGTGGCTGCGACAGTGGCGTCGCAGGAGACGTTGGGGTTCATGTCGGCGAAGGTGCCGGTCGGGTTCGCCCGCCAGGCCCAGACATGCAGCTCGTAGAAGGGCGGCAGGCCGTAGCGGTTGGGCGAGTTGGTGAAGCTGAACAGGTGGCCATCGAGATTGGCCGGCCCGGTGGTCGTGATGTACTCGACCGCCACCAGCTGCATGCTGCCGTCGGCCTGCGGCTCGTACATCACCGCCTCGGGCTTACCGATGTCCACGAGGCCATCCTCGATGAGGGCGCCGTTGACGTAGTGGACGCCCATGGCGCCGCCCTCGATGCCCGAGACGCAGGGGATCGGAGCATAGCCTTCCGCCGTCGCCACGCTGACGTCGGCGAAGCGGGCGTTCGCCTCGCGCACCTTCGCGGCAAGCGGGTTTGCCGCTTCGACCCCGGCATGCGCGGCATGGGCAACGAACACGGCCATGCCGGCTTCGCGATAGTGCGGGCTGGCGAGGCCGGCAGGGTCGCCCACGCCACCCAGATACGGCATGTAGCTGGAGGCGACGCCATGCGTCTCCCCATTGTGGGCCGACGCCGGGCCGGCAATCAGCACGGCGGCGAGAGTTGCAGCGACGAGGGCACGCCTCGTGCGATTGCGATCCGGCAGCCGCCGGGTGGTCGGGTCTACGATCTGGCGCAGCATGGCGCTTTCTCCTTATCGTGCAAACGGCGTCTGCTACGCTTTTGCACCGGTGCAATACCCCTTGACGCGGTAGATGCGCCTTTCCGTGGACAGAGTCAAGCACAATTTTGCACCGGTGCAATCATGTGCTAGGGTGCCGCCCATGAAATCGCCTGTAACGCTTCTCGATGTTGCCGACGCCGCCCAGGTCTCGAAGTCCACGGTGGCCAATGTCTTCAACCACCCCGAACGGGTGCGGCCGGAAGTCCGCAGCCGCATCGAGCAGATGGCCCGTGACCTCGGCTTTGCCGGGCCCGATCCGCGGGGGCGCCTGCTCAGCAGCGGCAAGGCCAACGTCATCGGCGTCGTGCCCTCGGGGGAGGGCATCAGCTGGGTGTTCGACAACCCGTACATGCGGCAGTTCCTCGCCGCCGTTGCCGAGGAGTGCCAGGAGCACCGCACCGCCATTCAGCTGATCGATGGCTATGGCGAGGCCGGTGCCGAGACCATCCGGCGGACCATTGTCGATGGCCTGATCCTCCACACCGCCGATCAGGTTCGCGCCGTCGACCCCGCCCTCAGGGCCAAAATGCCGATCGTGGTGATGGACCGCATCGAGGATGCCGACGTCAGCTCGGTCAGCATCGACGATCGCGGCGGCGCCTATGCCCTCGCCCGCCACCTGCTCGAGCTCGGCCATCGCCGCTTCATGGTCACCACGCTCGGGCGCAGCTATGTCGCGCCGATCCTGCACCCTCCGACCGGGGCGCCGCGCCGCTTCGTCTCGACCTATGAAATCGACGAGCAGCGCATCGCCGGCATCGGCGACGCGCTTGGCGAAGCGGGCCTGTCGCTCCACGACATGCCGATCATCGAGGCCTGCGGCAGCGATGAGGAAACGCGGCTTTACGGCGCCGCCGCCGACCTCGTTCTCGATGCGCTTGACGGCGCGACCGCGGTCATCGCGCTCGGCGGCGAGTTGGCGATCGGCGTGGTCGCCGAAGCCAGGCGCCGCGGCATCGCGGTCCCCACTGAGCTCTCGATCGTCGGCTTCGACGATCCGCCGCAAGCGGCGCTCACCGACCCTCCGCTGACCGTCATCGCCGCCCCGGTCGCCGAGACGGCTCGTCTCGCCACCCGCCTGTTGTTCTCCGGCGCCCCCCCGCAGCACATCCAGCTGCCGGTCGAACTCAAGATCCGATCGTCCAGCGGCGTCGCTCCGGGTGCGTAGTCGGATCGTCGTTCAGCTCGCGGGTGGGATGAGGCTCACTTTCATATCCTGCGCCAGGTAGACACAGGTCTCGTCGGCGAACACGCGGCCATCGGCCATCCCGAGAACCAGTTTGCCGCGCCTCACCTGGCGCATGTCGATCTCATAGCGCACGCGCCGGGTCTGCGGCGTGATCTCTCCCCGGAACTTGACCTCTCCGACGCCGGACGCGCGTCCTCGCCCCGGCGAGCCCGACCAGCCAAGCCAGAAGCCGATGATCTGCCACATGGCGTCCAGTCCCAGGCACCCGGGCATCACCGGGTCGCCCGGGAAATGGCAGTCGAAGAACCAAAGGTCGGGCGCAATGTCCAACTCGCCGACGACATGGCCCTTTCCGTACCGGCCGCCATCGAGGCTGATTTCGGTGATGCGATCCATCATCAGCATCGGTGGCGCCGGCAACTGCGCGTTGCCCGGACCGAAATAGCCACCCCTGCCGGATTTGATCAGGTCCTGCTTGGTGTAGGACGCTTGTGGGGTGTGAAACTCATTGGGATCAAACATCGATCAGTCCTTGGCGCGGAAATGGGAACGTCAGGTCGGCGTGCTTTGGTGGCCCAGCCCGACGTTGGCCCGCTCGGTCAGGCGCAACGCACCGGCCATGAAGACCCAGATCTCGTCGATCAGGCTTTCGGGGTCCGGCCGCGGTTCGCGCATCAAGGCGCCGATCAGCGCCTGGCGGATGCCGCCGAGCATCAGGGCGATGGTGAGATGCGGGTCGATGTCGATGGCGACGATGTCGTCGCGCTGCGCCGCCTCGATCATCCCCGCACCGCCGGCAAGCTGCCGGTTGATGAAGGCCGTCTCCACATCCCGCACCTCAGGCGCGCGGCTCAGCACGCCGATGACGAGCAGAGCGACAGGATCGGCATAGTGAAACCGGACGGTGGCCGCAATTCGCCCCTTCTCCCTTTCGACCCACGTCGTTGTCGGCAGCTTGGCGCCGGTGAACGCCGCCGCGTCGAGGCGGCCGTAGAACGCCTCGACGACCGCCGCGATCAGCCCGGCCTTCGAGCCGAAGTGATGGTACGCCAATCCGATCGAGACCCGCGCCCGCTTCGCAACCGCCTGCATCTCCAGCTGCCCCTGGCCCTGGATGAGCTCCGCTTGAGCCGCGTCGATCAGTCTCTCTCGCGTCCCCACGCCCACGGCAGACATTTGCGGCCTCATTTCCTGAATTGAATTCAATTCAGGCGAGAACGCTCGCCATGTCAAGCGGTCGTCCCAATGGGGTATCCGCCTGGCCGTCAACGACCGCCTTAGGCGCCGCAAGCGTTCGCGCGAGCGACAAGGAAGGCCGCTTCCCGCGCGTTGCGGCTGAGCTTGGCTGCTGCCTCGAATTCGGCGCGGGCCTCGGCGCGGCGCCCGGCCCGAAACAGAAAGTCGCCCCGCGCTGCCGGCAATGGCGCGTAGTTGCGCAGGGCCGGATCAGCGGCAATCTCGTCCACCAGCCTGAGGCCCGCTTCGGGCCCGAAGGCCATGCTGTGGGCGATGGCACGATTGAGATCGACCACCGGCGAGGGCATCACCTGGCGTAGCCGGTCATAGAGCGCGGCGATGCGGGGCCAATTGGTATCGGCTGCGCTGGGCGCGCGCGCATGGCAGGCGGCAAGCGCGGCTTGCAGCACATAGGGGCCGTCGCCACCCAGCGCTTCGGCGCGGGCCAGCGCGTCGAGCCCCTGGCGGATCAGCAACTGATCCCAGCGGGCGCGATTCTGCTCGGTCAGCGGCACCGGTGCGCCATCGGGGCCGATGCGCGTCATGAGGCGCGATGCCTGGATCTCCATCAGGGCCAGGAGGCCATGCACTTCGGCATCGCCGGGCAGCAATGCGGCCAGCATCCGGCCCAGCCGTTGGCCCTCGAGGCAGAGGCCCGGCCGGACGAGATCGTCGCCCGCCGTGGCCGCATAGCCTTCGTTGAAGATGAGGTAGATGACTTCGAGCACCGAGGGCAGCCGCGCGGCCCGCTCGTCGCCCCTTGGCACCTCGAAGCTCAATCCTGCCTTGGCGATCGCCTGCTTGGCGCGAACGATGCGCTTGGCAATCGTCGCCTCGTTGGTGAGGAATGCCCGGGCAATCTCGTCCGTCGTCAGGCCGCCGATGACCCGCAGCGTGAGCGCGGCCCGCGCGTCGGCCGACAGCATGGGGTGGCAGGCGGTGAAGATAAGGCCGAGCAGCTCGTCGCCGAGATCGTCGCTCATGGACGCCACTATCGCTTCGGCGGCGTCATCGGACGCCTCGTCCAGCGTCCGCGCGATTTCCTCGTGCTTGCGCTGGCGCATCCTGTCGTGGCGGATTGCGTCGATGGCGCGCCGTTTGGCAGTCGTCATCAGCCATGCGCCGGGGTTGGCGGGAACGCCGGTCCTCGGCCACTCGGCAAGCGCAATCACGAGGGCGTCCTGCGCCAGCTCCTCGGCACGATCGATATTGCGCAGCAGCCGGGCGAGGCCCGCGATGAGCCTCGCCCGTTCAATGCGAAAGGTCGCTTCGATCGCCCGGTGTGCCTCGTCCGCGGTCATGCCTTGTTGTCGGCCAAGACCGCAGGGGAGACAAGCCGCCTAGCCCACGGATCTGGTCAGGCCCACGCCAAAGGCCACCGCTTCCGGATCATCGCTGTACATCCAGGTGTTGGTGCCCGCGAGGTCGCTCACGAAGCCATCCATCGACATGGACAGCTTCTCTCTCATCACGCGACCCCGAGCTTGCCGCGCTCGCCGTCACGGGGCGTCGTCAGCTCCTCGGGCGTCAGGAACTCGGCCAGGTCCGCCGCCTCGAGGAATGGGCGGATCTCGACTTCGCTCTTGCCCGGCATGGGATTGGGGTAGCGCTTCAGCCAGGCCACGGCCTCGTCCATGTCCTTGACCTCCCAGATCTGGAAACCGGCGACCAGCTCGCGGGTCTCGGCGAACGGCCCATCGATGACCGTGCGCCGGTCGCCCTCGATGGTCATGCGCTTGGACTCCGCGCTGTTCTTGAGCCCGGCGCCTGCCACGAGGACCCCCGCCTTGACCAGCTCCTCGGTGAACCGGTCCATCGCCGCAAACGCCTCGGGCGTGGGCGCCTCGCCCTTTTCGCTGCCCTCGCTGGCCTTCCCGAACACCATCACACGCATCGATTGTCTCCTTTGTCAGAGCCGGCCCTGATCGGCCTAGCAATGGAACGACGAACGGGGCTTTCAGAAAAGGACACTGTCCTTGCGAAGTATCTAGGTCAGGGAAACTGAGGCGGACGCTGGTGTCCATCGGAATATCAGCGATCTGCCTTGCGCCGGTTTTTGAATGTGTCGCTCGGGCTGATCCGCGTTAGGCTTGTTTCGAGTTGAGCACCAATCGGGGTCGAATCGTAAATGTCGTCAGGAGGATGGGAGGTACTCGCGCGGTGGGGTGATGACGTCGTTCGCATCGAACCCCTTACCGGCGGCGTGGCCAACGACGTGTGGAGCGTGCGCATCAACGGGCAGTTGGCGGTCGGTCGCCTCGGCAGCAGGAGCGACGCTGATCTCGCGTGGGAGACTGGGCTCATGCAGCACCTCGACCGCGCGGGTCTGACCGTGCCGGTGCCGATCCCGACCACCGATGGCCGGCTGTTCGCGGACGGCCTGGTGGTGATGAAATACATGGAGGGCGGGCCGCCCGAGACGGCGACCGACTGGCGTCGCGTGGCCGACACGCTGCGCCAACTGCATCAGTCGACGCGGGGCTGGCCGCAGCGCCCAGGCTGGCGATCCTCGACCGACCTCCTCGTCGCCGAGACCGGAACGAGGATCGATCTCACCGCGATGCCGCCCGACGGCGTTGCGCGATGCCGAGCAGCGTGGGCGCGGCTCGCCGGACGTGAGACCCGCGTTGTCCACGGCAACCCCAACAGTCCCGCCAACGTGCGGATGACCACGAACCAGGTCGCGCTGATCGACTGGGACGAGGCCCATGTCGACGTCCCCGACCTCGACCTGGGTTCTTTGCCCCACAACGCCGCCGGCCTCGATGGCGCCGCTCGTGACATCGCCGAGCAAGCGTCGGCCGCGTGGGAAGCCGCCGTCTGCTGGGACGACGAGTACTCAATCAAGCGACTTGCCGAAGTTCGGGCGGTCTGAGCATCGATAGCCAATGCGAGCCATTACGAGATGAAGCCGCACCCGCAGTTCAAGAACAGATCAATTCCCGCCGTCCATACTCTGGGGGATCTCACGCTGAGGGCGCTCTCGATCAATGACCTGGAGCGAGACTTCAGCGCGGTCATGGAAAGCGCGGCCGATATCAAGGCCGCGAACCCCGGTTCGAAGTGGCCGGACGGCCTGACAAAGGAAAAGAACCTCATCGATCTCGCCTGGCATCAGCGAGAGTTCGAGGCCCGGCGAAGCTTTGCGTGGGTGATCGAGAACACCGACGGGGCGTACCTCGGGTGCCTGTATGTCTATCCATCGATTGCCGGCCAGACATTGGCCGACGTCATATGGTGGTGGCGCAGGGGGGTGGCCGCTTCCAACCAATCCTTCCGGGCGCTTCTGCTGGAATGGCTGTCCGGCAATGATTGGCCGCGCCTCACCTACAACCTGCAGGACGAGTGAGCACCGCTACGGCGGCGTCAGGGTAGCTTCGTAAGCCACCTGCATCTTGGCGAAGGCCGATACCTCGGGCGGCGGCGCTCCGAGGTGGATATGCCGCAGCTCCTGCATGAACTCGGACCAGAGCTGCGGGCCGCCGTCCTCGAGCACTTGTGCCCCAGTTGCGAGGTCTGCCGCCGGGAGTGTGTGACGCAGTCCCCAGCTGCCCATCACGGCCATCAGGGGCACGAGTTCGATCGCCTTCTCGGTCAGGCTCTAGACGACCCTCTGCTTGTGGCCCGGATCAGCGCTGCGCGTGAGCAGCCCATTGGCGGTCAGGCGCTTGAGGCGGTCCGTCAGGATGTTTGACGCGATCCCCTCGATGCTCTCGGTGAGATAAGACCGAAAAGTGCGGCGACGGCCGCCGAACATGCTGTCGCGCAGGATGATCAGGCTCCAGCGATCCCCGAAGGTATCAAGCGTATTGTTGATCGGGCATCCCGCGCGTCGATAGCTCATCGCATCCATCCGCCAAACTGGTTGCAAAATAGAGGTGGTTCCGGGCCGAGACCGACTGTTAGCACAGTGTTCGGCGCAAATGAACGCGGTCCCGGCGGACCGCCGCCAATCGATTGGAGCCAGCGCATGGCAAAGCTCGTCTTTGGAATGAACCAGTCTCTGGATGGCTATGTCGACTACACCGCGTTTGCACCAAGCCCCGTGCTTTTCCGCCACTTCATCGAGCAGGCGCAGAGCAATGCGGGGAGTCTCTACGGTCGCCGCCTCTACGAGATCATGCAGTATTGGGACGAAGACCAGGCCGATTGGGGGGCGGACGAACGCGATTTCGCGGCGGCGTGGCGGAGTGCGCCGAAATGGGTGGTGTCGAAAACGCTGAAATCGGTCGGTCCCAACGCGACGCTCGTCGAGCCTGACCTCGAGGCGGCGGTGCGCAAGCTCAAGGCGGAGCATGATGGGGTGATTGAAGTTGGCGGACCGGTCCTGGCGCGGAGTCTGACCGACCTCGGGCTGATCGATGAGTATCGCATCTACCTTCACCCCGTGGTGCTCGGGTCCGGCGACCCCTTCTTCGCCGGCCCCCGGCCGCCGCTCCACCTTGCCGCCAGCGAGCAGGTGGACAAGGACGTGATCCTCCTGACCTACGTGCCGGCCTGAAGAGGGGTGAGCGATGCTGAGCTGGCAGGTGGGCCGGGTGAAGATCACCCGCATCGTCGAAATGGATTTGCCGGTGCCTGTCGAGTTCATGCGAGGGGCGACGCCTGAGGCGCTGCGCAAGTTGCCGTGGCTCTATCCGCACTTTGTCAGCGCGGACGACAGCACGCTCAACCTCAGCGTCTACGCGCTGCTGGTCGAGGCGCCGGGGCTGAGGCTGGTGGTGGACACCTGCGTCGGCAACGACCGGCCGCGCGAGTTCACCGGTGGTGAGGCCCTGTCGACGCCGTTCCTCGAGCAGCTTGGCGAGGCGGACTGGTCGCGCGACAGTGTCGACGCCGTGGTATGCACGCATCTCGATGTCGACCACATCGGCTGGAACACCATGCTCGAGAACGGCAAATGGGTGCCGACCTTCCCTCGGGCGAGCTATCTCATCGGCCGGCAGGAATACGATTTCTGGAAAGGCGTCGACGAAGCCGAACAGGTGGCGGCGATGGCAGACAGCATCAAGCCGATCTTCGAGGCCGGCCTCGTCCAGCTGGTGGAGCAGGACCACGTGATCTCGCCGGAGATCCGGCTCACGCCGTCCATCGGCCACACGCCCGGCCATGTCAGCGTGATGATCGAGTCCGAGGGCCAGCGGGCGGTGATCACCGGCGACATGACCCACCACCCATGCCAGATGGCGCATCCCGACTGGATGCTCGCGGACGTCGACCCCAAGACCGCCGTGCTCACCCGCTCGCGCCTCTTTGCCGAATGGGCCGACCAGCCGATCCTCGTCATCGGCACCCACTTCGCGGCCCCCACCGCCGGCCACATCGTCCGCGACGGCGACGCATTCAGGTTCGTGGTGTGAGGGCCTTCGCTCCCCGGCGCGGAACGGTTATTGTGGACATCGTGCCACTCCTGCGCCGCTGCGCCTGTGGAACGTGGAGAATCTCTTTGGTACTCCTTCGCGGCCGGTGCACTGTACATCCGCTTGGGCTGTGGAGGGAAATCGTGCTCGCGAGATCAATTGCATTCGTGGTGGCATCATTCTTGATGATCACCGGTGCGCTCTCTCAGGATGGAGCGCGTGCCTATCATCTGCTTCCTGAAGGCACCGACATCATCAGCTTGACTGCGACGGGCCTGCACACGGAACTTCCCTCTGGCGTGTACGACGTGGGCGTCGTGACGCCGTCGTATCGCCAGTCGATCAACGTGTTCGGAAACGCCGGCGCCATTCTGATCGGCATGCCGATTGGCGGCTTGTCCGGCTCCCTCATGGGGGGCGTCATCGAGCAGAGCACTGGCCTCGTCCAGGGCGATCTCTTCGTGGGCGGCGTGTTGGGGCTCGTCGGGTCGCCATCGCTCTCGCCGATGGATTTCGTCCAGTACAAGCCAGGTTTTCGCGCCAACCTTGCCGCAAAGCTGTTCCTGCCGACCGGTGCCTATGACTCGGACCAGTTCGTGAACCTGGGACAAAACCGTTGGTCGCTGCAGGCCAGCGTGCCGATCAGCTACGTGCTGGCAGACTCGATGATCGACCCCGAGCTGATGACGTTCGAAATCGTCCCGTTCGTGCAGATCTTCGGTGACAACGAGGATACGCCCGGCCCGATCACTGTGACCAGCCAGGAGCCGATATGGGGGCTCGAGGGCCATATCACCCGCAACTTCAGCCCGACCGTGTGGGCTTCCCTCGACGGTGCCTACATCGCCGGCGGTGAGACCTCGTTCGACGGCGTCGCGCAGGGTGACGCACTGGAGACGCTTGCGCTCGGGGCAACACTCGGCCTGTCGCTTAGTCCGTCCGTTGCGCTGCGGTTGAGCTACGAGGAGTTCGTCTATTCAAGTGACCCGGATACGGCGGCCCGCGGCTTCAAGGCCACCTCGTCCTTCCTCTTCTAGCTCAGACCCGCATCTTGGCGCGGGCATAGGCGTTCGGCAGGTCGTCCATCACCGTTCGCCCGCCATATTCCGGGGCGCGACGGCGTTCTTCGGCGATGAACTCGTGGAAGCTCGGGCCGGTGGCGCCGGCTTCGAGCTGGCGCGACTGGCGGTCGAGGCGCTTGATCGCATCGAGCTCCTCGTCGCGGCCGAGCCTCGCCTTGCCCACCGCTGACTTCAGCACGCGGATGGTCTCGTCGTAGACCTTGAGCGGCACCGGGAAGGGATGGCCGTCCTTGCCGCCATGCGCCATGGCAAAGCGGGCAGGATCGGCGAAGCGGTGCGGCGCGCCGTGCACCACTTCGGCCACCTGCGCCAGCGCCCGTACGGTGCGCGCGCCGACGCCCGGCACCAGCAGCAGTTCGGTGAAATCGGTGGGTGCGCGGTCGGCCGCCGCGGCGAGGCTGCCGTGCAGCCGGCGCAGCATCACGTCCTTGGGGCGGATATCGTGATGCTCCGGCATCACCAGGTGCGGCAGCATCAACTGGTCATCCGCCACCGGCGCCGGCTCGGCGATCCCCTCGATACGGCCGACCTCTCGCACGATGGCATCCGGCCCCATGCCGCCCAGGATATCAACCTGCGAGGTCCGCGAGCGCGCCGCCCGCACGTCGGTCAGGTTGACGATCGTCCCCTGGCCCGCCCCCTCAATCGCCGCATGCGGCTGCTCGACGAAACTGCGCAACCCCTCGGAGCGCCAGTGATAGCGCCGCGCGGTCCTTGCATCGCCCTTCATCCCCTGCTGCACCACCACCCAGTGCCCATCATCGGCAACGATGAAGCCGTGGAGGTAGAGCTCGAACCCGTCCTGCACCGCAGCGCTGTCGACCTTCGCCACCAGCCGGCTGGCCTTGGCCAGCGCCGCGCCATCGAAGCCGACGCGGTTGCCGATCGCCACCAGTTCATCAGGGGTCTTGCGCGAATGCCGCCCGCGCCCGCCGCAGACATGCAGCCCAAGTTCGCGCTCCAGCGGCCGCAACCCGCCCTTCAGCGCGCCGATGACGCTGGTCGTGATGCCCGAGGAGTGCCAGTCCATGCCCATGACGGCGCCGAACGACTGGAACCAGAATGGATGCGCCAGCCGGCTCAGCAGCTCGTCCCGGCCATATTCCATGACGATCGCCTGGCAGATCACCGCCCCGAGCCGCGCCATCCGCTCGCTCAACCATTTCGGCACCCGCCCGCCATGCAGCGGCAGATCGGCGCTTCCGCCTCGATTGGCCATCGGTCAGTTCCTTGGTTCGATGGAACCTTACCACAGGAACAAACAGGAAACAAACCAGCTCGTGATGCGCGCCGACCCCCACCCCTGTCCCCTCCCCTCAACAGGGACGAAAGCCTCGACGTGCCTGTGATGGTCTCCCTCCCCATTCTTGGAGGGAAGAGACAGGAGCGGGGGTCAGCTCGTATCGGCGCACCCGCCTCCTAGAATTTCCCCGACAGCGTGAACTTCACCGCATGCACCGAGGCCTCGCCGCCGAACTGCCCCTGATAGCCGAGGTCAAGGCTCACCCCAGGTGCGAGCTCGGTGCCGAACCCTGCTTCCAGCAGCAAGGCGGTATCGCCGATCCCCGCCCCTGTCACCGTGAACGGCGAACCTCTGTCGAAGCCGTGCGTCGCCGACGGCTGGTCGCCTGCCATGTGCTGCATCCCGACCATCCCCCTGGCGTGCACCACCACCCCGTCGCCGAGTGTAAAATCCTGGGCCGCCTTCAGCCCGGCGATCAACACCGCAGCGCCAAGATCGCCCGAGGCGCCGGCAAGCGCCGCGTCGCCACCGCTCTCACGGTAGCTGCCGCCCGATTGCCCGATCAGTGCCGCGCGCACGAACGGCGTCAGCGTCGTCTCGCCGAGTTCGAACGCGTAGCCGAGTTCGCCAAACAGCTGCGCTGTGGTGGTGGTGTAATCCGCGGTCAGCGTCTCACTGAAGCCGGCAAAATCAGGCATGCGGGTCACCGACACCTGGTGCGAGGCCATGGCCGCGCCAAATGCCACACGCACCTCGCCCAGCGCCGCACCGCCATAGATGCCAAGCTGGTAGCTCACCGCCTCGGCCTGCGAGTCCCGCTCCGGTATCCGGATCGCGTCCGCGCCGGTGCCGGCCAGCACGCCCAGGAATACCTCGCGGCTCACCACTCCATCGACGCCAACCAGCAACCCGCCCGAGCCGTAGTCCAAACCGGCGGCATTGCCGTCGCCCTCCACCGTGCCGCCGGCGCCATAGCCGCGGACCCAAATGTTGCGTGCGCCGACCTGGCTTTCGGCAATCGCCGCGAACGCCGCATCGACCCGATCGAAGGCTGCGTCGCGCGGATGCCGGCTGGCGTCGAGCAGCACCCGCAGCGTTGAAGCATGGATCTCGCCCGAGAGGTCATCGAACGCCTCCAGCGCATCCGCCGCGCTCAACGGCACTACGGCGTCGAACACCGGGGTCGCCGGCATGGCCTGCAGCGTCGTGGCGGTGGCGAACTGGTTTGGCGTTTMGGCGATCGCGGGGAGGKTCGTGATCGCCGAAACGCGCAACCACACCTCGCCGGGTGTGTCGTAATCGAGCACGAATTCGAGGAAGGCGGAGTCGTCGACCACGGCGGTGAAGCCGCCCGCAACGCCCCCAGCGGTGAGGATCTGATAGCCGCTGCCGAGTGCGTAGGAGCCGGAACCGGTGGAGACGCTCACCGTGCCGCCGCTCAGCGTCGCGACGCCTGAAACGGCGAGCTTCCCGGCAACGGCCGCCGGGGTGACTCCGACCCTGAAGGTGCTGCCGCCCTCGTTGCCATAGGTGCCGGTAACGTTGAGCGTGCCAGCCGTCAGGTCCATTGTGCCGGCATTCTTCACCGCGCCGACCAGTGTACCGGTGCCCTTGATGGTTCCGAGCGCCCTGATATCGATGGTCGGGCTGGTCAGCGTGCCGAGCGCGGTCAGCACGCCCGCTTGCACCTCGGAGCTGGTCATGAAGACACCGGCATTGTTGATGGTCCAGGCACTACCCTGCATCGAGAGGGTCTCGAAGTTGAGGAACTTGCCGAGGCTCTCGCTGCCGCTGCCCAGCAGCACCAGGTTGTCGGTGCCGGTTCCGCCCTTCACCAACCCATTCAGCACCGAGCCGGTGTCGAGCTTCAGCGTCCGTGTCGTGCTGCCGTTGAAGTTGATGGCGTTGACGGCGCCGGTGATGGTGCCGGAGTTGGTCACCGTGCCCGTGCCATTGAGGTAAAGCCCATCGCCTGAGGCCGACTTGATGGTGCCGGAGTTGATGATGATCCCGCCGGCCGTCGCCTCCACAGCCTTGGAACTGGCGCTGGCGCCGGTCGACTCGATGGTTCCGGCATTGGTCAGCGTGAGCGGCGCCGAACCGCTGGCATAGATGCCGTTGAAGCCACCCTTGATGAAGCCGGTGGCGTAGTTGGTGATGGTGGCGGCGCCGCCCTGCACCAGCACGCCGGTGGAGTTGCCGGTCAGCCGGGTGTTGACAATGGTGCCGGAATTGTAGACCTCGCGCGAAGCGCCATTGCTGATGGAAACGGCGTTGCCGGAACTGTTGGCGGTGATGGTCGCGCCGGCGAGATTGGTGACGCTGCCGCCGAACTTGAGCGCAACGAGGTCGCTCGCAGTGCCGGTCTGGGTGATGGCGCCAGCATTGGTGACCGTGCCGGCTCCCGCCGAATTGGTGCCGATGACGATGGCGCTGGTGCCGGTGGCGATCGTCGCTCCCAGCTTGTTGTCGACGCTGCCGCCGCCAAGCAACGTGATGCCGGTGTCGACCGCGCTGATCGAGAAGAAGTTGGTCACCGACGAGGCGGCGCCGTCGAGCTTGATCGCATCCCCTGCGATGCCGACGCCGCTGATGCTGCCGCTGTTGGTCAACGTCCAGGTGCCGGTGCCGAAGATGGCGATGCCGCCCGACGTGCTGTCGACAGTTACGCCGGTCGCAACGTTCGCAATAGGTCCGGTCTCGAGGTTGAGGTTCATCCCGGTGGCGGTAGAGGCGATCTCGACCGCCTGCGTCTGCGCCAGCGACAGCTGCAAAGCGACCGCAATCGCCACAAGGCGCCGGCTGCCTCCGCGCTTCACAATCCTCATGGTCAAACGCCCCCGACCCTAAACTGCGATCGAGCCTAGGGGCCGCGAGTGATCAGGCGTAGCTGACTACACGGGGCAGACCGGGGCAACACAGGGCATGGTTCAGCGGTAGGGCGTCATCCAGCCCAACCCCTCGCTGGTCCCGGCCAAGGGGCGATACTCGCAGCCGACCCAGCCGTCATAGCCCAGACGGTCGAGCTCGGAGAGCACGAAGCCATAGTTGATCTCGCCGGTGCCCGGCTCATGCCGGCCCGGTGCATCGGCGATCTGGATGTGGCCGATGCGCCGCTTTAGCCGTTCATAGGTCGGCACCAGGTCGCCGGCCGTCACCTGCTGGTGGTAGATGTCGTACTGGATCAACAGGTTGTCCGAACCCACCGCATCCAGCACCCGCTCGGCGTGGCGCGCGGTGGAGAGAACGAAGCCCGGAATGTCGCGCGTGTTGATCGGCTCGATCAGCAACTGCACGCCCGCCTCGGCAAATCGTGGCGCCGCGTATTGCAGGTTCGCCACCAGCGTCGACTCCAGCACCTCTGCAGCGATACCGCGCGGCGCAACGCCGGCGAGGCAGTTCACCCTCGGGCAGCGCAGCTCCCGGGCATAGCGGATCGCGACGTCGACGCCTGCGCGGAACTCATCCAGGCGGTCCGGATGGCAGGCGATGCCCCGCTCGCCGCCGTCCCAGTCACCCGCCGGCATGTTGAACAGCGCCTGTTCGAGGCCGTGCGCGGCGAGCAACGCCGCCAGTTCCTCGGCCTCCGCCACATAGGGCACCGCATATTCCACCGCCCGAAAGCCATCGGCCGCGGCCGCGGCAAAGCGGTCGAGAAACGGCAGCTCGGGATAGAGGAACGACAGGTTGGCGGAGAATTTCGGCAAACGCGGCACCTCGACGGGCCCGCGAAATTGCCGCCCTCCGGCGCGCCGGGAGAGCGCGTCGGAGGACATTTTCCGGGAGGACCCCCAGAAAAGTTAGACCAAAAGCCGGGTCGGGTCAGACCTTCACGCGGATCATCTGGTACGAGTAGGGCGCCAGCTTCACGCTCAACGTCTTGCCGTCGACCTTGGCGCCCGAACCCTTGGCCGGGGCGACATTGGTCTGGGCGGTCGCAGTGTTCACCGCGCGCAGATTCTCGTGGGTCATCACCTGGTGGTCGATCACGGTCGCAGCGCCGAAGCCTTCGAGGCTCAGGTCCACATCGATCGATTCCGTGGCGTGGCGGTTCACTGCGAAGAAGCTGATGGTGCCGTCTTCCTCGTTGTGGACGCCCGAGACGTCGACATAGCCGATATTGTCGCCATGCACGGAGTCGTAGCCGGGCGACTTAACATTGAGCTGCAGCGTCGTGCCACGGCCGAACACCGAGGCGAAGTAGTAGGGGTAGTAGATGGTCTGCCGCCAGGCCTGCCCTTTAGGGTCGGTCATGATCGGCGCGATCACGTTCACCAGCTGCGCAATACAGGCGAGCTTCACCACGTCGGAACGGCGGATGAAGGTGTTGAGGATCAGGCCGACCTGCAGCACGTCCTCGAAGTTATAGATGTCTTCGAGCAGGCGCGGCGCATGCGGCCAGCCGCCATTGCCGTCGAGGATGACGCGGTCCTGCTTGTTGGAGTGGTACCAGACGTTCCACTCGTCGAAGCTGATATAGACGTTGTGCTTCGAACGCTTCTTCGCCTTCACGAAGTTGATGGTCGAGGCGACCGTCGCGATGTAGCCGTCGAGCTTTTCGTTGAGCGCCAGGTAGTTGGCGCTGTTCTTGGCCAGCACGTCCGGGCCGGCGCCGTCGAGCAGGGCCTGCTCGTTCTCGCGGTTGGCGAAGTACATATGCAGCGAGATATGGTCGACGTTGTCGTAGGTGTGCTCGAGCACCTCGCGTTCCCAATCGGGATAGGTCGGCATGTTGGCGTGGGACGAACCGCAGACGATCAGCTCGAGCTTCTTGTCGAAGGCGCGCATGGTCTTGGCGACTTCATTGGCCAGCCGGCCGTACTCGTGCGCGGTCTTGTGGCCGACCTGCCAGGGGCCGTCCATCTCGTTGCCGAGGCACCAGAGCTTGACGTTGAAGGGGTCGGCGCGGCCGTTCTTCTTGCGCAAGTCACCCCAGTACGAACCGGTCGGGCCGTTGACGTATTCGAGGAAGTTGCGGGCGTCGTCGAGGCCGCGCGAGCCGAGGTTGATGGCGAGCATCATCTCGGTGTCGACGAGGTCGCACCAGTCGGCGAACTCGTGGACGCCCACGGCGTTGCTGTCCGAGGTGTGCCAGGCGAGATCGAGGCGGGTCGGGCGCTGCTCGCGCGGGCCGACACCGTCTTCCCAGTTATAGGCCGAAACGAAGTTGCCACCCGGATAGCGGACCATCGGCACCTTCAGCTCGCGGACCAGCTGGGCGACGTCGCCACGCATGCCGTTCTTGTCGGCGGTCTCGTGGCCGGGCTCGTAGATGCCGGTGTAGATGGCGCGCCCGAGGTGTTCGAGGAACGCGCCATAGACGCGATCGTCGATCTTCGAAATGGTGTAGTCCTTGTGCGCCGTAACCGTCGCCCGCATCGGCTCCTCCTATGTCACCCGTTTTGGTGATTTATATCGTCTAGCTTGATATGGAACCGACGGCGACGCGTCAAGAGGGCAGAGCCACCGGCAGAGTTCACGGTCCAGGCGTGGACTTTGTGCCGGTTTTGGCCAGTCGAAAGCCTGCTATTCGGTCTCGATCCGGAGCACGATGTCCTGATCGTAGTTGCCGAAGCCACGGCCGAAGATGTTGATGCCGCCCGGGTGCTTGGCATCCTCCTTCACCCCGATCCTGAGCCGGATCGAGTGGTGGGTATCGAGATCGAGGTCCTTCAGCGACACCGGCGAGATCTTCATGCCATCGACATAGGTGCCCGAGCCGTTGACGCGGAAGCTCTTCAGCTTGCCGTACTGGCTGCCCTTCAGTTTCCACCAATCCGGGGTGTAGACGCCGCGCTTGTCGCCGAAATCGCCGGGCGAGGTCCAGGTGCCGATGTCCTGGCCGTTGACCCCGACGGTGATGTCGGATGGCCAGTCGGCGCTGGTGCCCGGCACCTCCGAGCTCAGTTCGATGGAAAACTCCATCGAGTTGATCTTCTGCTGCGCCAGCCTTGCGTTGTTGGGGAACTGGTACTCGACATAGCCGCGGGTGAACCAGATCAGCCCGGTTTTCATGCGCTCGGGATCGAGGAAAGTATCGGGCACGTCGAGCAGCCCGATGATCCCCTCGGTGGAGCACAACCCGCACGGCGCCGAGACTTCGCAGCTGGTATAGAGCCCCAGCGGCATCGCCACTTCGATGACATTGGCCTTGAGCGGGCGGATGTCTTCCTTGAACATCACCAGCACTTCGTCGAACAGGCTGTGGCAGATCTTCTGGTTGCCCTTGCGGGCCTTCTGGGTCTCGGTGCGCACCAGCCCGGCCTCGACCAGCGTCTGCATGTTCGAGCTGACCGTCGATTGCGGCTGCTCGAGCTTGGCGGCGATGTCATTGACGTTCATCGCCCCTTCGATGTGGAGGAGCTTGAGGATGGCCACGCGCACTTCGGAGGCCAGCGCCTTCAGCACCTCGGGCCTCTCCTCAGGGTCGATAAGCAGGAAGTTGCGGCTCATGAGTCGTGGCGCCCCCCAAAAAACGCAGAGGG
Source organism: Devosia sp. P1_H9 (assembly GCF_056405135.1). NCBI lineage: Bacteria > Pseudomonadati > Pseudomonadota > Alphaproteobacteria > Hyphomicrobiales > Devosiaceae > Devosia > Devosia sp. P1_H9. The sequence continues at coordinate 73,103 of NZ_JBFUCQ010000007.1, forward strand.
CGTTTGTATCAGGAAGTTCGGTACAGTCAAACGATGGGCTGCTGCCGGTGCCGGCTCAGTCGGTGTGGAACACCTCGTCCACCGAGGCCCACCATTCGCCGTCCTTGCGGGTCTCGAGTGGCTGCTGCATCGGCATGCAGACCGACCACCACTCCTGGGTCACCGGGTCGGCGGCCATCGCCGCCATGTCGGCCTCATAGTCGGTGCCGATATACTCGAAGTACGAGAACAGCAGGTTTTCCGGCTGCTTCAGGAAGATCGAGTAGTTGCGGATGTTGGAGTTCCTGATCTGCTTCAGCACATCCGGCCACACCGCGGCATGCACCCGCACATAGTCGGCCACCGCTTCGGGCTTCAGCCCCAGCACCGCCCCATAACGCTTCATTGCAATATCCTCCTCAAATATGCCGTGCGGCAGGTGCCGCTTATTCCCTTGATCACCCGCGCCGTTGCGAAATCTCCTGGCCGCTGGCGATCAGCATCTGCAGCACTACGTCGCCACTGGGCGCGGTCTTGACGTCGAGCCGCTCCGAATAGGGGCAGGTGAACACCGCGAGCACCCGGCCCATCGGCCCGAGGATCGGCACGGAGAGGTTGTTCACGCCCGCGATCTGCAGGCTCTGCATGTTCTCGAACCCTTGCTGGCGCACCCGCGTCAGGCGCTCCTCCAGGGCCGCGGTCAGTTGCTCCGGCTGGTCCTGCTCGTCGAGCATCAGGCGCCGCTCGTCGGCAGCAGCGAAGGCGAGAAGCACGTGCCCCGAACCGGTATTGATCAGGCTGATGCGCGAGCCGACGCGCACCGACACATTCCAGTAGCCCGGCCCATCGACCTGCGCCGCCACCACCAGGTTGCCGCGATCGTAGGTGGCGAGATGACAGGCCTGCTCGGCATCGCGGGCGAAGCGGCGCATCACCGGCATAGCCTGGCTCAGCAGCCGCTGCAGCGGTGGCCGCGCGTGGGCAAGCTCGAACAGCTTCAGCGTCACCTCGTAGCGATCGGCCGGCGTGCGGCGGACGAAGCCGCGATGCACCAGCCGGTCAAGCATGCGATAGATCTCGTTGGGCGACCGGTCGAGCGCCTTGGCGATCTCGGCCTGGCTGAGGCTTTCTTCGGTGGCCGCCAGCAGTTCGAGGATATCGAGGCCCTTGTCGAGGGCGGGCGCGCGGTACTTCTCCAGATCTTCGACCTGAACCATGCCCCCTCCGTTCGGCGCGATTGACGCCGCAAACCCCTCGTGCTTACTCACGAATAGTCTTTTCACATATGCACAACAAGCCGGATTCAGCCGGTGCGCGAGACTGCTGGAGGGAACCATGGCGCGGATCGCGCGGGTCGAAGTGCTGATGGTCGACCTCGTCCCCAAGGTGAAGCGGGTCGACGCCATCCAGTCCTTCGTTTCGCAGGAAACCCCGATAGTCCGGATCACGGACAGCGACGGGGTCACCGGCACCGGCTATAGCTACACGATCGGCACCGGCGGGCATTCGGTCATTGAGCTGCTGAAGCGCACGCTGGTCCCCGCAATCGTTGGCCGCGAGGCGCTGGAGATCGAAAAGATCTGGCGCGACCTGCTCTTCCTCACCCACGCCACCACCACGGGCGCCATCACCTCCATCGCACTGGCTGCGATCGATACCGCGCTTTGGGATTTGAAGGCGCGGAGACTCGGGCTGCCGTTGCACATCCTTGCCGGCGGTGCACAGGATGCCATCCCGCTCTACACCACCGAGGGCGGGTGGCTGCATCTCGAGGAAGCAGCCCTGATCGAGGATGCGCTGCGCGCCAAGGCCGACGGATTTGGCGGCTGCAAGCTGAAGGTGGGGCGGCCGATCCACGAGGACGTGCGGCGTATCTCCGCGGTGCGCGAGGCGGTGGGGCCCGGTTTCGAGATCTTCACCGACGCCAACCAGCGCTTCAATGTCGACGAGGCGATCCGCCGGGCACGCGCCTACGAACCGATCGATATTGGCTGGTTCGAGGAGCCGGTGACCGCCGAGGACATTTCTGGCCACGCGCGGCTGGTCGACCACACGTCGATCCCGATCGCGGTGGGCGAGAGCCTCTATTCGGCGATGCACTTCCGCGAGTATCTCGAGCGCCACGCCTGCTCGATCATCCAGGTCGATGTCGGTCGCATCGGCGGCATCACGCCGTGGCTGAAGGTCGCCCACATGGCCGAGGCCTTCAACATCGCCGTCTGCCCGCATTTCCTCATGGAGCTGCATGTCGGGCTCTGTGCCGCCATCCCCAATGGCCGCTGGGTCGAGTACATTCCGCAGCTAGACGAATTGACGACTGAACGGATGACCATCCGGGATGGTAAGGCGATCCCGTCTTCGAAGCCGGGCCTCGGCATCGCATGGGACCTGGACGCCATCGAGCGGATGACCGTCGAAGGCTCGCATTCGATCCATCTCTAGGAGCGCCGCCGTGCCGATTGTTGGAAGCGAGCCAGCCAGCCTGGAGCGGAGCTTCGGCAGGGAAGCGTTCGGCGCCGACCCCGCGAACTATCACAGCGCCCGGCCGCCCTATCCGCAGGCGACGTGGGAGGCGCTCGTGCAGGGGGCCGGCCTGCGTGCCGGCATCGATATTCTCGAGATTGGCGCCGGCACCGGCCTCGCGACACTGCCGCTGCTGGCACATGATCCGGCGCGGCTGGTGGCGATCGAGCCGGATCGTCGCCTCGCCGGCTTTCTTACCAAGGCCGCCGACGATCCACGCCTCACGGTGATCGACGAGACATTCGAGGATGTGGAACTGCGGCCCGCGTCCTTCGACCTAGTGATCAGTGCGACCGCGTTCCATTGGCTCGACCCCGTTCCGGCGCTCAAAGGCATCAGCGACATGCTGCGAGATGATGGCGCCGTGGCGCTGATCTGGAACGACTTTGGCGACGCCGGCCGTCCTGATCCGTTCCACGAGGCCACAGCACACCTGTTCGAAGGACACCGCGTCAGCGCGGGTAATGGTTCGGGCAGACTTTCGTTCGCCAGCGACGCCGACGCCCGTCTCGCAGATTTTGACGCGGCAGGGTTCGTTGCAGACGAGCCGCAGTTCCTGCGCTGGACGCACGCCCTCGACCCCGGAGGGGTACGCGCGCTCTACTCCACCTATTCCAACGTGACGGCGCTGCCTGCGCTCGAACGGGTGCGCCTTCTCGACGGCCTCTTCGAGATCGCAGCCACGCAATTCGATGGCCGCGTCGAACGCAACATGACCACCGCCATCTACACCGCTAGGCACGCGCCGGACGCGCACCTCGCTGCCTGAGACAACAAGCAAGAACTGGAGCAACCCCATGGCCGACATCAGCGGCAAGATCGTCCTCATCACTGCCGCAGCGCAGGGCATCGGCCTCGCCTCGGTGCATGCCTTCGTCAAGGCCGGCGCCAAGGTCATCGCCACCGACATCAATGCCGCCAAGCTGAAAGAGCTCGACGGCACCCCGGGTGTCACCACCCGCGTTCTCAACGTGCTCAGCACCGAGGAAGTGAACAAGGCGGTGGCCGAAATCGGCCACATCGATATCCTGTTCAACTGCGCCGGCGTGGTGCACTCGGGCAATGTCATGGAGATGCCGGACAAGGACCTCGAGTTCGCGTTCGATCTCAACGTCTGGGCGCAGATCCGCGCCATCAAGGCCGTGCTGCCGCAGATGCTGGAACGCGCCGATGGCTGCATCATCAACATGGCGACCGTTGCCTCGTCGGTGAAGGGCGTCCCCAACCGCGCCGCCTACACCATCTCGAAGGCCGCTGTGGTCGGGCTCACCAAGTCGATCGCCGCCGACTACACCGCCAAGGGCATCCGGGTGAACGCCATCTGCCCCGGCACCGTGGATTCGCCGTCGCTGCATGAGCGCTGGCACGCCACCGGGGATTTCGAGGCAGCCAAGAAAGCCTTCATCGCCCGCCAGCCGATCGGCCGCATCGCCCAGCCGGAAGAGGTCGCCGACCTCGCCGTCTACCTTGCTGGCGCGACCTACACTACCGGCCAGACCCACATCATCGATGGCGGCTGGACCGCGTAAGCGTCCCATAACGTGTAATGATCAAGCGCCGCGGCCTTGGGGTCGCGGCGTTTTCGCATCCGTCAGTCGTCGTCAAAGCCCTTGGCGACCGGAGCCCGGCACACTCCGGCGGTTTCCAGCTGATGGGCGATCCTGAGGCAGACGTCCTCGCGCCAAGGCGCCGCGATCACCTGCACGCCGAGCGGCAGGTCCGCGCCATCGAGCCACACTGGCACCGAAACCACCGGCAGGCCGATGAACGAGATCGGCTGGGTGAAGATGCCCATGTTGGGCCGCACCGGCAGCTCGACGCCGCCGAACATCGCGGTCTTCTGCCCGAGCAGCGGTGCCTTCATCGGCGTGGAGGGCGCGAGGATGGCATCGACGCCGTCGAACAGCCGCAGCACTTTCTCGCGGAACACCCGGCGCAGCTTTTGCGCCCGCTCCACCCACACCGCCGGCAGCATGGCGCCGGCGAGCAGGCGATCGCGCACCTCGGGGTCGAAGTCGTCCGGCCGTTGCCTGAGCCGGTCGAGATGCAGCGCCGCGCCTTCCGCCATGGTGATGATGAACGCCGCTGCTCGTGCCGCCTGGGCGTCGGGCAGGGTGACGGTCTTGGTCACCTCGAGCGCCTTCGCCACCTTCTGCACATGCGCCTGCGCCTCGCTGGAGCCGAGGAAGTAGTCGCCGGCCACGGCGATACGGAGTCCCGGAAGCGGGTTCTTCAACCGCGCCACCGTCGGTTCGTTCGCCCGCTTCGATTGCGCCGGATCGGCCTCGTCGAACCCCTGCATCGCGTCATAGGCCAGCGCCAGGTCGCGGGTCGAACGGCCGAATGGGCCGAGATGATCGAGGCTGGCGACGAACGGAAAGCTGTGCGCCCGGCTCAGCCGACCATAGGTCGGCTTCAGCCCGAACAGCCCGCAGAGCGATGACGGCACGCGGATCGAGCCATTGGTATCCGAGCCCAGGCTCAGCGGCACCAGCCCGCCGGCCACCGCGCTCGCCGAACCGCCCGAGGATCCACCCGACATCCGGTCCAGCGCGTGTGGGTTGCGCGACGGGCCGTCGTGGACGTTCTCGCCGGTGAAGTCATAGGCATACTCGCCCATGTTGAGCCCGCCGAGCAGCACGGCGCCCGCCGCCTCCATCCGAGTGATCAACGTCGCGTCGCGCGTCGCTGGCGGGTTGTCGCGGTTGATCTTCGAGCCGGCGCGCGTCACCACGCCCTCGATGTCGAACAGGTTCTTGACCGCGAACGGCACCCCGGCGAGCGGGCCGGGATCCATGGCATTCTTGATCTTGCCGTCGATCAGTTCGGCCTGCTCGAGCGCCCGGGTCGCGGTGACGTCGGTGAAGGCGCCGAGCATCGGGTTGTGCTTTTCGATGCGGGCTAGCGCCGCCTCGGTCACGGCACGTGCCGTTGTGGCGCCGCTCTTTACGGCCTCGGCAATTTCGGCGGCGCCGGCGGTGGCCTTCATGGGCGATAGACCGGCGCGGGTTCGGCGTCGTCATCGAGCTTTACCTGCTCGACCAGCGCCGCCATCTTCGATGCGGTCTTCAGGTTCAGCTTGATGCCGGCCCGATGCTCGGGGGCGATCCGCAGTTGCAGAAGCGGCGCCGCAGCATCGATCAGCGCATCGGCATCGAAGGGTTTGTAGGCCATGTCGCGTGACGCCTCAAATCGACCAGCCGAGAGCGGCCCCCCGCTCTCGAAATGCCGGCCGGAAATAACCCTCACACGACAGCACCTTGCGCGGCAATCATCTTGATCGTCGCACTGAACGCGGTCGCGAATGACTGGTTTCGCGGCAACTGACATGTTAGCTCTCGTGGCGAGGAAACGGCCGGGAAAACCGGCAACGAGGGAACCCCAAGTGAATCAGATCGATCTGAACGGGCAGGTGGCCGTGATCACCGGCGGCGCCTCCGGCTTCGGCCTTGCCTGCGCCAAGCGTTTCATCGCCTCCGGCGCCAAGGTCAGCCTCTGGGACCGCGACGCCGAAGCGCTGAAGGTTGCGGTCGGTCTGCTCGGTGCCGGCGCCTCCAGCAAGACCGTCGACGTCACCGACTATGATGGGCTCGCTGCCGCGCATGCCGCAGTGGAGAGCGAGGTCGGGCCGGTCTCGATCCTCCTCAACTCAGCGGGCATCGCCGGCAAGAACGCGCCGCTCGACGAATATGGGCTCGACGAATGGCGCAGGGTCATCGAGGTCAATCTCAACGGCACGTTCTACGTCAACCGCGTCGTCATCCCCTCGATGAAGGCCCGCAATTACGGCCGCATCGTCAACATCTCGTCGGTCGCCGGCAAGGAAGGCAACCCCAACGCCGCGGCCTATGCCGCCTCGAAATCCGGTGTGCTCGGGCTGGTGAAGGCGCTCGGCAAGGAAGTCGCCAAGTACGACATCGCGGTCAACGCCATCACCCCGGCAGTTGCCAACACGGCGATCCTCAAGGACGTCAGCCAGGAATTCATCGAGTACATGCTGAGTCGCATCCCGCGCGGCCGCTTCCTCGAGGTGGACGAGCTCGCCAACATGGTTGCCTGGCTGGTGAGCAACGAGAACAGCTTCACCACTGCCTCGGTGTTCGACCTCAGCGGCGGAAGGACGACCTACTGATGACCATCCGGCACTGTGTCTTCGTCAAGTTTCGCGCCGACGTTCCTGACGCCGAGAAGCGGGGCATCTATGAACAGCTCGCGGCGCTCGGAGAGCACCTCGAGCTCGATGCCATGAGCTACGGGCCGAACATTTCGCCCGAGGGCCTGCACCAGGGCTTCGTCGATGGTTTCACGACGGATTTCCCGGACGTGGCGGCGCGCGATGCCTACCTAGCCGACGGCAAGCACAAGGAGGCTGGCGCGCGGCTGGTGGCCGCCCTCGAAGGCGGTCGCGACGGCTTGTTGGTGTTCGACATCGAGGTCTAGGCGAACCGCGAAATCGAATGCGCCGCATAGCGCTCGTCGGCCGCGTCCGCGACGAGTTCGCCGATCATGACGGCGGTCTTGGCCGACTGGCTCAGCCCGTAATGGCCGTGCCCGACAGCATAGAACACGTTCGGGTGCCTGCCGGAGCGCGAGATCACCGGCACCGAATCTGGCACTGACGGCCGATGCCCCATCCACGGGTTGGCCTCTGCCCCGGCGAGTTCGGGCAGCACCGCGCCGGCAATCTCGGCCATTTTCTTCCAGCGCGAAGGGTTCGGCGGCAGCTCGGTGCCCCCCAGTTCGGTCCAGCCGCCGAGCCGCAGGCCCGGGGTCAATGAGGTTGCCACGACGCCGCGGTCGCTCAGCACCAGCGGCCGGTTGATGGCCGCCTGTCGCCCGGGGAAGGTCAGGTTGTAGCCGCGTTCGGCCTCCACCGGCAGGTGCTCGTCCAGCCCATCGGCCAGCGGCCGCGACCAGACGCCGGCAGCAATCAGCGCTGCGTCGAACGGCGTTGCGCGACCATCCGCGACCAGCTCGACGCCCTCGCCCGCCGGCGCGACCGCCGTCACCTCGACGCGCTGGTGCGTGATGCCGCGGGCCAGCCCAGCCTCGAACAGGCCGGTCACCACCTCGAATGGATCGGTGACGATGGCCCAGTCGTCCGACAGCACGCCGCGCGGGAAGATTGGCGCAAGGTGCGGCTCGAGCTCGCGGATCGCCGCCCCGTCGACGAAGTGCGAGGCAAAACCCTCGGCGATCCGCCGCTTCCAGTGCGAGCGCGAGGCGTTCCAGCTGGCTTCGCTCTCATAGAGATAGAGCGCCGGCGCCCGCTTCAGCATGTGGCCGACGCCCGCCCGGCCCCACAGCGCCTCGGTGTCCCCGACCGCGCCGCGGTTCATGCCGATCAGCGCCTGGATGCCGCGCTCGTAGGCATCGCCATAGCTGGCGCGCCAGAAGCGCCAGAGCCACGGGGTGATCTTGCCGAGATAAGCCGGCGGCACCTTCAGTGCCCCCTCGGGATCGGCGAGCATCCGCAGGCCGGTGAGCGCGATGCCCGGTTCTGCCAGCGGGAAAATGCCGGAGCCGACAACATGTCCGGCGTTGCCGAAGCTCGGCCCGGTGCGTCCGGGCTCCGCCCGATCGTAGAGCGTGACGCGATAGCCGCGCTCGTTGAGCACATAGGCGGCGCTGGTGCCGATGATGCCGCCGCCGATGACGGCAATGGTCGAGCCTTGAGCGAGTGGTTTCATCAGTTCAACAGATCGAACGCGTCGCCCCAGGTGTCGGCCACGGAGTAGCCATGCGGATAAGGGTCGGACGGATCCCAGCCGACCTGGTGGATGCCGTGGATCCAGCCGCGCCCCGCAATGGTCGGGATGATCGCCGGCCGGCCCGCGACGCTCGTGTCGGCGGAATAGGAGACCTCGAAGGTCGAGTCGATGATCGAGCGCGCGGTGAACTTGTCGCCGAGCTTCGCCTCGCCGCGCGCCGCCGCCACCGCGAGCCGCGCTGAATTGCCGGTGCCGCAAGGCGAGCGGTCGATGCGACCGGGCGGCAGGATGGTGGCGCCCTTCAGTTCGCCCGCAGCATTGCGGCCGGTGAACATGGTGTAGGAGATGCCGCGGATCGCCTCGATCTCCGGATGCCGGATATCGAGCTTCTGGTTGATGGCGCGATGCACGGCGGTGCCGGCCTCGACAAGGCGCTTCGCCATCTCCGGTTGGATTTCGAGGCCCAGCTGCGCGGCGTCAATCAGCCCGTAGAAGATGCCGCCGTAGCCGATGTCGACCTTCACCTTGCCCAGCCCTTCGACTTCGACCACCACATCGAGATCGTAGGCGAAAGACGGGTTCATGGTCAGCGTCACCCGCTCGCACTTACCGTTGCGGCAGTGCGCGCGCGCCGTGACCAACCCGGAGGCGGTGTCGATCCGCACAATGGTCTCGGGCTCGGTCATCGGCAGCATGCCGGTCTCGAGCAGCACCGTGGTGAGGCAGATCGAGTTCGAGCCGCTCATCGCGTGCGCCTTGTCACCCTGCAGCACGAGGAAGCCGATATCGGCATCCGGCCGGGTGGGCGGAAAGATCAGGTTGGTGCTCATCGCCGCGGCGCCACGCGGCTCGAACACCAGGAAGCGGCGGAGGCTGTCGTCCACCTCGTTGATATGCCGCAGCTTGTCGGCGATGGTCGCGCCGGGCACGTCGATCACCCCACCGGTGACGACGCGGCCGACCTCGCCCTCGGCATGCGCCTCGACCATGGTCACGGTTCTCTGCCAGCGCATCCGTCGCTCCGTCTCTACTCAGCTAGCCCTAGCGCAAAGCACTCGCGCCCCGCAATCAAGTTGTCGACAATCTGCATTCACTGCGGCTCCTTGTAGCGGCCGGACCCGAACGCGCGCCGGTCGGCAAGTCAAGTGGCATCGCGATCTGACAACGCGTGATCCCGGGCGTCGAGCTTTCGACAGTATCGTGAACGGCCGCAAAGTTCTCATTTTGTCCCACGGCCGATTCGATTAGTGTGGCGCGCCTGAAGATGGGAAACGAGATGTCCGAATACGTTATTGCGCCGCCGCCGCAGCCCGCCGTCCCCGTCGCCGGTGGTGGCCTCTATCCGGTGCGCCGCATCTATTGCGTGGGCCGCAACTATGCCGAGCATGCGCGCGAAATGGGCCATGACCCCCATGCGGAACCACCGTTCTTCTTCTCCAAGCCCGCCGATGCGCTGGTGATCAACGGCGCGGATTCGCCCTATCCGCCGCAGACCGACAATTACCACCACGAGATCGAGCTGGTCGCCGCTATCGGCACCGGCGGCAAGAACATCGCCGTCGCCGATGCGATGAACCACGTCTGGGGCTATGCCGTCGGCATCGACCTCACCCGCCGCGACCTGCAGGCCTGGGCCAAGAAGGGCGCGAAACCCTGGGAAGTGGCAAAGGGCTTCGATCATTCGGCTCCCATCGGCACGCTGGTCCCGACCAAGGGCATCGCTGCGCCGCTGACGGGAGCTATCGAACTCCGCGTCAACGGCGAAACCCGGCAGTCGGCCGACATCGCCGACATGACCTGGGACGTCGCCCACGTGATCGCCGAATTGTCGAAGTACTTCGAACTCTTCCCCGGTGACCTGATCTTCACCGGCACGCCGGCCGGCGTTTCCGCCGTGGTGAAGGGTGACCTGCTCGAGGGCTCCATCGCCGGCATCGGAACCGTCACGGTGCGCATCGCCTGATGGAGTGGTCGCCGCAACAGGATGAAGCGCTGCAAGCGGTGTCGCGCTGGCTGAAGGACAAGGACGGCAAGCAAGTCTTCCGCCTGTTCGGCTGGGCCGGCACCGGCAAGTCGACGCTCGCCCGCCATCTTGCGCAAGGCGTGAAGTCGGTGAAGTACGCCGCCTTTACCGGCAAGGCGGCGATGGTGATGCGCAAGTATGGCGCACGCGGCGCGTCGACCATCCATTCGCTGATCTACGCGCTTGTGTCGGAAAAGGACGGCGAGCCGAAATTCGCGCTCGACCCCGAGAGCGAGGCGCTGACCGCCGACCTGATCGTCATCGACGAAGTCTCGATGGTCGACGAGCAACTCGGCCGCGACCTCCTGAGCTTCGGCACCAAGGTGCTGGTCTTGGGCGACCCGTTCCAGCTGCCGCCGGTACAGGGCGCCGGTTTCTTCACCGCGGACGAGCCCGACTACATGCTGACCGAAATCCACCGGCAGGCGGCGGACAATCCGATCATCCGCATGTCGATGGAGATCCGCGAGGGCGGCTATCTCGAGCACGGCCGCTACGGCGAGAGCCTCGTCATCCCACGCTCCGACGTCGACCGCGATGCGGTGATGGAGGCCGACCAGGTGCTGGCCGGCCGCAACAAGACGCGCGTCGCCTACAACGACCGCATCCGCGAGATCAAGAACCTGCCCCGGCACGAACCGGTCTCCGGCGATCGCCTCGTCTGCCTCCGCAACAACCCGATCAAGAAGCTCCTCAATGGCCAGATCTGGACCGCCGCCGAAGTCAAGAAGCGCTCCAACGCCCGCTATTCGATGACGCTCGATCCGGACGAAGTCACCGGCGCCAAGGTGACCCAAGCCAAGGTCGTCACCCACGCCGCATTCTTTTCCGGCGAAGAAGATCAGCTGAGCTGGCCCGAACGCCGCCAGTACGACGAGTTCACCTTTGGCTACTGCCTCACTGTGCACAAAGCCCAGGGCAGCCAGTGGGACAACGTCTACCTGTTCGACGAAAGCTACGTCTTCCGCGAGGACCGGCAACGCTGGCTCTACACCGGCGTCACCCGCGCCAGCGAGAAGATTACTGTCGTCAGCTAGGCTGCTGCGACTTTGCGGTAACACCTTGTCGGTATTTCGCTTCCCGGGTTGCGACCGCTTCTGCTCGGCCGAAGCGATAGCGCCACACCCCGTCCCACGCACCGCCGGAGCGTGTTGCGCCCCCCACCCTTGATCCCTCCCCGCAACGGGGGAGGGAGACAACTGCCGCATCAAAGAAAATCTGCACGAAGTAATCCCCCCACTCCTACACCATGCGATTCTCCCCCTGTCACCCACACGGGCGCGGTCGCGTACGGACGGTCGGTGGGGCGACTTCGGTGCTGGGGGAGCCGTCCCCTGGCGGCCGCGGCTATGGGCACCCGTCCACCGTTTCCGTGCTTGGCACGGCGTGCGAACGCTTCCTCGTGGTCCCCGCAAAAACTCCGAACAGTTCCGGCGTGGCGACGGCCTTCATATTGCGGACTACCCGCGTGGTCGAAGCCACGCCGGAACCGCCCGACTACCCGAGCACCCCGGAGCCGAGTGGCTGTCGGGCAATTTGTCCTGGCCGGCCCTCCCCATTGTCATCGGGCTGGTCTAGGGTCCGCGCCGACGAATTACTGGAGGGACATCATGGAATATCGGTTGCTCGGCCGCTCCGGCCTAAAGGTCTCATCGCTGTCGATCGGCACGGTGACGTTCGGCAATGACGGCTCGTGGGGCGAGACAGAACTCAAGGACGCGCAGCGCCAGATCGACCTCTGCCTCGATCACGGGATCAACCTGATCGACACCGCCAATGTTTACAACGCCGGCAAGTCCGAAAGCATGATCGGCGAAGCGCTGGTGGATGGGCGGCGCGACAAGCTGCTGATCTCCTCCAAGGTGCGCTTTCCCACCGGCAAGGGCCCGAACGACCAGGGCCTCAGCCGCTGGCATATCATCCGCGAATGCGAGAACTCGCTCAAGCGGCTGAAGACCGACGTCATCGACATCTATCACGTGCACGAATGGGACGGGCAGACGCCGCTCGAGGAGACCGTCGAGGCTCTCGATACGCTGGTGAAGCAGGGCAAGATCCGCTACGCCGCTTCGTCGAACTTTTCGGCCTGGCACCTGATGAAGGCGCTCTCCATTGCCGACGCGGCGCACTACCAGCGCTTCGTTGCCCAGCAGATTCACTACACGCTCTATTCGCGCGAGGCTGAGTTCGAACTCGTGCCGCTCGGGCTCGACCAGGGCGTCGGCATTCTCGTCTGGTCGCCGCTGGCCGGCGGTTGGCTCTCGGGCAAGTACACCCGCAACACCAAGCCGGAAAGCGGACGGCAGGTTACCGGTTTCAGGGAGCCCCCGATCTACGACGCGGATCGGCTCTGGGACATCGTCGATGTGATCAACGAGGTAGCGGCAGCCCACGGCGTCTCCGGCGCACAGGTGTCGCTGGCCTGGCTGCTGCAACGACCACTAGTGGCCTCGGTGATCATCGGCGGGCGCAGCACAGCGCAGTTCGAGGACAACCTGAAGTCGGTCGACCTGAAGCTCACCGCCGAGGATGTGGCAAAGCTCGACAAGGTCAGCCAGCCGAACCTGCCTTATCCCTACTGGCATCAGAGCTTCACCGCGCAGGACCGCCTCGGCGAGGCCGACCTCGCGCTGCATCGGCCATACATGGACGAATGACCAATAGTGCGGGCAGGCCGATCTCCCCTGCCCGCACAATCCTGAACTGCGGCGTCATGTTTTCTTGACTAAGTTTAGAACCGTTATAAAGTGTGAGGCAGTTCCAGACCCCATCCAGCCGGAAGACTCCTTGAAAAGCGGGGCTTCCGTGGGGAAGCAGCAGAAGTCGGCGGTGACCGCCGAATCGGAGATTCGATGAGACTGACTCGCCAGTCCAACTATGCCATCCGCACCCTGATCTATTGCGCGGTGAACGACCCTGGCCTCAGCCGCGTCGCCGACATCGCCAAGGCGCACGCCATTTCAGAACTGTTCCTGTTCAAGCTGATCAAGCCCTTGGTCGAGAACGGGCTGATCGAGACGGTGCGTGGCCGCCGCGGCGGCATCAAGCTCGGCCGTCCGGCCGATGAGATCACACTGCTCGATACCATCCGCCTCACCGAGGAGAGCTTCTCGATGGCCGAGTGCTTCGAGGACGGCGACATCACGTGTCCGCTGGCCGAGAGCTGCGACGTCAATGCGGCGCTGCGCGAGGCGCTGGGGGCGTTCTTCAACGTGCTCGAGAGCTACACCATCGCCGACCTCGCCTCGAAGCGTAAGTCGCTGCGCGAGCGGCTCGGCCTCAAGTTCGAGGACATGGAACCGGTACTGATCGCCCAGGCGGCACACTGACCGCTCCGTACAAGTAGCGGATGCCGGACCGACTCCAACCGCCCGGCACCCGCCCTTTCGCTGCACACGCCCGACCCGAAGGGCGTTGCTCGTGCAGCGGAACCCAGTCTCTCTGGGATTGCCGGCAGGCGGCCAAGGGCCCGGAATAGTGGACCCTCGAAGACCTGCCAATCTGCCCCGAAGCCGGCGGCAACGCGTTTTTGCCAAGTCGCAGTTGAACGGCTTCTGACTCCGGCCGTTAGGCCCGGTTCATTCATCTTTGTGGCGGGCACGGCGTCGCGTTGATCTCGCGGCCCGCACGTGCTCTATGCCGCCCGACCCCTCTAGACCCCGGACTTCCCGATGGCCCCCGCGCCCATTCTGTTCCTGCAGCAAATTCGCCTGAGACTCGGCTCGACCGAATTGCTCGAGGGCGCCGAACTGCAGCTGATGCCCGGCGAGAAGGTGGCGCTGGTGGGTCGCAACGGTTCGGGCAAGTCGACGCTGCTGAAGATCGCCGCCGGCGAGATCGAAGCCGACGGCGGCCGCCGCTTTCTGCAGCCGGGCGCCACCATCCGCTACCTGCCGCAGGAGCCAGACCTCTCCGGCTATGCTGATGTGCTCAGCTATGTCGAAGCGGGCATGCAGGCGGGCGACGATCACTACCGGGCGACCTACCTGCTCAACCATCTCGGCCTCACCGGCACCGAGGAACCGTCGCGGCTCTCGGGCGGGGAAGCTCGCCGGGCGGCGCTGGCCCGGGTGCTGGCGCCCGAGCCCGATATCATCCTGCTGGACGAGCCCACCAACCATCTCGACCTGCCGGCCATCGAGTGGCTGGAAAACGAGCTCTCATCGATCCGCTCGGCGCTGGTGATCATCAGCCACGACCGCCGGTTCCTTGCCGATCTCACGCGCTCGACCGTCTGGCTCGATCGCGGCACCACCCGCCGCCTCGACAAGGGGTTCGGTGGCTTCGAGGAATGGCGCGACCAGGTGCTGGAGGAGGAAGAGACCGCCCGGCACAAGCTCGACCGGCAGATCGTCCGCGAGGAGCACTGGCTGACCTACGGCGTTACGGCGCGGCGCAAGCGCAACGTGCGCCGCCTCGACGGCCTGTTCGCGCTGCGCCAGGAGCGGCGCGACCTGAAGCGCTCGGTCGGTGACGTGAAGATTTCTGTCTCCGAGGGCGAGACCTCAGGCAAGATGGTGATGGAGGCCAAGGGCATCTCCAAGGCCTTCGGCGAACGCGTCATCGTCAACGATTTCACCACCAGGGTGATCCGCGGCGACCGGCTCGGCATCATCGGCGCCAACGGCGCCGGCAAGACCACGCTGATCAAGCTGCTGACCGGCGTGCTGGAACCTGATAGCGGCACGGTACGGCTCGGCGCCAATCTCGAACTCGCCAGCCTCGACCAGCGTCGCGCCTCGCTCACCGCCGAGATGACGCTGAAGGAAGCGGTGACCGGCGGCGGTTCCGACACCCTGATCATCAACGGCCAGCCCAAGCACTTCATGGGTTATCTGAAGGACTTCCTGTTCGGGCCCGAGCAAGCCGGCACGGCGGTCAGCAAGCTCTCGGGTGGCGAGCGCGGCCGGCTGGTGCTGGCCCGCGTCCTGGCGCTGCCCTCCAATGTGCTGGTGCTGGACGAACCGACCAACGACCTCGATCTCGAAACGCTCGACCTGCTGCAGGAAATGCTTGCCGACTATCCGGGCACGGTGATCGTGGTCAGCCACGATCGTGACTTCCTCGACCGGGTGGCGACCTCGGTGATCGTCTCCGACGGCGGTGGCCAGTGGACCGAGTATCCGGGCGGCTATTCGGACATGGTCACCCAGCGCGGCTATGGCGTCACCGCGCCGCCCAATGCGGGCAAGACCAAGGGTGGCAAGCAGGCGGCCTTGCCGCAGACCACCTCGCATCCGGCAAAGCAAAAGCTGAGCTTCAAGCAGAAGCACGCGCTGGAAACGCTGCCCAAGGAGATGGCGAAACTCGAAGCCGAGATCGCCAAGCTCAACGGCACGCTCGCCGATGGCAGCCTCTACGCCAAGAACCCGCAGAAGTTCACCGACACCGGCAAGGCGCTGGAAAAGGCCCAGGCAGCTCTCGCCAAGGCCGAGGACGAGTGGCTGACGCTGGAAGCCCTGCGCGAACAAATCGAGGGCTAGATCGTCTTTCTATCGTCATTAGCCGATGGTCGACTCGACGGGACATCGCACGCGCGCTAGACAGCGTTGAAGCGATTCAATCCATCGAGGGAATACCATGCAATATCGTAAGCTCGGCAATAGCGGCGCCGTCGTCTCCGCCTTCACTCTTGGCACGATGACCTTCGGTGCCGAAGCCGACGAAGCCACCTCGTTCCAGCTGATGGACGATTATGTCGCCGCCGGCGGCAACTTCCTCGATACCGCCGACGTCTACTCCGCCGGCAAGTCCGAAGAGATTGTCGGCCGCTGGCTGAAGGCCCGTCCGGACGCGGCAAAGCAGGTGGTGGTGACCACCAAGGGCCGCTTCCCGATGGGGACCGGGCCGAACGATCTCGGCCTCTCGCGCCGGCATCTCGGCCAGGCGCTCGACGCGTCGCTGCGCCGTCTTGGCGTCGAGCAGGTCGACCTCTACCAAATGCACGCCTTCGACGCGCTGACCCCGCTGGAGGAGACGCTGCGCTTCCTCGACGACTCGATCCGCAACGGCAAGATCGCCTATTACGGCTTCTCCAACTTCATCGGCTGGCAGCTGACCAAGGCGTCGTTCCTCGCCAAGATGGGCAACCTCGCGCCGCCGGTGACGCTGCAGCCGCAATACAACCTGCTGGTCCGCGACATCGAGCACGAGATCGTGCCGGCGGCGCTCGACGCGCAGATCGGGCTGCTGCCCTGGTCGCCGCTCGGCGGCGGCTGGCTGTCGGGCAAGTACAAGCGCGACCAGCAGCCGACCGGGGCGACACGTCTCGGCGAGAACCCGAACCGCGGCTCCGAGTCCTACGGCCCGCGCAATGCGCAGGAGCGGACCTGGCGGATCATCGGCGTGCTGCAGGACGTATCCGACACCCTCGGCGTGTCGATGGCGCAGGTCGCCCTCGCCTGGCTCGCCGACCGCCCGGCGGTGACCTCGGTGATTCTGGGGGCACGTACGCGGGAACAGCTGGCGGACAATCTCGCTGCCGCTGGTCTCAAGCTCGATGCCGAGAACACGCAGAAGCTGACGGACGCCAGCGCGCCGGAGATCGCCGACTATCCATACGGCAAGGGCGGCGTGAACCAGCGTCACCGCAAGATCGAGGGCGGGCGGTAACTCAGACTAGGCCTGAGGTGGTGGGGATGGGAAATTGGCGACGGCTTCTCTCAGCCAGGCCACGAAATGTTCCGTCTTCCGTCTCCCAGGCCGGTCGACCCTCACGACATAGCGATAATTGCTGTCCAGAAAGCCGCGAGGCGCCAGCAGCCGGCCGCGCGTCACATCCTCGGCAATGAGATGCCACGGTACGATTGCCGCACCGAGACCATTCAACGCCGCCTCGATGGTCAGATGATAATGGTCGAACGTTCGGATCGCGCCGGCATTGTCCTGCCGAGGCTCACCGGCGAGGCGCGCCCAATCTTGCCAGATCTGGCTGCGCGTCTGGGTCTCCAGGCGCGGCAACCCCGCCACATCGGCCATCGATGGCGCAAGGACCATGCCGATTTTTTCGTGAAACAGCAGGCTGGCATTTTCCGGGGTCGGCGCGTCCGGCGGCACCACCAGGATCTGCGCATCGACTGGGGTGCGGACCGGCCTGTCGTCGGTGGCGAGGCGCACGTCATAGCGCGGATATCGTGCCGCGAAATCATGCAGGCGGGGGATGAGCCAGCGCATCGCGAAAGTGCTGAGGCACCCCACATCCAGTATCGTATCATCGCTCTTGGCAATGATGCGCAGCGCGTCCTCCATCTGGTCGAAGGCGGCGGTGAGCGCGAAGCCGAAGACGCGGCCTTCCGCTGTCAACGTCGGACGATTGCGCGACCCCTCGAAAAGCGGCGTTCCAATAAGCACTTCGAGATGGCTGACATGGCGGCTGACCGCCCCATGCGTCACCGCGAGCTCCTCGGCTGCGGCGGTCAGCTGGCCATGGCGCGCGGCGGCTTCAAAAGCGCGCAGGGCCGCGAGGGGCAGGTTTCTTTGAAGTCTCATTGTGACTCGAGCTCACAATGAAGCGGCCAAGGTGTCAATATGTACGGCGACAGCACTGTGATAATTCAGCCAGCATTGCAACGTGTCAGGTTGAGCCATGCCCTTCGTCAGAACCGCCGTCCCCTTCGGAATGGATCCCGCGCGCAAGCGTCATATCGTTGAGGGCATTCATGTCGCCCTGGTCGACAGCATCGGCATGCCCAGGGACGAGTTGTTCAACCTCGTCAACGAGTATCGCGATCAGGACTTCTTCTTCGACCGTGGCTTTAATGGCATTGCCCGTTCCGACGCGCTGATCGTGGTCGAGATCACCATGCGGCGGGGCAGGAGCGATGCGATGAAGCGGGCGCTCTATGCCGCAATTGTGGAAAATCTCGAAGCCCGGGCGGCCGTCTCCCCGAAGGACGTCTTCATCTTCGCCCATGAGAACGACTACTCGGACTGGAGTGTGGGCAACGGCGTTTTCGCCATGGCCCTGGCGCAGCAGCGCGGAACCGACGGCTAAGCGTCAATGCAGTGCAGCACCGCTCTATCAACACCCTCGATGTCACGCCGCCCTTGTGCCGGGGCCCATCTCGAGATCAGGCCGCCGCCCTCAGAACCAGATCTCCGGTTCGTGCAAAATCTGCAGATTCTCCGCTGCTTCGCCATTAATCCGTCGGAGCAGCAGTTCACCCATCTGCTTGCCGGCGAGCGCGGTGTCCTCGAAGATCGCGTCGACCTTGGGCCGCACCTGGCTGAAGATGCCGGAAGTCTGCTTCACCACCATCTGCACGTTATTGCCGATCTGACGGCCGGCATCGGTGATGCCCGCCATGATCGATAGGGCAGCGGCGTCGCCGGTGCAGATGAATCCGTCCGGCGCGTCGGGCTGGGCGATCCGCCGCATGGTGGCGAGGCGGATTTCGTCGGCGGTGTTGTCGAGCGTGGCGCCGTCGATGATCTCGTAAGCGAGCCCGGTCTCGTTGATTGCCGCCATGAAGCCATCGCGCAGGTGATAGCCGAAGCTGAAACGGTCGGGCGGCAGGATGATCGTCACCTTGCGGCAGCCCTTGGCCTTGAGCCGCATCACCGCGTGATGGGCGAAGGCATAGTTGTCATAGTCGACATAGGGGTGCGGCGACGGGAACGCCGTGCGCCCGTGCGAGACGAAGGGGAAGTTCTCCTCCATAAGCAGCTTCACCCGGTCGTCGTCGGGCTCGGTGCGCGAGAAGATCACCCCATCGGCCGCCTTGTTGCGGAGGATGTAGAGGATCGGGTCGAGCGGCGAGGCATTGGCGTAGGTCGGCGTGATGACGAGGTGGTAGGGCGTGCCGCGCAGCGCCGCCGTCAGCCCCGAGACCATCGACTGGCCGAAGCCGAGGATTTCGTCGTGCGGATCGAGGATCAGGCCAATGACGTGGGTGCGCCCGGTCTTCAGCCGCAGGGCCGTGCGGTCGGGGACGTAGCCGATTTCGGCCGCGATCTTCTGCACCCGAACGCGGGTTTCCTCCGACAGTTCCGGCGCATTGTTGAGCGCACGCGAAATCGTGGTGATCGCGAGGCCGGTCATCTCTGCAATGGTGCGCAAGGTGGGCTTGCCGCCCGGCTTGATGGCGCCGTCAACGCCAAGAGGGCGACGACCTTTGGCGCGCTTCTTATCGCGCGTTTCCGTATCGGCCAACGATGTCCTCCCTCGAGCGGATGATGCCTTCTTGCGAGGCATATTGGGTGAGCGGCGATGCTCCCCAGATCCGCTCAGGCGTAGCTCAACAGATTATGCAATCGATTTCAAGGCAGGAAGCCCAAGGCTTCCATCACGCTGGCATACTTTGGTAGCAACCGTTGCGGCGGCCATGACGACGCGCCGAGCTTTTCGTCCGATCAAATCTAATGGGCAGGAAATTTCACTTTGATGCTAGCGGTTTGGAACGCGCCGGGCTGGCGAAGCGGCCGTGGCCCGCCTATGTTTACGAGATCGACGACGAAAGCCGGATAGACCTGCGGCAGCCGACGCCGTATAACCACCAGATGGCGGACTCAGGTTCGCCACAGAAAAGCTGCGGGCGACGAGCTATTCTCGCCCTCATTGGAATCACCCAGGCCGATGGCCGCCGGAAGGAGACGAACATGCACATCGCAATTCGCACCACTCTCCAAACCGGGCTTATTGGTAAATGGGTAGATCGCTCCAACGGGTGTTACCGACCCCAACGAATGTGACCTCTGTCACCCATTCGTCTCACAGTTCAGGTAACACCCCGGCCGTCCCTAGAGACGTGCCGATGGAGGTCATTCCATGCAGCATGCCCCGTTCGAAAAGCCACATAGCGCCAAGCCCATAGCCGTCGATGTCGATGGCGAGCCGAAGGGTGTTCTGGTTGCGCTCGATGCAGGTTTCCGCTTCCTCGCCGTCAAGTTCGACGCGTTCGGAGTGGATGGCCAGATCTTCGAGAGCATCGAAGCTGCCGAGGCGGCAGTGCGCGACGCATTGCGTCCGCAAGCCTGACAAGGGGTCCCGTTAGGGGCCCCTTAGTTCATGAACTTCTGCCAGTCCAACGCATAGGCGGCGGCAGCAGCATCGCTCTCCACCAGAACCGGCGCATGGCCATCGGCAAGCGGCCGATCCATCCGCGCCAGCAAGCCTGCTCCAATCGAGGTGCCGGTCGCACTGCGCTTCACCGGCTCCACCGGACGCCCAGTCGCTGCCGCCAGCATCCGCAGATAGAGCCCGTTGCCGGCGAACGGGCCCTCGACCACGGTGTGGTTCTCGGCGCCGGTCAGCGTTAGGCATTCGGCGGTCATCATCGCCAGGTAGAACGAGGTGGCGACGTAGACCTCGTCATCGCTCAACTGGTCGCGCGGCACGGTCCACTGCGCCTGCCGGTTGGGGAACGGGCCCGAGCCCTGCACCACTGACGGGGTGAGGGTGATGCGCTCGCGGAGCACCCGCTCGATTGCTTCGGCTGAGGGTTCGCGCGGCGTCGTCAGCATCTCGAACTCTCGGCCGCCCATGAAGCGCGATGAAGGCACCGGACGTCCCATTGCATCGATATTGGCGAGGCAATCGCGGGCCGGATCGAGGTGATCGATATCGCCGCCGGGCGACGCCACGATCACCCAGGTGCCGGTGGAGACGAGGCCGAAGGGCGGGTCGCGCTCGAGCAGGTGCGGCAGCAGCGAAGCGTTGGAATCGTGGATGCCGGAATAGACCGGCAGCGGGCGCTTCAGTCCCAGCGCGGCGGTCACCGCAGGGAGGGTGACGCCGAGGACATCGGAGGCGGGGCGGACTTCGGGGAACTTGTCGAGCCACCCCTGTTTCATCACCAGCGAGGAGTAGAGGTCGGTGGTGAAATCCCACAGGTCGGTGTGGCAGCCGAGCGAGGTGATCTCGGCGGCGGCGACGCCCGTGAGGCGGAACGACCAGTATTGCGGATAGGGCAGGATCCACTTGGTGCGGGCGAATTCGGCTGGAAATACGTGGGCTTGCCAGAAGAGCTGAGCCCCGAGGTTGAGCCCACCAGGCAGCCGCGGGGTGAAGCTCTCGGAGAAATTCGGCCGGACCCGGTCGTACTCGGCCCAGAATTGGTCGGGGCCGGCGAACTCGTAGTCGAGCACCGGGAGGGCCAGCTCGCCATCGGCATCGATCAGCGCGGCGGAGGCACCGTGGGTGGTGACGCTGAGCGCGTCGAAGGGGATCTCGGCGTTCAGTTCGCGCAACGCGCCAATGACGAAATCCCAGAGCCCGTCGATGTCGAAATGCGGATACTTCCCATCGCGGAGCACGGAATTGGGCCGCTTGCGCACGGCGATCTCGGTGCGGGTGTCGAGATCGACGACAGCCACTTTCGCATTGGACTTGCCAATGTCGATGACCCCGACCTTGTGACAGGTCACTTGCGGATCATCCGGTAGACGATGGGGAGGGCGATCACCACGATGAGCAGCAGTCCGATGAAGATCGACATGACGATTCCGGGGACATTCAAGAGCCCCAGGCCGAACGTTACAAGCCCCATGATGAACGCGGCGATCACCACGCCGATGATCGAGCCGGCGCCGCCGAGAATGGAGACGCCGCCGAGCACTACCATGGTGATGACCTCGAGCTCCCAGCCCTGGGCGATCGACGGCCGGGTCGAACCGAGCCGGCTGGTCAACAGCACCGAGGCGATGCCGGCCATCAGCCCGGTGAGGCAGAACAACACGAACTTCACCCGCTCGACGCGGACGCCCGAGAACTGTGCGGCCGTGGCGTTATTGCCGATGACGAAGATGCGGCGGCCGAAGCTCGTCCGGTGCAGCACGACGTAATAGATGGCGGCGGCGGCGAGGAAGAGCAGGAACTCGAACGACACCACCCACCAGACATAGCCCTGGCCGAAGAAGGCGAAGCTCGCCGGGTACCCCTTGAAGGCCTGGTCGCCCAGAACGATGAAACTGATGCCGCGGAACAGGCTCATCGTGCCGATGGTGACGACGATCGAGGGCAGCCCCAGCCGGGTGACGAGGAAGCCGTTGAAGGCGCCGCAGATCAGCCCCGTGCCGATGCCGATGGCGACCAGCCCCGGCGTATCGACGCCGAACTGCAGCGCGAAGCCCATGGCGGTCGAGGCCAGCGCGATGATCGCAGCGACCGAAAGATCGATCTCGCCCGAGATGATCAGCAGCGCCATGGCGAGCGCGATCAGCGCCTTCTCGGTGAAGTTGAAGGTCGCGTCGCTGAGCGACCAGGGCGAGAGGAAATAGGGCGAGGCCAGCGAGTTGGCGATGAAGATCGCCAGGGCGACCACCAGCAGCAGGCTAGGCCAGCTGAACAGCGCCGAACGCAGCGGGTTATCGAGCCGGTCGGGGATGTGGCGCGTGGCCGGGGTCTGGTCGTTCATGGTGCGACGGCCTCCGCCCGCTTGAGGATGATGCGGCCGGTCTTGCGGCCGGCGCGGGCGTTGAGGACGACGGCGAGGATGATCGCGGCGCCGGAAATGGCCATCTGCCAGAACGGCGAGACGCCGATCACCGGCAAAGCCGAGTTGATGACGCCGAGGAACAGCGCGCCGAGCAGCGCGCTGCCCACCGTGCCGACGCCGCCGGCGATCGAAACGCCGCCGATGACACAGGCAGCAATCACCTGCAGCTCGTAGCCCACCGCCGTCTCGGACGAGGCGATGACGTAGCGCGACACCCAGAGATAACCGCAAAGCCCGGCGACGAGCCCGGAAATGCAGAAGGCGATGAACTTGGTGCGGCCCACATTGATGCCGGCATAGACCGAGGCCGTCGGGTTGACGCCGATGGCATAGATCGAGCGGCCGATCGGGGTGCGGGTCATCACCACGTAGAACACTGCGGCGATGACGATGGCGAACCAGCTGAGCAGCGGCAGGCCGACGAGCTCAATGCGGGTGATTCCGATGAAGTCGGGCGTCATCTCGGCGGCGTTCACCCACTGCCCGCCGGCAACGAGGAAGGTGGTGCCGCGATAGATGGTGAGGGTGCCGAGCGTCACGACGATCGCCGGGATATCGAGCTTCCAGACGAGGAAGCCGTTGACCGCGCCGAGCGCCAGCCCGATCAGCGGCGCCGCGAGGATCACGAGCGGCACCGGGATCCACGGCATGGTGGAATTGAGCAGCGCGATCACCATGCCGGAGAGCGCGACATTGGCAGCGATCGACAGGTCGATCGAGCGGGTCAGGATCACCACCATCTGGCCGAGCGCCAGGATCATCAGGATGGCGGTGTTGTTGAAGATGTCGGCGAGATTGGCCGGCGCGGCAAAGCTCGGCGCGCGGGTGGCGATGGCGCCGATCATCACCGCGATGCCGATGGCGAGCCAGAACTCGCGAAGCCTGAGGATGCGGTTCATGCTGCCACCTCATGGGCGCCGATGGCACGCTTGACCAGGCCGTCGGCGGTGAGGTCCTTGTTGTCGAGGATGGCGTCGATCCGCCCGGCGCGCATCACCACGATGCGGTCGGACATGCCCATCACTTCGGGCAGTTCGGACGACACCATGATCACCGCCAACCCCCCGGCCACCAGCTCCGCCATGAACGCGTGGACGGCGGCCTTACTGCCGATGTCGATGCCCTTGGTCGGCTCGTCGAGGATGATCACCTTGGGTTGCGTCGCGAGCCACTTGGCGATCACCACCTTCTGCTGGTTGCCGCCGGAGAGCGTGCCGGCATTCTGGCTGAGCGAGGCGGCGCGGAGGTCCAGCCGCTCGGTGTATTTGCGGGTCAGCGCGAACTCCTCGGCCATCTGCAGGAAGCCCTGGCGCGAGGTCTTTTTCAGCGACGGCAGCGAGACGTTCTGGACGATCGGCCGGTCGACCACCACGCCCTGCTTGCCGCGCTCCTCGGGCACATAGACGATGCCGGCCTCAATGGCGTCGGCCGGCGATTGGGGATCGAACGTCGCGCCGTCGAGCGTCATCGAGCCGCGCGAAGTTTTGGTCAGCCCGAAGATCGCCTGCATCACCTCGGAGCGGCCGGCGCCGACGAGGCCATAGAAACCGAGGATCTCGCCGCGGCGCAGTTCGAAGCCGATATCGTCGAATTCGGTGGGATGGCTCAGGCCATCGAGCTTCAGCACGGGCTCCCCGATGGTCGGCGCGCGCTCTGGGAATATGTGATCGACCGAACGGCCGACCATCATCCGGATGATGTCGTTCTGCAGCGTCTCGTCGATCAGGCCCTTGCCGATCATCTCGCCATCGCGGAACACGGCGAAGCGATCGGCGATGCGGTAGATCTCGTCGAACTTGTGGCTGATGAACAGCACCGCTTTGCCGTCCTCCTTCAGCAGTTCGATCAGGACGAACAGGTCCTCGATCTCCTTGTGGGAGAGCGCCGCGGTCGGCTCGTCCATGATCACCACTTCGGCGTCGATCGACATGGCGCGGGCGACGGCGACGAGGTGCTTGTTGGCAATCGACAGGTCGCGCAGCCGCGTTTCGGCATCGATGTGGCCGGCGCCCATGTCATCAAGCACCTGGCGGGCGTTCTTCCGCATCAGCGTCCAGTCGATGGTGCCGAAGCGGGTCTTGGGCGCATGGCCCAGATAGATGTTCTCAGCCACGCTGAGATCGTCGAACAGCACGGTTTCCTGGTGGATGGCGGTGATGCCGAGCTCGAACGCCTTGTGGGCGGAGCTCAAGTGCACCGGCTTGCCGTCGAGCACGATCTCGCCAGCGTCCGGCTGGTAGATGCCGGTGAGGACCTTCACCAGGGTGGACTTGCCGGCGCCGTTCTCGCCGATCAGCGCGGTAACCTGGCCCGGATAGAGCTCGAGGCTCACCTCGTGCAGCGCCCGCACGCCGGGGAAGGACTTGGTGACGCCGGAAAGGGAGAGCTTGGGTTCGGGCATGCTGGGCATTGTACTCTTTGCCAACCCATTCACCGATGTCATACCGGCGAAGGCCGGGATCCAGCCTGAGATGCGGCTGTCGGCGTGGGTGGTGGAACCTCGGGATGGGCGCCGGCCTGCGCCGGGGTGACACCGTGGGTGTGGAAACAGAAAGCCCGGCAGCGCGAGCGCCGCCGGGCCCGGGTCAGAGACCTCAGTAGATCTTCGAGAACTCTTCGATGTTCGACTTGTTGAACTCGAACGGTGCAGCCATGGCGGCCGAGTTGGTGTCGTCCAGCGTGATCGAGCCAACGCGGCCGATCGAGATGGTGGCGCCGGGCTTGGCCTCAACCTTCTTGGTCGCGAGTTGGTAGGCGATCTGCACGGCCGAGTAGCCGAGGTCGATCGGGTTCCACAGCGCCACGGCCTGCGAAGCGCCGTTGTCGATGAACTGCTTGAACTCGGACGGCAGGGCGAGGCCCGTGACGTTGATCTTGCCGATCAGGTTGTCGTCGGTCACCACCTGCGCGGCGGCAACGACGCCGACGGTGGTCGGCGCGATGATCGCCTTGAGGTTCGGGTAGGAGGCGATCAGGCCCTTGGCTTCGTTGGTGGATTTCACCGAGTCGTCATCGCCGTAAACGGTGGCGACGATGTTGAGCTTGGGGAACTTCTCCGGCTGCACCTTCTTGGCTGCTTCGATCCAGGCGTTCTGGTTCGTGGCAGTGGAGGAGGCCGAAAGGATCGCAACGTCGCCGCCATCCGGCAGGTAGTCGGCAGCGAGCTTCAGGATGGTCTCGCCGATCAGGTTGGTATCGGACGGGTTGAGGTGAACCTGGCGACCGTCGGCGGCAACGCCCGAGTCCCAGCTGATCACAGTGATGCCGCGTTCCATCGCCTTCTTGAGCGCGGGAACCAGAGCGTCCGGATCGTTGGCAGAAATCGCGATGGCGTTGACGTTCTGGGCGATCAGCGAGTTGATGATCTCGATCTGGCCTTCGGCGGTCGCCGTGGTCGGGCCGGTGTAGATCACCTCGACGTCGCCGAGTTCCTTGGCCGCTTCCTGCGCGCCCTTGTTGGCGGCATCGAAGAAGCCGTTGCCGAGCGACTTCACGACCAGTGCGATCTTGGTCTGGGCGAGCGCGGCGGGGGCCGACAGCAGCACTGCGGTCAGCGCCGTTGCGACGGCCAGTTTCTTCAATAGGCTCATGATAATCCTCCCTGAGCGGTTGTTAGTCGTTATTGCCAGCCGGTCAGGCGACCGATTGGGATTTGTTGTTCTCGTTAGTCTCTATGGCGGCATCGACCACGGTGAGGCCGACACCAGCTTTCTCCAGCATGGTGCGATCCTCGTCGCGGATTCCGCTATCGGTGATGACCATGGAGATGCGATCGAGCCCGCACAGGATCAGGCTGGAGCGCCCCTCGAACTTCGAGGAGTCTGCCAGGACGATCAGCTCTTCGGCCTGCCCGATCAGCGCCAGCTCGGACTGCACCACCATCGGGTCGGCTTCCATCAGGCCGTGCTGGCCGAGACCCTGGCAGCCGATGAACATGCGCTTGGCGTAAAAGTGCGAGGCGACCACGCCGCCGAACGGCGAGAGGATGACGTTCTGCTCGCGATAGACGGTGCCGCCGGGAATGACGACGCTGTTGCGCGAGTTGTGCAAGAGGTGCTCGGCGATGCCGAAGCTGTTGGTGAACACCGAGAGCCGGCGGCCCGTCAGGTAGTGCACCATCTGGTAGGTGGTGGTGCCACCATTGATGATGATCGGCTCACCGTCCTTGCAGAGATCGGCGGCAGCGCGGGCGATAGCACGCTTGGCGCCGATATTGATGGTTTCGTTGACCGAGAAGGGGCGGCCCATCAGGCTGCCCTGCTCGGGCGGGTTGATGGCCTCGGCGCCGCCGCGGACACGGCGCAGCCGGCCCTGCACGTGCAGGGCAGCGATATCGCGGCGAATGGTGGCTTCCGACGTGCCGGTGATGTCCACCAGATCGGCCACCGTCGCCAGCGGGCGCGCCTGGACCGCGGCCAGAATGACCCTGTGTCGCTCGGTTTCGTGCAAAGTCTTCTCCCTTACTGCCTCAATTTCACCAAAACCCGTCAGTGTCAATCATTACACCGCAGAGAGTGCGACTTTCGGCCCAACTCTGATTGTTATTGAGTGTTTCTGATTGACAGCGCCAGCCCTTCGGAGGCATGTCCGATACCAAATCAGGACCAATGCCTTCGGGAGGAATATCATGTCGGGGACCGCGCCAGCGCGCCTGCAAAACCTTTGGGACGATGCCAAGGCGGCAGGGATGACCGAGCCGGAACGGCTGGTCTACCGCTCCAACATTCTGGGCTCGGACAAGCGCGTCACCAACTATGGCGGCGGCAATACCTCGTCGAAGATCTTCCAGAAGGATCCGCTGACGGGGCAGGACGTCGAGGTGCTGTGGGTGAAGGGCTCGGGCGGCGACTCGGCCTCGATCAAGCTCGACGGCTTCTCGACGCTCTATATGGACAAGCTGCGCGCGCTGAAGGGGCTCTATCGCGGGCTCGCGCACGAGGACGAGATGGTCGGCTACCTGCCGCACGCGACGTTCAACCTGAACCCGCGCGCCGCCTCGATCGATACGCCGCTGCACGCCTATGTGCCGCACGCCTTTGTCGACCACATGCACCCCGATGCGATCATCGCGATCGCAGCGAGCGAGGATAGCAAGGCACTGACCAAGGAGATTTTCGGCGACGAGATCGGCTGGCTGCCGTGGAAGCGGCCGGGGTTCGAGCTCGGGCTGTGGCTGGAGAAATTCTGTCTCGAAAATCCCGGCGCGAAGGGCGTGATCCTCGAGAGCCACGGGCTGTTCACCTGGGGCGACACGCCCAATGAGTGCTACGAGCAGACCATCAACACGATCAACAAGGCGATCGCCTGGTTTGAGACGAAAACCGCGGGCAAGGCGGCGTTTGGCGGCCAGGTGGTGGCGCCGCTGCCGGCGGCCGACCGTCGGGCGATCGCAGCGCGGCTGATGCCCAGGATCCGCGGGCTGATCTCCAACGAGTTCAAGATGCTGGGGCATTTCGACGACAGCGCCGCGGTGCTGGAGTTTGTGGGCTCGAAAGACCTGAAGCCGCTGGCGGCCTTGGGCACCTCGTGCCCCGACCATTTCCTGCGGACAAAAATCCGGCCGCTGGTGATCGAATTCGATCCGGCAAAGCCCGATATCGATGCGGTGGTGGCAGGGCTCGAGAAGGCGACGGCGGATTACCGCGCCGACTACGAGGGCTACTACAACCGCTGCAAGCACCCGGACAGCCCCGCGATCCGCGATGCCAACGCCGTGGTCTACCTGATGCCGGGCGTCGGCATGTTCACCTTCGCCAAGGACAAGGCGACGGCCCGCATTTCGGGTGAGTTCTACGTCAATGCCATCAATGTGATGCGGGGAGCATCTGCGGTTTCGACCTATCAGGGGCTGGCAGAACAGGAAGCGTTCGACATCGAGTATTGGCTGCTCGAGGAAGCCAAGCTCTCCCGCATGCCGAAGCCGAAGTCGCTGGCCGGGCACATTGCGCTGGTCACCGGCGGCGCCGGCGGCATCGGCAAGGCAACCGCGGTGCGGCTGTTGCGCGAGGGTGCGTGCGTGGTGCTCGCCGATATCGACGAGACGGCGCTGGCCGCGGCGAACGAGGAACTGGGCAAGGTGTTCGGCAAGGACTTCGTCCGGCCGGTGAACCTCAACGTCACCAGGGAAGAGGCTGTCATCTCAGGCTTTGCGGAGACCGCGGTGGAGTTCGGCGGTATCGACATCCTCGTCTCCAATGCCGGGCTGGCGTCGTCGGCGCCGATCGAGGAGACGACGCTGGAGCTCTGGAACAAGAACATGGACATCCTGTCGACGGGTTACTTCCTCGTCAGCCGGGAAGCCTTCCGCATGTTCCGGGCGCAGAAGCTCGGCGGCAACGTGGTGTTCGTGGCGTCGAAGAACGGGCTTGCCGCGTCGCCGAATGCCGCGGCCTATTGCACTGCCAAGGCGGCCGAAATCCACCTTGCCCGCTGCCTCGCGCTGGAAGGCGCGTCCGAGCAGATCCGCGTCAATGTGGTGAACCCGGACGCGGTGCTGCGTGGCTCCAAGATCTGGGCTGGCGAGTGGCTCGAACAGCGCGCCTCGACTTACAAGACCGACAAGGAGGGGCTCGAGGAAATGTATCGCCAGCGCTCCATGCTCAAGCTGAGCGTGTTCCCCGAGGATATCGCGGAGGCGATCTACTTCTTGGCCTCCGACATGTCGGCAAAATCGACCGGCAACATCATCAACGTCGACGCGGGCAACGCGCAGAGCTTTACGCGCTGACCCGTCAGCGCGCTTAGGGAGGAAGCATGACCGACCAACTCATCGACCAGTCCGTGGTCGACCAGACCAATGATGCCAACCGTAAGGCATTGGACTCGGACTACGCGCATCTCGGCGAGCAACTCAGCCGGCGTGGCATCGATATCGACGCGATTCTCAAGAAGGTCAGCGCCTTCACCGTCGCCGTCCCCTCCTGGGGCGTCGGCACCGGTGGCACGCGGTTTGCGAAGTTCCCGGGCACCGGCGAGCCGCGCGACATCTTCGACAAGCTCGAGGACTGCTCGGTGATCAACCAGCTGACCCGCGCCACGCCGAATGTCTCGCTGCATATTCCGTGGGATAAGGCCGATGCCAACCGGCTGAAGCAGGCGGCCTCGCGCTTCGGGCTGGGGTTCGATGCGATGAACTCCAACACTTTCTCCGATGCGCCGGGCCAGAAGCACTCCTACCGCTTCGGCTCGCTCGCGAACTACGCCAAGGAAACTCGCCAGCAGGCGATCGAGCACAATCTCGAGTGTATCGAGATCGGCAAGACCATCGGCTCGAAGGCGCTGACGGTGTGGATCGGCGACGGCTCGAACTTCCCCGGCCAAGTCAATTTCACCAAGGTGTTCGAGTACTATCTCGACGCCATGAAGGCGATCTACGCCGACCTGCCCGCTGACTGGAAGCTCTTCACCGAGCACAAGATGTACGAGCCGGCGTTCTACTCGACGGTGGTGCAGGACTGGGGCACCAACTACCTGATCGCCACCGAACTCGGGGACCAGGCGCAGTGCCTCGTCGACCTCGGCCACCATGCGCCGAACGTCAACATCGAGATGATCGTTGCCCGGCTGATCCAGTTCAAGAAGCTTGGCGGCTTCCACTTCAACGACAGCAAATACGGTGACGACGACCTGGACACCGGCTCGATCGACCCGTACCGGCTGTTCCTGGTGTTCAACGAACTGGTCGATGCCGAGCTGCGCAAGGCCGACGGGTTCGAGCCGGCGCACATGCTGGACCAGAGCCACAATGTCACCGACCCGATCGAGTCGCTGATCCGCTCAGCCAACGAAGTGCGGCGCGCCTATGCGCTGGCGCTGCTGGTCGACCGCAACGCGCTGGAGGGATACCAGCAGAGCGACGACGCGCTGATGGCGTCGGAGACGCTGAAGACGGCGTTCCGCACCGATGTCGAACCGATCCTCGCCAAGGCCCGTCTCGATGCGAACGGGGCGATCGACCCGATCGCGGCTTATCGCAGGGCTGGGTATCGCCAGCGCGTCGCGGCCGTCCGCCCGGCGGTTGCTGCGGGTGGCGGCGGCATCGTCTAGTTCGACCACCTCGAAAAGCAAAGGCCCGCCGGTTGGCGGGCCTTTTTTCGTTGCAGCGCGGGACCGGGTCAGTCCCGCGCGTACATCACCATGCCGGCGTGATAGAGCACGCCGCCGATGAAATCGCCATCGGCCGAGAAGCCGGTGTCGTCGCGATACTCGATGTGGTCGCCCTCGATGCGATAGTCGCCCTGATAGGCGACCTCGAGATGGCCGCGGGCTTCGATGTAGCGGCCATTGGGCAGGAGCGCCTGGCGGATCTCGCCGTCCTCGGTGACCCACAGCCCGATGTAGTCGTGCTTGGTGTGCATCTGTGAAACTCCATAAGCGGCGGCGGTGTGCCGGCCTGCCTGTGGCAGGCCGAAGGTGATGCCTGCGACCAGCGCAAGCGCGGCGATCAGCACCGCGCCGGCGAACGTCGCGACGATCCGGCGCCTAGCCATTCATGCTCCGCCGCTCGCGGCGGGGCCGCCGCGGCGTCGCGTTCACCTGCTTCAGAAGCTTGTTGGTGATGGCGAGGATGGCCGCGGGCTGCAGGGTCCGGGCGATGTTGGAAAGATCGATGTTCATTTGGGGTCCTCGCTTTCTGCCGCCGATGTTCGTCCATCCGCGGTGACAGCTATATCGCTCACGGGAGCCCCGGAGCGGTAGACCGATCCTCCAGAGTGATTGCACAATCCTCCAAAACGTCGTGATCGATGGTGACTCGTGCACGCGAACTGCTATGTATCTCGCACGCAGAATGAAGGAATTGGCCATGGATCGCATGGACGAACTCAAAGCGGCGATTGCACAGTTCGCAACGTCCGATGGTATTCAGGCAACGCCGATCGAAGGCATGTCGCTGGTGCGGATCTCGCATCCGTCCGAGCCGATGCATGCCGTGCACCACCCGGCGCTGTGCATCGTGGCGCAGGGGCGAAAGCGCGTCATCGCCGGTGATCGGGTGATGAATTACGACGCGTCGAACTTCCTCGTCGTCTCGGTCGATACGCCGGTGATCGGCCAGGTGGTCGAAGCGACGCCGGAGGAGCCGTACCTCTGCGTGAAGCTGGAACTCGATGCCGCCGAGATCGGCGCGCTGCTGATCGAGGTCGGCGGCGTGACCGCAGCCGCGGCAGCCGATGCCGAGCCGAGCGTCACGGTCAGCCCGATCATGCCCGAACTGCTCGATGCGGCCATCCGGCTGGTGAAGCTGCTCGAACGGCCGCAGGACCTCGCGGTGCTGGGCCCGATGATCAAGCGCGAGATCCTCTACCGGCTGCTGCGCTCCGACCAGGCGACCAAGCTGCAACAGATCGCGCTGGCCGAGAGCCGGCTGCAGCAGGTCAATCGCGCCATCGGCTGGATCAAGTCCAACTTCCGCGACAGCTTTGCCATCGAGACGGTGGCCATCGAGGCGCGGATGAGCCCCTCGGCGCTGCATTTCCATTTCAAGGCGGTGACGGCGATGAGCCCGCTGCAGTACCAGAAGCAGCTGCGGCTGCAGGAAGCGCGTCGGCTGATGCTGTCGGAAGCGCTCGACGCGGCGACCGCCGGCCACCGCGTCGGTTACGACAGCCCCAGCCAGTTCAGTCGCGAGTACGCCCGCACCTTCGGCGCGCCACCGCTGCGGGATGTGGCGCGCCTGAAGACTGGCGACCTCACCTCGGCCGGCTGACGTTCGTCAGAGCACGAAGACGATCTTGCCGCCCGCCTGACCCGAGGCATAGAGCCCGTGGCCTTCGCCGATTTCGGCGAGCGGCAGGCGCTTGCCGACCGGGATGCTGAGATCGCCTTTGGCCGCCGCATCGAGCAGCACGGCGAGATCGGCAGCGTCGGCGGTACCATAGACGCCGACAGCGTTGACCTTGCCATCGGTCGGAGCGCTCTCGGGCAGCCCGGCGATTGCGGCGACGGTGCCGCCATCCTTGACCAGTCCGAACAGTGACCCGGCGATTTCGCCGCCCTCGGTGTCGACCGCC
The DNA here is from genome assembly GCF_056405135.1 of Devosia sp. P1_H9. Taxonomy (NCBI): domain Bacteria; kingdom Pseudomonadati; phylum Pseudomonadota; class Alphaproteobacteria; order Hyphomicrobiales; family Devosiaceae; genus Devosia; species Devosia sp. P1_H9. The sequence goes on from NZ_JBFUCQ010000007.1 coordinate 105,783, forward strand.
CCATCGAACTTCTGCGCCGGCGTGCTGCCGAGGGTGAAGGTCTCGACGCCGAGCGACGCGGCAGCGGCTTCCCTCCCACCCCGCGAAAAGGACCAACCCATGAAGGCCGTACGCCTGCAGAACTTTGGCGACACTAACGCTGAAGGGGCTGGAGCGCGACGGACTGGTGAAGCGGACCATCTACCCCACCGTGCCGCCACGGGTGGATTACGAACTCACCGAGATGGGCCGCAGCCTCCATCCGACGCTCAAGGCGCTTTCGGCCTGGGTGCATGACAACCGCCGCGGCATTGAAGCGGCGCGGTCCGGCTACGATGCCGGCGGCGATCCGCATGTCGGCAGCCTCGAGGACTTGCGTGCGATCGACCTGTCTCTCACCCGCAACAGTGCATAACCAGCCTGCTTAAGCCCACATAAACCGGCCACATTTAGACTGGATAGCCAAGGGGACCGCGCTGGCCGAAGACTTGGAATCCAGACTGGAATTTCGGGTTGGCTTGGGCTTGGCGAGACGGTCGGATGCCCAATGGCGTCCGCGTGCCGCCCCTCGACAGGGGACCGGCTTCCGGACACTCGCCATGCGCAGAAAGAATGCCGGGGCCCTTTACATGGACTTTCACGTTTCGCCGGAAGACCGCGTCGGCGCCACGCCCAAGAAGGGCACGCGTTCGGATCGACCCGCACCAGCGAAAAAGGTCGCCCGCGGCGCCCGCATCGAACCGGGTTTCGATGATGGCGACATTCGCGTCGACGACGAGCGCAGCACCCGCGCGCCGCGCGGCAAGGCCCCGGGCGGACGTGCGCCGAAGGCCAAGAAGACCCGTGGCGGCCGGCGCGAGCGGCGGCCGCTGACGCTGTTCGGCGTCATCTGGAAGCTCATCTCCTGGCTCTTCATCCTCGGCATCTGGGGCGCCCTCGCCCTGGGCGCAGTGGTGGTCTATTACGCTGTGCAGTTGCCCTCGTCCGACACCTGGAAGGTGCCGGACCGCGCCGCCAATATCCGCATCGTCGCGGCCAACGGCCAGCTGATCTCGAACCGCGGCAAGACCGGCGGCGAAGCGGTATCGCTGCGCGAGCTGCCCTATTATGTGCCGGCGGCGTTCGTCGCCATCGAGGACCGACGCTTCTACGACCATTTCGGCATCGACGTGGTCGGCCTTGTCTCCGTGGCGCTCGAAAGCGTCCAGGCCGGTGAAGTCACCCGCGGTGCCTCCACCATCACCCAGCAGGTGGCCAAGAACCTCTTCCTCACCCCCGACCAGACGCTGGGCCGCAAGGTGCAGGAAGCGCTGCTCGCCGTCTGGCTCGAGCAGAACTACTCCAAGGACGACATCCTCGAGCTCTACCTCAACCGCATGTTCTTCGGCCACGAGTCCTACGGCATCGAGGCGGCGTCGCAGCGCTATTTCGGCAAATCGGCGCGCAACCTGTCACTCGGCGAAGCGGCGATACTCGCCGGCTCGCTGCAGGCGCCGTCGCGACTCAACCCGCAGGGCAATTCCGACGCGGTGAAGACCCGCCAGGGCCTGGTGCTCGCCGCCATGGCCAAAGAAGGCTACATCACGCCGGCCGAGAGCAAGGCGGCCGCGATCGACCCCAACCAGACGGTGCGCACCAAGGTGGTGGGCGGCGAATCCTACGTCGCCGACTGGGTCGAGAGCCTGATGACCGCGTATCTCGGCGAAGTGAAACAGGACGTGATCGTTCACACCACGATCAACTGGGACCTGCAGAAGGAAGCAGAGTTCGTGGTGAAGGAAGCCGTGGCCAACCACGGCGCCGAGATGAAGTTCACCCAGGGCGCCCTGGTGGCCATGGACGTCGATGGCTCGGTGCGTGCGCTGGTCGGCGGCGTCGACTACCAGCAGAGCCAGTTCAACCGCGCCGTCACCGCGCGCCGCCAGCCGGGCTCAACCTTCAAGCCGTTCGTCTACCTGGCCGGCATGGAGAAGGGCTATACGCCCGACACCATCGCCACCGACGGCCCGGTCGATATCGGTGGGTGGAAGCCGGAGAATGCCGACGGCAAGTATGGCGGCGACATGACCCTGCGCCAGGCGCTGGCGCTGTCGCGCAATACCGTCTCGGCGCTGCTCGCCAACGATGTCGGCCCCGACAAGGTGGTGGAAGCCGCCATGCGCATGGGCATCTCCTCGCCGCTGCAGGCGGTGCCCTCGATCGCGCTCGGCACGCAGGAAGTCTCGCTGCTCGAGCTGACGGCGGCCTATGCGCCGTTTGCCAATGGCGGCATCGGCGTCATCGCCAATGTCATCACCCGCATCGAAACGGCAGACGGCAAGGTGCTGTATGACGCTGTCGCCGCCGGGCCGGGCCGGGTGATCGAGCCCAATATCGTTGCCGAAATGAACGACATGCTGCATGCGGCGGTGGAAATCGGTACCGGCAAGCGGGCCCAGCTCAACGGCTGGCCGATGGCCGGCAAGACCGGCACCAGCCAGAAGGCCCGCGACGCGCTGTTCGTCGGCTACACCTCGCGCATGGTGGCAGGCGTCTGGCTCGGCAACGACGACGACGTGGGCACCAAGCTTTCTGGCGGCAACGTGCCGGTGGAGATCTGGAGCCAGTTCATGACCAAGGCCCACGAGGGCATTCCGGTTGCCGAACTGCCGGGCGCCATGACCCAGCCTGGCACGGAACAGCAGCAGCTGCAGCCCATGGAACAGCAGCAGACCGAACGGCCAAGGCGGACACTGGTGGATCTCCTGGGCGATATCTTCGGGGGCTGAGGCCCCCGGGGCTGGAGCTACTCCAGCCCGTACCCCATCAGCACCTTGCCGTGGGCCTTGAGCCAGGCCTTGCCCTTGGTCATGTCGGGCAGCGCCTTCTCGACGGTTTTCCAGAAGCTCGGCGAGTGGTTCATGTGGACGAGATGGGCCACCTCGTGGGCGGCGACATAGTCGAGCACGAATGGCGGGGCGAGGATCAGCCGCCAGTTGTAGTTGAGCTTGCCCGATGAGGAGCAAGAGCCCCAGCGGGTGGCCTGGCTGCGCATCGCTACCGATTTGACCTCTACCCCGAGCGCCGCCGCATGCACGTCGGAGCGCACCGCCAGGTCGCGCTGGGCCTCGGCCTTCAGCCATTCGGTCAGCCGGCGCGGGATATGTGCCGCTTCGCCCGGCACCAGCAGCGACAGCTCGCCATCGATCTCGGACACTTCCACGCGGCCACGCAGCCGGCCGGTGGCGTGGATACGGTGGGGGACGCCGCGCAGCGGCACCACCTCGCCATCGGCAAAGGCGGTGCGGGGTGCGCTACGCTTCAGCCGCGCCGCCAGCCAGCCGCGATGGCGGTTGAGGAAGCCTTCGGCTTCCGGCCAGCGTCCGGTTTTGGGCAGCGTCAGCACCGGGTTGCCGTGATGCGGCACGGTGAGGCGATAGCTCCGCGCCCGCGGGCTCACCTTCACCGTGATCTCGACCGGCTCATCGTCGATGAGGAGCGTGGTCGCGGCCGGCACCTTCGGCGCCTTGGCGGGGAACAGGAAGTTCATGGGCCGATCATCGCTGATTCGAACTGATCCCCGACGACAAAAAAGCGCCCCGCAAGGGGGCGCCAGTCGTCAGGAGGACAATAAGCGGGAGGGAACTAGACGTTCGTCCCGTTGTTCTGGTCGCCGCCGTAGTTCGGGCGGTTACCGTTCTTTTCGCGCATGAAGCGGTCAAACTCTTCGCGATCCTTGGCCATGCGGAGGTTACGCATGTACTCGTGGAAGGCGTTGACCTCTTCGTCGAGCCGGCGGCGCTCCTCGTCGAGGCGCTTGAGCTGCTCGGTGCGATAGTCGTCGAACGCGGCGTTGCCGCTCGAATTGCGGAAGCCGTGGTGACGGTACCCGTTGGCGCGGGGACCGCAGTTTTCGGCCCAGGCGCGGGATCGATTGACGAACCCCTGAGCCTTGTCCGCCGAGCCGCCGAACATTTCGCCCCACAGGATGTAGGCGAGAACGGCGAGGCCGAGCGGCCACCAGATGACGAAGCCCAGGACCATCAAAGCTATGGTCAACGGGCCCCATTGCGGTTTGATAATCGCAGAGTGCATTGGACTTTCTCCCAGTCACGAACAGCTCCGATGTGGTCCCACCGGACTGGGGGTCAAGCGTTTCGCCCGCGCATTTTTGCCCTTGAAATGCCATGCTAGACTTCCCATGCGGGCGGAAACGACATGCCCGGAAAGGATGATTTCATGGCATTGGCGGACTCCTCGGCGGCGATCCTGCCGGGTAACTGGCGCCCTCTCAGGCTCGCGACGCTGGTCGGGCTGCGCTGGCTGGCGATCGCCGGGCAGACCATCGGCGTGCTGTTCGTCGCCTTCGGGCTCAGCTTTCCGCTGCCGCTGACCCAGTGCCTGATGCTGATCGGGCTATCGGTGCTGCTCAACCTGTGGCTGGTGTTCCGGCTGGGCGAGGGCTACCGGCCGTCGCCCACCGTCGCGACGGTGCATCTTGGCTGGGACCTGTTTCAGCTGGCCGCCTTGCTGGCGTTGACCGGCGGGCTGCAGAACCCGTTCTCGCTGCTGCTGCTGGCGCCCGTATCGGTATCGGCGACGACGCTGCCGCAGCGCTCGACGGTGATCCTTGCGACGCTGGCCATCGTCCTTGCCTCCCTCCTCTCGGTGTTCCACTTCGACCTGCCCTGGGATCCTGACTCGCGCATCGTCTTCGACCGCGTCTATGTCATCGGCATCTGGGTCTCGATCATCTGCGGCACCATCTTCATCGCCGGCTATACCAACCGCGTGGCGCACGAGGCACGCCAGCTCGCCGACGCGCTCGCCGCCACCGAGCTGGCGCTGTCGCGGCATGAGCAGTTGAGCGCGCTGGATGGGCTGGCGGCAGCCGCCGCGCACGAGCTCGGCACGCCGCTCTCCACCATCGCGCTCGCCGCGCGCGAAATCCGCGACGAGGTACCGGCCGGCCCGGTGCGCGAGGATATCGAACTGATCATGTCGCAGGCGGCGCGCTGCCGAGAAATCCTCGGCAAGCTCAGGAGCCTGCGCGAAACGCCAGGCGACCCGTTCGCCGCGGTGCCGGTCTCGGCGCTGCTGGCCGAGGTGATCAAACCGCTCGAAGGCGGCGGCAAGGTGATCTCGGTTCGCACCGGCAAGGGTGCCGGCACGGAGCCGGTGATCCGCCGCAACGCGGGACTGCTCTACGGTCTCGGCAACCTGATCGACAACGCGGCGCAGTTCGCGCAGCGCGCCGTGCTGGTCGAGGCCAGCTGGGACAAGCAGGCGGTCACCGTCACCATCACCGATGATGGCCCAGGCTTTCCGACGGACCTGATCACCCGGCTGGGCGAGCCCTATCTCACCACGCGGCCGCGCAACGCGGACAGCGGCGAGCCGGGCGGGCTCGGGCTGGGCATCTTCATTTCCAAGACTCTATTGGAGCGTACCGGCGCCAAGCTCAGCTTCGAGAACGAGGCTGCGGACGGCCATGCGCAGGTGCGGCTCATCTGGCCGCGCGCGGCAATCGAGCAGGTGTGAGTGAGGCGCGAATGCTTGCGTTCCCCACCGGCGTCATTCCCGCGCAGGCGGGTAGATACCGATTGTGCGTCCCTCCGTATTTTTGACCTTTTCACCAAAAGACCCTACATGAGGCGGCGATGAGCACAGTCGATGAACTCCTTGCGGCCGACCGTACCTTGCTGCTGGTCGATGACGACAAGACCTTCCTCACCCGCCTCGAGCGGGCGATGCAGAAACGTGGCTTCGATGTCCGGATCGCCGACACCGTAGCCGGCGGCCTCGCCGCGGTATCCGAGGCACCCCCGGCCTATGCCGTGGTGGACTTGCGGCTCGAGGACGGCAACGGCCTTGATGTGGTCGCGGCGCTGCACCAGAAGCGCGAGGATGCCCGCGCGGTGGTCCTCACCGGCTACGGCAACATTGCCACTGCCGTTACCGCGGTGAAGCTGGGCGCAGTGGACTATCTCAGCAAACCCGCCGACGCCGAGGACGTGATCAATGCCCTCCTCGCCACCGGCAACAAGCCGCCCGAGCCGCCCGAAAATCCGATGTCGGCCGACCGGGTGCGCTGGGAGCATATCCAGCGCGTCTACGAGCTCTGCGATCGCAATGTCTCGGAGACGGCACGCCGGCTCAACATGCATCGCCGCACGCTGCAGCGCATCCTCGCCAAGCGCGCGCCGAAATAACCTGTCACACTGAGATCAGATAGTTCGCCCGGGAGGCCACGATGACCGTCACGCTACATTTCCACGGGGCGTCGGGCACCGTTACGGGATCATGCTACCGGGTGGTGCACCCCAAGGGCCAGTTCCTCGTCGATTGCGGCATGTTCCAAGGCAACAAGACCGTCCGCGATCTCAACTACAAGCCATTCCCGTTCGATCCCAAGGCGATCGACTTCCTGCTGCTCACGCACGCCCATATCGACCACGCGGGGCTGCTGCCGCGGCTGACGCATATGGGGTATCGGAAGCCCATCTGGGCCACCGAGCCGACCAACGGCTTGCTTGAATATCTCCTCCCCGACGCCGCCGGTATCCAGGAGAGCGAGGCGGATCGCGAGACCAGAAAGCGCACCCGCCGCGCCGAGGAACCGTTCCAGCCGCTCTACATCATGGAAGACGCCAACGAGGCGCTGAAGCTGCGCAAGGGCGTCAAATACGAAGAGTGGATCACCCCGGGCCCGGGCGTTCGCGCCCGCTATTGGAACGCTGGCCACATCCTCGGCTCCGCCTCCATCGAAGTCGAGGTGCAGGACAGCGACGGCAAGGCCATTCGCATCTTGTTCTCGGGCGATCTCGGCCCCGACGTGAAGGTGTTCTGGGAAGCCCCGGATGCCCCCGCCGGCTACGACTACATCCTCTCGGAATCCACCTATGGCGGCCGCGAGCGCGAGGATTACACCCTCAAGCAGCGCCAGGAATCGCTGAAGAAGGAGATAAACGAGGCGCTCGCACGCGGTGGCAATCTCGTCATCCCGACCTTCGCGGTGGAGCGCAGCCAGGAGCTACTGCATGACATCGGCTACCTGATCAAGACCGGCGAGATCAGCCCGAGCCTCGTCTTCCTCGATAGCCCGCTGGCCTCAAAGGTCACCGCCGTCTATCGCAAGTACGCCGCCATGTTCGACGACGTCGAGCTGAGCGCCGACGAGCTGTTCAACGATTCCCGCTTCCGCATCGTCGAGAGCGTCGACGAGAGCAAGGCGATCAACTCGATCCGTGGCGGCGCCATCATCATGTCGGCCTCCGGCATGGCGGACGCCGGGCGGATCAAGCACCACCTGCGCAACAACCTGCCGCGCTCCAACGCCACCGTGCTGTTCGTCGGCTACCAGGCGCCGGGCACGCTCGGCCAGATCATCCAGTCCGGCGCCAAGGAGGTGCGGATCCATTCCGAGCTGGTGCCGGTGCGCGCCCATGTCCGCAGCCTCGGCAACTACTCGGCACACGCCGATCACTCCGAACTCGTCGCCTGGGTGACCAAGCGCCTGCCGGCACATGGCGCGATCTTCTTGACCCACGGCGAGGACGAGGAGCGCGCCGCGCTCAAGGCGGCGCTGATGCATGATGACGGGCTGGCGACCGACCAGGTGCTGATGCCGCTGCTCGACGACGCCTTCGACCTGCGTGCGGACGGCGTTGCCGGCGTCGAGCGTCCGGCCGAGCGCCGCGTCGACATGACGCAAATCACCGCGGATTGGCACAACGCCTATGCCAGCTTCATCATCGATCTGAGCCACCAGCTGCAGGACGCGCCAAGCGATGCATGGCGCATCGCCGTGATGGACTCGCTGAAGGCGACGCTCGCCGGCACCGGCCCGGTGACCCCGCCACTGCCGATGAAGACCCAGGCGGGCAACGCCCCCGTGGTGCACGGGGAGCCGAGCGGGGAGTAGCCGTCAGCCCTTCCGCGGCGCCAGATACCGGGCCAGGTAGAATGCCAGCAGCAGTGGTGGCAGCAGCACGGCGAATGTCACCCGGATCGACGCCACGGTGGCGATCCACCCCATGATCGCCGGCGTGAAGAGCAGCAGCATCTGCTGGCTCATGGTCAGCGCCGCGACATTCTCCGAGGCCGGGCGGTCGCCCAGCCGCGCCGCCGCCGAGGTGGAGAGCGGAAACGACACGCAAACGCCGAAGCCGATCAGCGTGAAGCCAACGAGCGCCACGATCAGGTTAGGCGAGAACACCACCAGCAACAGCCCTACCAGCGCCGTTAGCGTCAGCGCCCGCGCCAGCCGCACCGGACCCCAGCGCGTGACCCCGCGATCGCCCAGCAGCCGGCCGATCGACTGCGCCGTCATGAAGGCCGGGAGTGTCAGCGTATCGACCCAGTCCGGCGCGACGAAGCTGTCGCGCATGAAGATCACCGACCAGTTGCGCAGGCCGCCCTCGAGCAGCGATGCCGCCACCGCATAGCCGAGCAACAGCAGCGTCATCGTCGTCGGTAACGCGATACGGAAGCCCTTAGTGGTTTGGGCATGCGGCCGCGCCGGGGCCGCCTGCATCGGCCAGGCGAACAGCGCCAGCCCGACCAGCACCGGCACCAGGATGATGGCAAAGTGCACGGCCGGTGCCACATTGGCGCCGCGCATCGCCGTGCCGATCAGCGACGACGTCAGCAGGCCGACGCTCCAGATGCCGTGGCAGGTGTTCATCAGCCGCCGGCCCGCCGCCGCCTCTACCCGGTCGGCCTCGACATTGATCGAGATATTGCTGAGCGCGAACACCGCGCCGAACACCACGAAGCCGAGCCACATGACCAGCAGGTTCGGCGCCAGTGCGATGCCGACCAGTACCAGCCCCAGCAGCGGGATAGTCGTGAGAATGATCGCCCGGGTACCGAGTTTTTCGACCACGAGGCTGGCGAACAGGAAGGTCACGATCGCCCCTGCCGGTTGGCCGAGCAGGGCAATGCCGAGCTCCGCCTCGTTGAGCCCAAGCGCCAGCTGCATGTCGGGGATACGGCTGAACATGCCGCCCTGCGCCAGCGCATGGAGGAAGAACACGATGACGATCGGCTGGGGCAGTTTCACCGGGGCGCTTTCAGCAAGTCCGTGGCCACCGGCCGTCAGAGGTCATTGGGATCCATCAGGACGTGGATGCGGTCGGCGCCGAGTCGCGTCAGCTTCAGCAGCATGGCCTTGCGGCGGGCGGGAGGCAGCGGCGTCTCCTCCGCCATGCGCAGGATCGCCGCGTCATGCCCGTCGCCCACCATCAGCCCCTCGCCCGCCGGGAAGATGTCGGGGTCGAGTTCCGGCGGCTTGGCGAAGAAGAAGCGGTCGCAGAATTCCTTGTAGTCCGGCCACTTGCGATCGACCTGGAAGTCGATCAGCGACGACTTGATCTCGACGATCCAGATCTCGCCCTTCGGCCCCACCGCCAGCACGTCGGCGCGCCGGCCATTGGCCAGCGGCACCTCGGCGTAGCAGGAGAAATCATGCGCGTTGCGCAGGAACCTCATCACCCCGCGTTGCACCCTGAGCGCCGTCGGCGATTGCCTGAGATCGACGATCGGCGGCAGCTCAGCCACGGGGCGTGGCCGGCTCCGGTTCAGCCAGCAGCGGCGTCGGCTTGGGCGACAGCGCCCGGATCACCAGCAGCGCCGCGATGATCAGTGGCACGCAGACGAAATACGAGATCCGGATGCCGAAGCTCTGGGCGACGAAGCCGAGCAGCGGCGGCCCGAGGAAGAACACCACGAATGTCATCTGCCCGAGCGACGCCACATTGACCGAAGCCGGACGGTCGGTACGTTGCGCCGCCGCGGAGACCGCCAGCGGATAGACCGACGAGCAGCCGAGCCCCATCAGCATGAAGCCGAACAGCGCCACATAGGGGTGCGGCGCGACGCCGACGGTGATCAGCCCGATGGCGGCGATGCCGAGCAACGCACCGGCAACGACCCGTGGGCTGTAGCGCTCGACCACCGGATCCATGAACAGCCGGGCCAGCGCCATGAACAGCGAGAAGATGGTGATCGACAGCCCGCCGACGAACGGCGGCACGTCGAACACGTCGCGCATGTAGATCGCCGACCAGTCGATGCCGGCGCCCTCGACCAGCAGCGGCGCCGCGCCGATCAGGCAGAGCGGCAACAACCCGACGGTCGGGAAGGCAACGAGCGGCATCTTGCCATCGTGGCTATCGGCGCGCGCCGGAGCGTTCTCGATCTTCGAGAATACGAAGACCCCGGCGATCACCACGACGACCAGCGCAAGGAAGGTGTGCATGTGCACGGATACGCCGGCCTGGCGCACGCCGGCCGAAATGAACGCGGTGACGAAGAAGCCGAGGCTCCACATACCATGCGCGCGGCTCATGATGCGGGTGCCGAGCTGCGCCTCGTGCCGGTCGGTCTCGAGGTTGACGTTGATCTCCAGCGCCCCGGCGAACAGCCCGGCGATGAAGAATATCGGGATCAAGAAGATCGCCGAGGGGATCCACGGCACGATCGCATACATCAGCGAGGCGCCGAAAACCGTGACGAAGGCGGTGGCGCGGGCGCCGTATTTCTCGATCAGCGGGCTTGAAAAGGTCAGCCCGCAGAGCGCGCCGACCGACATGGCGATCAGCGTCAGGCCGAGCTGGCCCTCGGTGAGCTTCAGCGAGCGCTGCAGATCGGGCAGGCGCGACAGCAGCGCCCCCATCGACAACGCGAAGACGAAGAAAATCCCATAGACCCGCTGATGCGGCTTCAAACTAAACATCAATCAACCTCATGCCGGATCGGCTTGACGCCCAGCGCCCCGGCGAAAACCAGACTTAGAATAACCAAAGGAACGCCGATACCGAAGGACCAGCGGATACCAAAATGCTCGGCAACATAGCCCAGAAGCGGCGGCCCGAAGAGGAAGGCAACGAAGGAAATCTGCGCCAGCGAGGCGACATTGCTCGCCGCCGGCCGGTCGGTCCGCTGCGCCGCCGCCGACATGGCGAGCGGGAAGATCACCGAGGTGCCGACGCCCATCAGCCCGAAGCCGACCAGCGACAGCCAATCGGCCGGTGAGAAGAACACGATCACCGCGCCAACGCCGAGCACGCTGAGCAGCACCCGCGAGACGATGGTCGGGCTGTAGCGCTCGACGAACGGATCGGCGAAGAATCGCGTCGCCGCCTGGGTGAAGGCGCCGAGCGCCACGGCGAACCCGGCGAGGAACGGCGACACCTGGAATTCGTCCCGCATGTAGATCGCCGACCAGTCGATGCCGGCGCCCTCCATGATCATGGCGGAGAGGGTCACCGCGACGAGGATCATGATGGCGAGGGTGGGCGCGGCAAAACGTGGTGCCTCGTCAGTCGAGCCGCCGGTGCGGTGCGGCGCTGGGGTGAAGCGGCCGAGCAGCAGCGCCACGCCGGCGATAACCACCGGCACCATTAGCAGCAGATGCAGTTGCACGCTCAGCCCGGTCTGCGCGATCGCCGCGCTGACGATGCCGGCCGAGAAGAAGCCAAAGCTCCAGAAGGCGTGCGAGCGGTTCATGATGCGCCGCCCGATCATGTGCTCGGTGCGGTCCGCCTCGAGGTTGAGGATGATCTCGATGCCGCCGATGACCAGCCCGACCGGTACCAGGAGCAGGAAAAAGGCGATCGGCCCGGTGGCGAACGACGCCAGGGCATAGCCCAGCGCCAGCAGCGGGATCAGCGTCAGGATGGCGCGGCGATAACCGAAACGGTCGAGCAGCGGTCCGGCAAAGCTCAGCGAAATCAGCGTGCCGAGCGCCGCGCCGATCAGCCCGAGGCCAAGCGCTCCCTCCTCGATGCCCATGGCGCGCTGGATATCCGGCAGGCGCGGCGGCAGGCTCCCCATGCAGAACGAATAGATGAAGAAGCCGCCATACACCCGCTGCTGCGGCGGCAACTCGATACCGAATCTCATGGTGGGGAACTCGCGGAAAGAAACGCGGGCGACCCTAGTTAAATCGGTTCAATTGGGCAAGTTAGGCTTTGTGATGGGGGTGTTGGTGCCGGACGACTACCCGCTGGCGCCCAGCCACTGGCGTCATCCGCGCGAAGCCGGGGACCCAGTGCGATCTCTCGACATCTGCTGGCGATGCAGCATCCCACTAGGTTCCCGCCTTCGCGGGAATGACGTCGGTGGGTGTGAGATCGCCCGGATGAACTAAATCGCCACCTGCATCTCATCGCGCATCACGCTCACGCCGCGCGATGGGGAGCGGATGATCTCGAGCCTGCGGTATTGGCTGCCGGACCGGCTATGAGTCCGCTGCGCCCCGCGGTCGGGGCCGAGATAGTCGGCGGTCTCGAAGTACACCTGGGTGTGCTCGACCAGCCGCTCGAGCCGTGCCGTCACCCGCTGTTGCGTGAACGGCAGGGTCAGCACGTCGTCGAAGCCCATCTCGACGCAGGTCTTGATCGCCTCGACCAGCGGGCTCTCGGAGAAATACACCATGGGCGAGAAGCGGATGCGCCGGCTGGGCGAGAAGCGGATAGCATCCGCCACGGCCTTCAGCCCGGCGACGTCATCGACCGCGGCGAAGAGGAAGAACAGCAGTGGCGTCTGCTGCGCCTGGGTCTCGGCCGCGGCCAGCCCCGCATAAGTTTGCACGATCGGGAAACCCAGTCCGCGCGCCAGATCCGCCAGCGCTGCGCCGGGGCCATCCGGCGGGCCGACCACATAGGCACAGGCCCGCATCCTCAGGCACTCCACGATTGCATTCCCGCGCGGAGTATCGGCCCGCGCCGCTTGCCGCGAGGTTAAGACGGCGGGAGGCGCCGCTCGCCCTTGAACAGCGGGCCATGCTCGCGCATCAGCTTGGCGATCCGGTCGGCAACCAGCCGCACTTCCGGCCGGTGGCGGTCCTCGTGGTGCGAGACCAGCCATTGCTCGGTCTCGAGTTCGGCGATCGGCGTCGCCACCCGCACCAGCCGCGGGTCGCTGTCGCCCACGAAGCAGGGAAAGACGCTGAGCCCGGCGCCGGCTGCCACCAGTTCGCGCACGCTCTGCACATCGTTGCCGCGCACCCCGATCCGGTCGCCGTGGTGGGCCATCAGCCAGCGGGCCGAAGCGACGTTTGCCGCCTCGCCGGTGATGCCGACAAACAGTCCCGCCTTTATGCCGTTGATCAGATTGAGGCCGGAATAGATCGCATGCGCCACGCGGCCGATCTGCCGGCCGGCGAGATTGGGCTCCACCGGCCGCTCCGACCGTAGCCCCAGGTCGGCGGCGCGACGCCCGATGTCGAGCTTGCCGTAGGCGGTGGCGAGTTCGACCCGGATGTTGTCGTCTACGTGCCAGAGCTCACCGATATGCCGGGAGAGAAACGCCGAGGTCCAGGTCCCGGCCGAGATGCGGACGATCTTCTCGCCCACCGTGCCGTCGCGCCAGCGCTTCAGCTCCTGCATAGCGGCTTCGACATCCTGGGCGCGAGCCAGCAGCTCCTCGCCGGCCAGGGTCAGCTGGTAGCCGGTCTGCCGGCGCACGAAGAGCGGCTCGCCGATCTGCTGCTCGAGGGCGGTGACCCGGCGCCCGAGGGTGGCGGCGCTGAGCCCGGTGGTGGCGGTCGCGGCACTCAGTCCGCCCAGCCGCGCCACATCGAGAAACAGCCGCAGGTCGTCCCAGGAGATTGCTTCACCGACGCTCATTTTTCATTCCTGAAAAGCCCGTTGCGAAGCTGATTGTATCGCTTCAAGCCCGGAATGAGCAAGTATGGGTCTCAGGAAGGCACTGAAGCAACAGTGACTTTCCGCCAAGCCGCAAAGCGACAGTCTGGTTTCGGCAGTTCACCCCGAGTTGCCGAGGGACGAGATGTTTTGCGCTGATGAAGGAGAAGGAAAATGCTCGGAACACTGTCACGCCGCCTGGCCGAATGGTCACGTATCCGCCGCGACATCCAGCGGCTCAAGCAGCTGGACGATGTCTTGCTGGCCGATCTCGGCATCGAGCGCGGCTGCATCGCCCACAGCGTACGGACGGGTGAGAAATGAGCCCGACGACGCTACGCATCTGGAACGGGCTCGAGGTCCCGCGCATCGGCATCGGCTGCTGGGCCATTGGCGGCCCGTTCAAGATGGACGGTCGCAACGATGGCTGGGGCGAGATCGACGACAACCAGTCGCTGAGGGCCTTGACGCTGGCCCACGAGCTCGGCGCCCGCCTGTTCGACACGGCCGATGCATATGGCACCGGCCACAGCGAGGAGGTGCTGGGCGAAGCGTTCGGCAACCGTCCGGACGTGGTGATCGCCACCAAGTTCGGCTTCACCCATGACCGGGCGAAGCGCGAGCTGACGGGCACAGACGTCACGCCTGTTTACATGGAGCTGGCGCTCGATGCCTCGCTCAAGCGGTTGAAGCGCGATCGCATCGACCTCTACCAGCTGCATGTTGGCGATGCCTCGGCCGAAGCGATGGACCGCCTGGCACCGGCCCTCGAGCGCCGCGCCGAGTCCGGCGACATCGCCGCCTGGGGCTGGAGTACCGATGACGCGAAAGCCGTGTCGAGGGTGCTGCACTTCCCGCACTTCAAGGCGGTGCAGCAGGGATTGGATGTGTTCCGCGACGGCCCGGAAATGGTGGCGCTGTGCGACAAGCATGGGCTGCCGAACCTGATCCGGTCGCCGCTTGCCATGGGGTTCCTCACCGGCAAGTTCACCGCGCAGTCGCGCGTGTCGACGGACGATGTGCGGGGCGCCGGGCATAGCTGGGTGCGCGACTTCAAGGATGGGCGGCCGTCGGCGGAGTCCTTGCGGAAGCTCGATGCCATTCGCGACGTGCTCACCAGCGGCGGCCGCACGATCGCGCAGGGCGCCCTCGGCTGGGTGCTGGCGCGATCGCCGCAGACCATCCCGATCCCCGGGTTCAAGACCGAGGCACAGATCCGCGACAACCTGGGCGCGCTCGACAAGGGCCCGCTCCCCCCGGCCGCGATGGCCGAAATCAGTGCCCTGCTTTCGCGGGAACTGGCCTGATGCGAGACGATCAGCAACGACCGCCCCTCGCGTCGATGAAGGAGAACCAAATGTTCGACACTCTCATTGAACGCATAATGTCCTGGGCACGTATCCAGTCCGGCATCGAACGACTGCAGGGGCTCGATGACCGCCTGCTGGCTGATATGGGCATCGAGCGGGAACTGATCCCGCAGATTTCCCGGACCGGGATCGTCGTTGCCCATGCGACGCTGGCGGCCGAGGCCAGTCGACCGGCTGTGGTAGCCGCGAGCACGGCACGACCGCCATCGCTCGGCCGAAAGGGCAGCGAATGCGGCCCTGTGCCGAGCATGAGCTGAACCAGAGTGGAGCGACGGCCCGACGGKCTGGGGTCCGACCAGCCGCGAGGAGGGGATCGCCACGCTGCGAATGGCGGTCGACGAGGGGATCGACCTGATCGACGCCGCGCCCGGCTACAAGATCTGCGAGGCGCTGATCGGCGAGGCCTTCGAGGGGCGGGTGCCCGAGGGGGTAAAAGTCACCACCAAATGCGGCATCGGCACCATCCCGGATGACCAGGTCTATCCACGTTTCCGTGCGTCGTTGGAGGCGAGCCTCAAGGCCATGCGGCTCGAACGGGTCGACCTGTTCTTCCTCCACAACCAGATCTGCGCCGACGAATTTGTCTACCCGGCGGAGGACGAGCGTCGCGCCGAAATCGCCACCAGCTGGTCGAGCTATCGCGATGCCGTAGTGCCGGCCTTCGAACGCCTGAGGCGCGAGGGGCTGATCGGCGGCTGGGGCATCACCGGGGTCAGCGTTCCCGAGACCATCCTCGATGCGCTCGCGCACACGCCGCGTCCGGATGCCGTGCAGGCGGTGGCCAATCTGATGGACAGCCCGGGCGGCCTCACCGGCCTCAGGACACCATCGCGATCGCGCGAGATCATCGCCTCGGCACACACCAACGGAGTGGGTGTAATGGCGATCCGCCCGGTGCAGGCTGGCGCCCTCACCAACAGCTTCGACCGTGAGTTGCGGGCCGACGATCGCGACATGCAGGATTTTCGCCGCGCCGCGCCCTTCCGCGACCTCTGTGCAAGATGGGGCGCCGACCCAGCCATCATCGCACATCGCTATGCGCTGGGCATGGCCGGGGTCGAAACACTGGTGCTCGGGGTCAAGAACCGCGACGAACTCGCGGACGCGCTGGGTGCCGAACGCGAGGGCCCGCTCGAGCCGGCACAGATCGCTGCGATCGACGGTCTCGGGTTGGCCAGGTTGCCGGCCTGAGGCGAACGTCGGGCGTGTCGGCGGATTGTCCAACCCGACACGCGAAACTGCGCACGTAGTAACCCTCACCTCAAGCTCCGCCCTCGCGGGTAGTGTTCCGCCAAGGGGAGGGTCAGCCATGGCACAGGACTTGGACGCGGGCGATGCACAGGGTTTCGCGCGGTTGCAGGGCCGCCAGCAGCTGTTTGTGCTGGCGGCACTGATCACCGTCTACGCCGCCTTGCCGGTGGTGTTGGTGACAGACTTCATCCTGCAGCTTGCATCGGGGCCCGCCGGGGCGAAGCCGGTGATCGACACGAACGCACTGATCGAGTTCGTCAACCCGCTGGCCAGCGCCAAGGGCAGCGTGCTGGAGGTCTTGCACAAGCTGGTGCTGCCGCTGGCCGCGCTGTTCCTCGGCGCAAACTTCAGCATGCTGCGCAACGGACGGGTGGCCGCCTGGCTGTTTCTCGTGCCGCTGCTGGGCACCATCGCCGCATTGCTCGCCGCCAGCCTGCTGGATGCGTTCCAATCGGTCGAGATCAAGGCGCGGTACGCCGGGCTGCCGACGCTGTTCCGGGATGTCGCCAGCAACCTGGGCATCGTGATGATGCTGCTGATCGGCCAGACGCTGGGGAAACAACCATGAGGTCACTTGCGCAGCTTGGACTGTTGGCGCTCGCCGCAACCATGGCCACCGCCGCTTACGCCGAGGACGCTTCGGTTCAGCTGATGGTCTATGTGGAGCCCTCGGGAATTGCCAAGGGCGCCTACGTTTCGTCGGGCGGCGACGAGATCTCGATGGCGTTCACCAAGGATGCCAGTTCCGGGCCGATTGCCTTCACGCCGGGGCTTGTCGATGACTTGCCGGTAAGCCTCACCATCGAGTGGGACAATCAGAACAGCACCAGTATTCCGGCATTCGTCTTCACCCCCTACTCGGGCAAGAAGATCCCGGTGCGGGTCTACCGGTACAACTTCACGCTCAATGACGCCGACAAGGCGGATGCCCTCTGCTGGCATACGCAGCCGAGCGACATCAAGAGCGCGTTCCGCGCGTTGTTCGGCTGCCAGGAATGGGTCAAGCTGATTGAAAGTGCCGACGAGAAGTGGACCAAGTCCCACCTCAGGGGGCTGCGCGGGTGGTTTGCCGGTTCGTACTACCTGTTCACCAAGGTGCGGCCGATCCACGGACTGGGCCTCAGCCCGTGGGGGTTGCAGCCCGAGCTGGTGGACCGGCTGCGCGAGATCGTGACCGCAGTCGACGAGGGTCGGGAAACCAAGGGCTCATTCGAGCCGTTTCTGCGCATCCCGGATATTCGCCAGGCACTGACCGAATACGATCGATGGGAATTGCGGCTCTATTCGCTGATTCCGGAGATGATCAACGCTGGCAACCTCGAGGGCGCCAAGGCCCTTAACGACCGGGTCAGTGCCGCCTACGAGCGCTATGCCGGTCCACTCGCGACCGAGGCGATCGACGGCGTGAACCGCAAGAACCTCGACAACAATGCGTCGATGATCGAGCAGCGCCTCGCCGCACAGTGATTTTGGCGGGACGAAGGGGCCGCCGGCGAGCGCCAGCTTTGACGGCCCCGCTCGCCTAGGCTACGCTCCGGCCATGAGCAGGAACCAGGCAGCCTCGACCACCTCTACCACCACCGTGCCGCGGTGGTCGGTTGGCGCATGAACTAGCCCTGTTCATTGACTGCGCAGACCAACCCCGCCCGGATACGAGCGGGGTTTTTCTTGGTCCCGACGTGTCCCAACCAAGAAGGACATCGCCGTGAACGAGCACCACAACAAAGCCATCGCCGACCGCGCGCTTGCCGTAGCCGAGAAGGCCCTCTCCAACCGATACGGCGGCGCGGCCTGCGCCTTCGTCACCGGATCGATCATGCGCGGGCAGGGCACTACAGGCTCGGACATCGACCTGGTCGTCGTGTTCCGCCGCCTCGAACGCGCCTGGCGGGAATCGTTCATCGAGGATGGCTTCCCGGTCGAGGTGTTCGTCCACGATCCCGAGACGCTCGCCTACTACCAGGACAAGGACATCGAGGGCGGTCGTCCAATCATGGCCAATATGGTGGCTTCAGGCGTGGTCATCGGCCCCAACCGCGCTCTCGCCGAGCCGATCCGGATCAGCGCGGCAGAAGCACTCGCGAAGGGCCCTCTCCCGCTTGCCGGGCCCGCCTACGATACAATGCGCTACATGGCCAGCGACCTGGTGGATGACCTCAAGGGAGAGCGGCCGGTTGCCGAGATCGCCGCCATCGCGGCACACCTCTATCCCAGGCTGATCGACCTGATGCTGCTGGGGCGCGGAGCGTGGAGCGGCGTAGGCAAGTGGGGTCCACGGCTGCTGCGACGGCTCGACAGCCAGCTCGCCGACAGCTTCGACGAGGCTTTCCGCGCGGCGGTCCACGGCAACGCCACCGCCCTCGTCGCACTGGCCGAGGCGGAGCTCGGGCGCCATGGCGGGTACCATTTCGATGGCTACAGCCAGCAGGCGCCGCTGGAGGCACGCATCGCTGCCAGCACTCCCGGCAACTGAGGTCCGCCCGCTACTTCTGGTCCCAGCCGACAATGACCCCATCTTCGAGGGTGACCTTGTCACGGTAGCGGTCCTTGGCCACCGGGCGGTATTTGAAGACCTGCTTGATCTTGGTCTTCATCACCTTTTCCTCGATCGAGGCGGGCTCGCCCCAGCTGTCGCGCAGCTGTTCGGCGGTCATGCCCTGCCAGATGGTCTTCGAGATCAGGGCGTCGACGAGCTTCTCGTCGGCATATTTCTGCATCAGGCGGGCGTAGCGGCTACGCTTCGCCAGCGCGATCGCGACGAACCACAGCACCGCGATCGCGACAATGACGAGAATGCCCGCGACGACCCATTCCATCGCCGGCCCCGTCAGACGTCGAGGTTGGCGACGCTCAGGGCGTTGTCCTGGATGAACTCGCGGCGCGGCTCGACCAGGTCGCCCATCAGGTTGGAGAACAACCGGTCGTGGTCGTCGCTTTCCTTGATCTGCACCTGCAGCAGGGTGCGGACGTTCGGATCGAGCGTCGTTTCCCACAGCTGGCTGGGGTTCATTTCGCCCAGGCCCTTGTAGCGCTGCAGCGAGATGCCCTTGCGGCCGACAGCGTTGATGGCGCCGAACAGCGAGGACGGGCCGTAGATATCGAAGCTCTGGTCCTTGCGGGTGAGCTTGGCGACCCCACCGTAGAGATCGGCGAGCTTTTCCACGGTGGCACGGATCTTCCTGGCATCGGCACTGGCGAGCAACTGTGCATCGATCGAGTGCACTTCGGTGACGCCGCGGATGGTGCGGGTGAAGCTCAGGCCGCCCTGGCCATCGGACTGGCCCTGCCAGCCGCGTTCGACTTCATCGGCCAGCCGGTCGAGCCGGCGGACAACGCGTTCGATGACGGTGGCGGTGCGCGCCGGGTCGAGCAGCGCCTCGGCATCGAGGCCGCCGACGATGGCTGCCTGTTCGATCAGCGAGCGGTTGTAGCGGGTGTTGAGCCCTTCGATGGCGTGGACGATCTCGCGCGCTTGCCTGACGATCTGCAGCAGGTCCTCGCCGGCATGGGCGACGCCATCGCGGGTGGTCAGCACCGCATCATCGGTGCCGGTATCGATCAGGTAATCCTCGAGCGCCCGCTCGTCCTTCAGGTACTGCTCGGACGAGCCGCGCTTGATTTTGTAGAGCGGCGGCTGGGCGATGTAGACGTGGCCGCGGTCGATCAGGTCGCGCATCTGCCGGTAGAAGAAGGTCAGGAGCAGGGTGCGGATATGGGCGCCGTCGACGTCGGCGTCCGTCATGATGATGATCTTGTGGTAGCGCAGCTTGTCCGGGTTGAACTCCTCGCGGCCGATCGAGGTGCCGAGCGCCATCACCAGGTTGCCGATCTGCTCGGAACCCAACATGCGGTCGAAGCGGGCGCGCTCGACATTGAGGATCTTGCCGCGCAGCGGCAGCACGGCCTGGGTGTAGCGGTCGCGGCCCTGTGAGGCGGAGCCACCGGCGGAATCGCCCTCGACGAGGAAGATTTCGGACTTGGCCGGGTCCTTCTCGGAGCAATCCTTGAGCTTGCCGGCGAGGAAGTTCACGTCGAGTGCCGACTTACGCCGGGTGAGTTCACGCGCCTTGCGAGCGGCCTCGCGCGCCATGGCGGCTTCGGCCACCTTGCCGACGACGGACTTCGCCTCGGCCGGATGCTCCTCGAGCCACTGCTGCAGCTTATCGTTGACGCCGTTCTCGACCACCGGCCGCACTTCGGACGAGACCAGCTTGTCCTTGGTCTGGCTCGAGAATTTCGGATCCGGCACCTTCACCGAGAGCACACAGGTCAGGCCTTCGCGGATGTCATCACCGGTGACCGTGACCTTCTCACGCTTGGTGATGCCGCTCGATTCGGCATAGTTGGTCACCTGCCGGGTGAGCGCCGCGCGGAGGCCGGCGAGGTGCGTGCCGCCATCGCGCTGCGGGATGTTGTTGGTGAAGCACAGCACATTCTCGTGGTAGCTGTCGTTCCACCACATCGCCACCTCGACGGTAATGCCGTCGCGCTCGGACGAGAGCATGATCGGCGCACCGATCAGCGGGGTCTTGGCGTTGTCGAGATAGCGCACGAAGGCTTCGAGGCCGCCCTCGTAGTGAAGCTCGATCTCCACCGGCTCGGGATGGCGCAGGTCGCGCAGGATAATGCGCACGCCAGAATTGAGGAAAGCGAGCTCGCGCAGCCGGTGTTCCAGCGTCTTGAAATCGAACTCGACCATGGTGAAGGTCTCGGTCGACGGCAGGAAGGTCACCAGCGTGCCCGAGCGGCCTTCATAGGTGCCCGGCTGGTGGTTCGGCACATAGGTGCCGACCTGCTTCAGCGGCGCCACGGCGTTGCCGTGCGCGAACTCCATCTCGTGGACCTCGCCGTCGCGACGGATATTGAGCTTCAGCGACACCGAGAGCGCGTTCACCACCGAAACGCCCACGCCATGCAGGCCGCCCGACACCTTGTAGGAGTTCTGGTCGAACTTACCGCCGGCATGCAGCTGGGTCATGATGACCTCGGCCGCTGAAACACCCTCTTCGGCATGGATGCCGGTGGGAATGCCACGACCGTTGTCGTTCACCGACACCGAGCCATCGGCATTGAGCTGCACCGTCACGAGATCGGCATGGCCGGCCAGCGCCTCGTCGATGGCGTTGTCCACCACCTCGTAGACCATGTGGTGCAGGCCCGAGCCGTCATCGGTATCGCCGATATACATGCCAGGACGTTTGCGCACGGCATCGAGGCCCTTCAAGACCTTGATGGAATCGGCGCCATATTCGTTCGGATCGGAGGGGGTCTCGGAGGTGCTCAAGGGGGTCCCGAATCAGGTCAGCAGGTCCGCTAAAGTGGGTCTAGCGGATCGGGTGCTCATACCCAAGGGAAATGGCTATTTTTAGCCCGTTTTACAAGGCTTAGGAGTTCGCAGAGGGGAGCTGGGCATGGGCCTTCTCCCCTTGTGGGAGAAGGTGGCCGAAGGCCGGATGAGGGGTCCGCAACCGGAGGTTGCGCGATCGGAGCGAAGCGACGAGCGACAGAGTTCGCGGAGAGAACCCCTCATCCGCCCTTCGGCCACCTTCTCCCACAAGGGGAGAAAGCACTCGTCGCGCTCGCCGGGGGCCTAGCCAGGCTCCTTCGCCAGCCGCCCATCCTTCACCGTCACTCGCTGCGCCCCCTCGCCGAGGGCCTCGAACAGCATCGGGTCGGTGCCGGTCATGAAGCACTGGGTGCCGAGGCCGTCGAGGGCGGCGAAAAGGGCAGCGCGGCGGCCCGGGTCGAGGTGCGCCGCGACCTCGTCGAGCAGCAGGAACGGGGCGATGCCGGCGGAGCGCTTGACCAGTCGGGCATGGGCGAGGATCAGCCCGATCAGCAGCGCCTTCTGCTCGCCGGTGGAGCCGAGCGCCGCCGGCATGTCCTTTTGCGCGTGGCGCACTTCGAGATCGATGCGATGCGGGCCGATCAGCGTACGGCCGGCGGCGCGGTCGAGGTTGCGGTTGGCGCGCCACAGCGCCCGGAGCTCGGCCTCGAGCGCGGCCGAGGACTGCGGCTCGTGACCGTCGGCGAAGAGCGGGGTCAGCGCCAGGTGGGCAGCGGGGAAATTGGCCTCGTCGACGCCCTGCGCAATGAGCCCCTGCAACTCGCCAAGGCTGTCGGCACGAGCGAAATGCACCGCCGCGGCAGCGCTCGCCATCTGTGCTTCGACGGCGTCGATCCAGATGGGATCGGCATCCTCGTCGACCAGCCGGTTGCGCTGGCGCATGGTCTTTTCGAAGTCCGACACCTGGGCCGAGTGGCCGGGGATCAGCGTCGTCACCAGCCGGTCGAGGAAACGCCGGCGCTCGCTGGCGGCCCCGGTGAACAGGCCGTCCATCGCCGGGGTCAGCCACAGCACGCGGAGATAGGCGCTCATCTCCTCGATGGTCCGGGCATTGGCGCCATTGATGCGCGCCCGGCGACCACCCTCGGGCCCGCCAGCGCCGGTGCCGATATCGACTGGTCCCTCAGGGGTCTCGACCGTCGCGGCCACCGCCCAGAGCCCATCGGAGCCCTGCGCCGCAACCTCCTCGAACGGCGCACCACGCAGGCCGCGGCCGGGCGACAGCAGGGACACCGCTTCGAGCAGATTGGTCTTCCCTGCCCCGTTCGAGCCGACCAGCACCAGGTGCCGCCCGTCGAGATCGAGCGCCGCCGACGCATAGTTGCGGAAGTGGGAGAGGCGGAGCCGGGAGATGTAGCGGGAGGGGATCATGCGCCGCTCCCCGCAAGAACTCGTGCGGCGGCCTTCCGAACGTGACCGTCACGATCATTTAGCAGCGGTCGCAGGCTCTCACGATCAGCGGCGTCGCCGAACTTTCCAACGAGTTCGCATGCCAACTGGCGATGTCGCGGAACATCGCCTGCCACCAGAGCCTCATAGCTCCTTCGCCAGGCGGAAGGTCCCGCAAGTGCGGCCAACGCCCAGGCCGCGGTGTTGCGAACGTCACGATCGGCGTCGCGGGAGAACATCCCCAACAGCAACTCAGCGTCCGCTTCGGAACCAATCGCCTGTAGCGCTTCAAGCGCGGTTCGACGGGTCAGAGGATCTGGGTCGAGTGCGAGTTCGCGCAATTGAGGAGCAGCACTAACCAGCCGCCACTGACGAGCAATCTCCACCGCTGTTCTAACCACGTAGCCTGAGGCGTCGTACAGCGATGCCAATACAAGGGCTGCAACTTCGTCGTCCCCGGAGAGCTTGCCCAAGGCTGCAAGCGCCGAGCGACGGCGGAACCCATCACGATCTGCCAGTGCAGAAATCAGCTCTTGTCGATTGGGGGGCGCCGGCGTGACCGTCACACCCGCATCGGCATCAGCACATACAGCGCCTTGGCGTCGCCGTCCTCACGCACGAGCGTCGGTGAGCCTGCGTCGTTGAACAGGAACACCGCGTTCTCGGAGCGGATTTGGCCGATGATATCGAGCAGGTACCGGGCGTTGAAGCCGATCTCGAAGCTCTCGGGCTCGAATTCCACCGCCAGCTCTTCGCTCGCCGTGCCGTGGTCCGGGTTGGTGACGGAAAGCTCGAGCTGGCCTTCCTTCATCGACAGTTTTACCGCCTTGCCGCCGCGATCGGACGCGATGGTCGAAACGCGGTCGACGGCCGTCGCAAACGTCTGCTTGTCGACGTTCATCTGCTTATCGTTGTTCTTGGGCGTCACCCGGTCGTAATCGGGGAACGTGCCCTCGATCAGCTTACTGAGCAGCACCACGCCCCCAAGCGTGAAGCGGATCTTGGTGTCGCTGAGCTCGACCTCGACGTCGCCCTCGGCGCCTTCGAGCAGCTTCTGCACTTCCGACACGGTCTTCTTGGGCACGATGATGCCCGGCATGCCCTTGGCGCCGGTGGGCGCGTCAGCCTCGGCGCGCGCCATGCGGTGGCCGTCGGTGGCGACGGCGCGCAGCGTCGGCACGCCGCCGACTTCCAGCATGTGCATGTAGATGCCGTTGAGGTAGTAGCGCGTCTCCTCATTGGAGATGGCGAACTGGGTGCGCTCGATCAGCTCGCGCAACGTCGGCGCGGCGACCGAGAAGGTGTGGGTGAAGGTGCCGGACTTCAGGTCCGGGAAGCTGTCAGGCGAGAGGCACGCCAGGTGGAAGCGCGAACGGCCGGAGGTCACCAGCAGCTGCTCGGTGCCTTCGTTCTCGAGCCGCACTTCGGCACCATCGGAGAGCTTGCGGACGATTTCGTAAAGGGTGTGCGCAGGCACCGTGGTGGTGCCGGCCTGGCCGACCATCGCCGGGACGCTTTCCGTCACTTCGATGTCGAGGTCGGTGGCGCGCAGGTCGAGCTTGCCGTCGGATGCCTTCAGCAGCACGTTGGCGAGGATCGGGTAGGTGTTGCGGCGCTCCACCACGCGGTGGACGTGCCCTAGCGACTTGAGCAGATGGTTGCGCTCGAGAGTGACTTTCATAAACTCAAAACCCCTACCGCGGACGGCTATTGCCCGGTCAAAACCCGGTCAAAGCCAAGCGAAACCGGGCTGCGACATTACAATTCAAGGGGCAAAAGGCAAGGGCGCCCGGGGCCGCAGACCCGCTATCCCTAGAGAAAATGCACCGCGAACGCTGCCTAGAGGTCGATCGCCTTCTCCCCTCGTGGGAGAAGGTAAGAACGAGCGACGCCGCTAGCGCTTCTCGCCGTTCAATGCGCGCGCCATGTCGTCGAGCCGGCGCTCCGCATCCTCCGCGTCGAGGCGCACCAGCATCTCGTGCCAGGCCCGATCGGGTGGCACCGGCGGGGGCTCGGGATGCGCCCCGAGGTCGAGACGCTTCAAGCCCTTCCTGATCCGCAGCAATAGCCGCGGGGCTCTCGAACGCGATGTCAGCAACGCCACAACTCACTAGAGACCCTACTGGGTCGAAACTCATAGATCCGCCAATGGTTCAGCCGGCGGCGCCCTCTCCCTGAGGAGAGGGCGAAAAACTCATTCTTCGAGCATGCGCTTGAGGAGTTCGATCTCCTGCGCCAACTCGCCGTCATCCTTGATCATCTGCTCGACCTTGCGGACCGAGTGGAGAACCGTGGTGTGATCGCGGCCGCCGAAGCGCCGGCCGATTTCGGGCAACGAGCGCGAGGTCAGGGCCTTGGCCAGATACATGGCGATCTGGCGCGGGCGGACCACGTCGCGCGAGCGGCGCGACGAGAGCAGGTCGTTGCGCGGCACCTTGTAGTGGCGCGAGACGATGCGGAGGATGTCCTCGATGCGGACGCGGCGGGCGTCGCGCTGGCGCACCAGGTCGGCCAGCGTGCGCTCGGCGAGCGCCACGGTGATCGGCTCCTTGGTCAGCTGGTTGGCGGCCAGGAGGCGGTTCACCGCCCCATCGAGGTCGCGGCCATGGCTGACCACGACGCGCGCCACATAGTCGAGCACTGCCGGCGCGAAATGCGCATCGGAGAAGCGGCTGACGGCCTGCTCGGCGCGCCGGGTGACGATGGCACGGCGGAGGTCGAGGTCGAACGAGTTGATCGGCACCACCAGCCCGCCGGAAAGCCGCGAGCGCACCCGCTCGTCGAGCATCTCGAGATCGCGCGGCGGCGCGTCGCCGGCCACCACGACCTGCTTGGCCCCGGTGAGGAGCGTACCTAGAGTATGGCCGAACTCGGTCGCGGACTTGCCCTGCAGGAACTGCATGTCGTCGATCAGCAAGAGATCGACCCGGCGCAGCCACTCCTTGAAGCCGAGCGCCGACTGGCGCTGCACGGCCGTGATGAAGTGGTACATGAAATGGTCGGCGGTCAGGTAGACGATATTCCGGCCCGGCTCGGCCGCCCCGGCGGCCCAGGCGATGGCATTGAGCAGGTGGGATTTGCCGAGGCCCACACTCGAGTGGATGTAGATCGGGTTGAAGCTCACCGTGTTGTTGGCGGCCGCGTGGGCGACCTGTTTGGCCACCTGCAGCGCCATCTCATTGGCCCCGCCGACGACGAAGCTGTCGAAGGTCATCTTCGGATCGAGCGCAGAACCGGAAAGCGCGTCGCCGCGCTGGGCCGGCTGCGCCGTCACCGGCTCGCGAATGGTACGCGGCGTCGGCGGCGCGGTGGTCACCTCGGCAACCACCGACTCGGTCGCGGGTTCGGCGTGATGGAGGCGCGGCCGAGCCTGGCCGTTGACCCGCACGGTGAAGTGCAGCCGCTCGAGACCGGCCGACTCGGCGCGGAATGCCTCGAGAATCTTCTCGGAATAGTTCGACTGGACCCAGGAGCAGAGGAAACGGGTCGGAACGCTCAGGTGGGCGAGATCATCGACGATCTCCTCGAGCTCGAGCCGGGCGAACCAGGAATTGAACACGTCCTCGCCCACGGCTGCCTTGAGCCGGGCACGGACGCGCTGGAAAACCTCGTTCGAGCCGAGTTGCTGGCCGTCCTTGCCGGTCATCATCATTCCCCCCTTGTCGCTGCCCAGCCCCTTTCCGCTATTTGCATCCGTCATCCAATCAGCACGACCCGCCGCCGAGTTCATCGCCATCGTGTTAGCCCCAAATCCTGTTCTCATGCCGCCCCTTATGGGAGCAACGCCGCCAACCTTGCTGCCCGCAATTGCGGACAAACCTGTCCTGCCCGCGAACTTCGCCGCGGTTCAGTCTATTCAAACTTTCGAGTGATCCGGGTCGCTGATCGCGCCCGGGCTACCGCAACGTCTTACGAGCCCGCAAGACTACAACTAGTACTAATCAAACCAGACTACGAAAGGAATTTCCCCAAGACTGCCGGCTGCGTCCACACCGCCTCAGCCACGATCTCAAAGTCAGCATTCCTGCCAGTCATGTCGCTCCTCTACTCGGTTCTAGCGCCGGATGTTCCTGAGCGACGAGGGCCATCTTAGAGGGGGGGAATTTTCCAATCAACGGGGGTTTTTTGCCTAGAGGGGGTTGACTCGCACCTCTTGCAAAAACCTTTCCGCGGCACTTTGTCCGCCCCCAAATCCAAGGCGCTGTGACTCAAGGGGGAATCGGGATTTCGTGAGGTTTTCGACACTCTGGCAATTGTGGCAACGTCGCATCAAATGCGGCATTTCATTCCTGACAGGCAGATGAAATTCTGATGACGGACACTGGCAAAGGCCCGGAAACGCAGGGCTTTCGCGAGGGGATAACTCTGTTGCCCAGTGTCGCAAAGCTGTCACAGTCTGCGAGATGGGCCTTTGCTCACCCCAAAATAAGAAGAGCTCCCGTGGGGGAGCTCTTCGGCATTCGCAAAACTGTCGTAACTTCGTCTTGAAGCCTGGTGGCCGATCAGGCCTGCAGGGCCTTCACACGCGAGTTCAGGCGGCTCACCTTGCGGGCGGCCACGTTGGCGTGGACGATGCCCTTCTGGGAGGCACGGACGATCTCGGGCTCGGCTGCCTTGAGGGCGGCGACGGCAACGGCGTGGTCACCAGCAGTGATGGCTTCCTCGACCTTGCGGACGAAGGTGCGCATGCGCGAGCGGCGCGACTTGTTCACTTCGGTACGGGCCGCAATCTTGCGGGTGGCCTTCTTGGCGGAAGCAGTGTTGGCCATCAATTCCTCTTTGGCGCTCAACCCGTTGGCCCAGCCTGAGCCGGAAATCCAGGGGCGATGAAATGAAATCGGCGGCATCTCGGGCCGCCAAGTTGGGCGCTGTATAGTCGCGACGGGGTGGGACGTCAACTGGATTCCCCCGAGGCGGGCTAGCGCTGGCACACCGGGCAGAAGAACGTCGAGCGCCCCGACTGGACAATGCGCTTGATCACCCCGCGGCAGCCAGGCGTCGGGCACGGCTCGCCCTCGCGGTCATATACAGCAAAGCGGTGCTGGAAGTAGCCCGAGCCGCCATCGGCATTGCGGAAATCTCTGAGCGTCGAGCCACCGGCATCGATCGCCTCGATCAGCACAGTGCGTACCCCATCCGCCAAGTCCTCGAGGCGCTTCGACGGCTTGCCGGATTTCAGCACCAGCTTCCGTGCCTCGATGTCCGGGCGGATGTGCGCGCGATGCAGTGCCTCGCTCACGTAGATATTGCCAAGCCCGGCTACCACACGCTGGTCGAGCAGCGCCGCCTTCATCGGGGCTTTCTTGCCCTCGAAGCGCTCCGCCATCTCGGCGGCGTTGAAGGCATTGGATAGCGGTTCGGGGCCGAGGCCCTCGAGATAGGGGCTGTCCGCCTCGTTCTCGAACAGGTCGACGAAGCCGAAGCGGCGCGCGTCATTATAGATGAGCTTCATTGCCCCGTGCTCGGGGTGGGTGAGTTCGAGCACCAGGTGGTCGTGCTTCCTATCCTCGTCGGGCTCGTAATAGCGCGATGGTTCCTTGAACTTGAAATCCTCGAAGCGGTAGGCGCCGGTCATGCCGAGATGGCTGAGCCACGTCTTGCCGTTCGACAGCCGGAACAACAGGTACTTGGCCCGCCGCCCGGTGCTCTCGATGGTCGCGCCCTCGAGCGCGGTCTTGAAGCCGTCGGGGAACGGGAAGCGCAGGTCTTTGCGGTTCAGCGTCACCTTGTCGATGTGGGCGCCCGTCACGTAAGGCTCGAGCCCGCGGCGCACGGTTTCGACCTCTGGCAATTCGGGCATCGGATCCTCGCTGGGTTCGGCGCCTCTATGTGACCGCAGGGGGCGCCGGTAACAAGCCCACCGTTCTGTCAGGGTTTAGCATGCGCCCGTTTCCCGCATGGCAAGCCTCAGCCCCATCCGCTATAACGCCGGCAATTCGGAGACGCGAGCATGGCTGAGACCACGCATTTCGGCGAACGGACGGTCGCCCTCGACGACAAGCAGGGCCTCGTCAACGACGTGTTCCATCGCGTTGCCGATCGCTACGACCTGATGAACGACCTGATGAGCGGCGGCGTCCACCGCATCTGGAAGGACGCCATGGTGGCGAGGCTTGCTCCGCCCAAACAGGGGAGCGTCCCGTACCGCGTGCTCGACATGGCCGGCGGCACCGGCGACATCGCCGAGCGCATCGTCAACGCCTCGGTCGGCTATGCCGAGGTCACCGTCTCCGACATCAATGCCGATATGCTTCGTGTTGGCGAGGAGCGCTCGCATAACTGGCGCTTCCCGGCGCAGGTGAAGTTCGTCGAGGCCAACGCCGAAGCGCTGCCGTTCGAGGACGAGAGCTTTGATGCCTACACCATCGCCTTCGGCATCCGGAACGTGCCGCGCATCGAGCTGGCGCTGAAGGAAGCGCATCGCGTCCTGAAGCGCGGCGGGCGGTTCCTCTGCCTCGAGTTCAGCCAGGTCGATACCCCGGTGCTCTCCGATATCTACAAGGCCTTCTCCGATCGGGTGATTCCGCCGATCGGCCGCGCCGTCACCGGCGATGCGCAGCCCTACCAGTATCTGGTGGAATCGATCCGCAAGTTCCCGACGCCCGAGCGCTTCAGCCGGATGATTTCGGACGCCGGGTTCAAGCGCGTCACCCACACCCCGTTTACCGGCAACATCGCGGCGCTGCACGCGGCCTGGAAGCTCTGACACCATGGGGCTCGCCGCCTATTTCCGCCTGGCCCGGGCCGGCTTCGTTCTGGCGCGCGAAGGCGCGCTGTCGATCTTCGACAATGACGCGCTGCCGCCGGTGATGCAGGCCGGCGTCCGCTTCGGGCGGCTGTTCGAACGTGGCGAGGTGAAGCGCACCGGCAAGGTCGAGCGGCTCACCCGCGCCCTCAACCGGCTCGGGCCCACCTATGTGAAGCTCGGCCAGACGCTGGCCACCCGCCCGGACATCGTCGGCGCCGACGTCGCCGCCGACCTCGCGGTGCTGCAGGATGCGATGGAGCCGTTCGACGACAAGCTCGTTCCGGGGCTGCTCGAGGCGGCACTCGGTTCGCGCGCTGCCGAGCTCACCAATATCTCGCCGCCCATCGCCGCGGCCTCGATCGCCCAGGTCCATCACGCGACGCTCACCGAGGGCAATGGCGGGCACAAGGTGGCAGTGAAGATCCTCCGCCCCGGTATTCGCCAGCGCTTCCGCGCGGATATCGAGAGCCAGTATGCCGGCGCCAGGCTCGCTGAAACGCTGGTGCCGAAGCTCCGCCGCCTCCGGCCGGTCGACGTCGTGACGACGCTCGACCGCTCGGCCCGCGTCGAACTCGACCTGCGACTTGAGGCAGCGGCGATCTCGGAGTTCTACGAGAACATCAAGGACGATGCCGGCTTCGTCATCCCCAAGGTCTTGTGGGACTACACCTCGGACAGCGTGCTCACCACCACCTGGGTCGACGGCATCCCGATCCGCGACAATGCGGCACTCGATGCTGCCGGGGTCGATCGCAAGGCGCTGGCGAAGAACCTGCTGCAGGCCTTCCTCCGCCACACGGTGCGCGACGGGTTCTTTCACGCCGACCTGCACCCGGGGAACCTCTTCGCCGACCCCACGACGCACGACGTCATCGCCGTCGATTTCGGCATCATGGGCCGGATTACCCGGCGCGAGCGGCGCTTTCTCGCCGACATCCTCTACGGCTTCATCACCCGGAATTACCGGCTGATCGCCGAGCGGCATTTCGAGATCGGCTACGTGCCGCGCACCCAGTCGATCGACGACTTTGCCCTGGCGCTGCGCGCCATCGGCGAGCCGCAGCATGGCCGCCGTGTCTCCGATATCTCGATGGCGAAGGTCTTGGGGCAGCTGTTCGCCACCACCGAACTGTTCGAGATGCAGACCCGGCCGGAGCTGATCCTCCTCCAGAAGTCCATGGTGCTGGTCGAGGGCGTGGCGCGGGCACTCGATCCCGAGCTCGATATCTGGACCATTTCCGAGCCGATCGTCGGCGACTGGGTGCGCCGCTCGGCCGGCCCTCTCGGCCGGATCGAGGAGCTGAAGGATCATTTCGACACCGTGGTTGCGACCCTCGGCCGGCTGCCGGCCATCGTCACCAAGGCAGAGACGGCGCTCGACGATTACGAGCGCGACAAGAACTCGCAGGACCGCAAGTTCAACCGCTTCATGATCGTGGCTGGATTCTGGCTCGCCGCGGCGGTGCTGGTGATGGCGCTGTGGCGGCTGCTCGGACTCTGAACGCCGGTTCATCAAGCGTTCATCACTGAGGCCATACCGAGGCAACATGAGCTTGCGGCGCTTGGGACCGGCTCCTACAACGGGGGCAATGCGGCGGGCGATGTTGAGGAGAATTCCATGACCCTGAAGACCATTTCCCGGCTCGCCGGGATCCTGCTGCTCAGCGCGGGCCTCGCCGGCTGTATCGACATGACGGCGGAGATCGACGTCCAGTCGGAAACGACCGGCAAGGCGACCACTACCATGACGATGGGCGCTGATTTCTACCCGATGCTGAAGCAGATGGCCGCCGCGGGCGGTGAGAACGCCAAGCCGGACGACGGCTTCTGCAAGGAAGAGGGCGACGTCCTCACCGAGAACGCCGATGGCAGCGCCACCTGCGTCAGCGTGAAGGAAGGCGAACTCGCCAAGCTCACCGAAGAAGACGGCCCGAACAAGGATTCGAGCTTCACCGTGGTGAGCCCGGGCGTCGTGCGCGTCGCCTTCAAGACCAGCGAGATGACCAGCCAGCTCAGCGAAGGTACCGGCGGCGAACAGGACGCGCAGACCGCGGCGATGATGAAGACCTATTTCGAGGGTCACACCGCCACCATCCGCATCAAGGGCAAGAGGATCGTCGACACCAACATGACGAAGGTCGGCGACAACGCCGCCGAGGTGGTGCTGAAGTTCACCGAACTGCTCGATGGCACCGCCAAGCTGCCCGAAGAGTTCTTCGCCGTCGTCGATACGAACTGACCATGACGGATCGGGTCAAAGTCGATTTCATCTGGCTCGATCACGGCCGGGGCCTCGAAGCCCCGAAACAACAGAGCACGGGCGCGGCAGGAGTTGATCTCCTTGCCGCGCTCGGCGCTTCCGAGACCATGACGATCGAGCCCGGCAAGCGGGCCCTGGTGCCATCAGGCATGTCGATCGCGTTGCCGGCCGGCTACGAGGCGCAGGTGCGTCCGCGCTCGGGACTTGCGGCCAAGCACGGGGTCACGGTGCTCAATACTCCCGGGACGATCGACGCCGACTATCGCGGCGAGATCAAGGTAATCCTGATCAACCACGGCGACGCCCCATTCACCATCCAGCGCGGCGATCGCATCGCCCAGATGGTGGTGGCGCCGGTTTCGAGCATAGAATTCGCGCTCAGGGAGACCCTCGATGAAACCAAGCGTGGTGAAGGCGGCTTCGGTTCGACTGGCCGCTAGTTTCGGTTTTCTCGCGCTCGCGGCTGCCCCGACGCTGGCCGGCGATGCCGCCAACCTGGCACTGCTCGGTTTTTCTCCGGATGGCCGCTATTTCGGCTACGAGGAGTTCGGCATCCAGGACGGCTCGGGCTTCCCCTATTCGAACATCTTCATTCTCGATGTCGCCGAGGACAAATGGGTTGGCGGCTCGCCGTTCCGGGTCCGGCACGACGAGGAGAGCCCAACGCTCGCGGGCGTCCGCACCGAGGCGATGGCAAAGGCCGCCGGGGCATTTGCCGATCTCGACATCACCGAGCCGGCGGTTATCGAGGCGCTCAACGGCGACGGTGAAGTGGGGCATGACGGCACGACGCTCACTTTCGGCGCGCGTGGCTTCGACATGAACCCGCCACCCAACCCGGTGAAGCTGAAGATCGAGACCTTCGCATCCACCTCGACGGTCCGTTGCGTAGAGGACTTCAGCTTCGAGCCACCGGTCGGCTTCGCGCTGACGCTGGAGGCCGATGGCAAGACCACGGAACTGCATCGCGATACCAGCGTCCCCGCCTCGCGCAACTGCACCGTCGCCTACCGGCCGTACGGCATCGTGGCGCCGGTCAACTGGTCGTGGCTGGGCCGCACGCCGGTCGCCATCATCTCGGTGTTCTCGCACGGCTTCGAGGGACCGGACCGCCGCTTCATCGCCGTGCCGGTGACTGGCCTCAAGTGACCGCCCTCAGTCCGGAAGAAATAAAGCGCTATGCCCGCCACATCGTGTTGCGCGGGGTGGGTGGCGACGGCCAGCAGAAACTGAAGTCGGCGCGGGTGCTGGTGATCGGCGCCGGTGGGCTCGGGAGCCCGGCGATCGCCTATCTCGCGGCGGCCGGCGTCGGGACGCTCGGCGTGGTCGACCACGACACCGTGTCGCTCTCGAACCTGCAGCGCCAGATGATCCACCAGAGCAACGGCATCGGCACGCCCAAGGCCGAGAGCGCGGGGACGTTCGTTGCCGGGCTCAACGCGCATGTCGAGTACATCCCGCATATCGAGCGCATCACCCAGGAGAATGCCGCGCGACTGCTGGAGGGCTACCACCTGGTGCTCGATGGCACCGACAATTTCGGTACCCGCAAGATCGTCGCGGAAGCGGCGGAATCAGCTGGGATCCCGCTGGTTTCAGGAGCCGTTTCGATGTTCGACGGCCAGGTCACGGTCCTAATGCCGGGCGGCAGGCAGTTCCGCGACCTCTACCCCGATACCCCGGACGAAGCCGACTTGCCCTCCTGCGAGGTGGTCGGCGTGCTCGGCGCTGTCACCGGCGTCATCGGCACGCTGATGGCGATGGAAGCGATCAAGCTGATCACCGGCGTCGGCGATCCGCTGGTCGGCCGCCTGCTGCTCTACGATGGCAGGGCGGCGCGGTTCACGGAGTTGAACTACTAGGCTGGTATTCATCTATCCACCGGCGTCATCCGCGCGAAGGCGGGGGTCCGGTGGGATGCTTCAGGACCAGCGGACGTCGAGATATCGCACTAGGTTCCCGCCTTCGCGGGAATGACACCAGTGGTGATGGGCGACCTAGAAAGCGCAGACCGACCAGACGCGCCTACGCGTCCGGGTGCTGGAACACCAGCGTGGCGTTCGTCCCGCCGAAGCCGAAGCTGTTCGAGAGCGCGATGCCGATATCGACGTTGTCGCGGCGCTGGCGCAGGATCGGCATGTCGGCGAACACCGGATCGAGTTCCTCGATGTTGGCGCTTTCGCAGAGGAAGCGCTCCTTCATCATCAGGATGCAGTAGATCGATTCCTGCACGCCCGTCGCGCCGAGCGAGTGGCCGGTGAGCGACTTGGTGGCCGAGATCGGCGGACAGCTGTCGCCACTGCCGAACACGGTGCGGATCGCTTCCATTTCCTTCAGATCGCCGACCGGCGTCGAGGTGGCGTGCGGGTTGATGTAGTCGACCTTGCCCTTCACCGTCGAAAGCGCCTGCCGCATGCAGCGGATAGCGCCTTCGCCCGACGGCGCGACCATGTCGTAGCCATCCGAGGTGGCGCCATAGCCGACGAGTTCGGCGAGGATGTTGGCGCCGCGCGCCTTGGCGTGCTCGTATTCTTCGAGCACCAGCACTCCGGCACCGCCGGCGATGACGAAGCCGTCGCGCTTCGCATCATAGGCGCGCGAGGCTTTCTCGGGCGTCGCGTTGAAGTCGGTGGACATGGCGCCCATGGCGTCGAACAGGTTGCTGAGCGACCAGTCGAGATCCTCGTGGCCACCGGCAAAGACGATGTCCTGCTTGCCCCACTGGATCTGTTCGTAGCCCGCGCCGATGCAATGCTTCGATGTCGCGCAGGCCGAAGTGATCGAGTAGTTGACGCCCTGGATGCCGAACGGCGTCGCCAGCGTCGCCGAAGCGGTCGAGCTCATCGCCTTGGGCACAGCCAGCGGCCCGATGCGCTTGGGACCGCGCTCGCGGGTGATGTCGGCCGCTTCGATCAGGGTCGGAGTGGACGGGCCACCCGAGCCCATGATGATGCCGGTGCGCGGGTTCTTGATGTCTTTTTCTTCGAGCCCGGAATTGGCGATCGCCTCTTGCATGGCGATGTAATTCCAGGCCGCGCCCTTGCCCATGAAGCGGGTGGTACGGCGGTCGAGCACCGCGAACGGATCGAGCTTGGGCGCGCCATGCACCTGGCAGCGGAAGTTGTACTTGGCATAGTCCTCGGCGAAGACGATGCCAGACTTGGCCTCCTTAAGGCTCACGATCACTTCATCGAGATTGTTTCCGATAGAGGAGACGATCCCCATGCCGGTGACGACAACGCGCCTCATATTGCCTCCTCTTGGTCCGCGGACCCTCAGGTCCGCCGGCGGGCAGAAATCAGGTGAAAAGACCAACGCGCAGGCCGGACATCTCGTAGATGATCTGCCCGTCGGCCTTCACCCAGCCGTCGGCGATGCCGAGCACGAGCTTGGACTTCATCACCCGCTTCAGGTCGATGCCATACTCGACGAGTTTGACATCATTGGTGATCTGGCCAGAAAATTTTACGTCGCCGCAGCCGAGCGCCCGACCCTTGCCGGGCGAACCGTCCCAGCAGAGGTAGAAGCCGAGCATCTGCCAGACGGCATCGACGCCGAGGCAGCCGGGCATCACCGGATCGCCGATGAAGTGGCACTGGAAGAACCACAGGCTCGGATCGACATCGAGCTCGGCGCGCACTAGGCCCTTGCCATGCGCGCCGCCTTCGCGGCTGATCTCGGTGATGCGGTTGAACATCAGCATCGGCGGAGCGGGCAGCTGGGCATAGCCCTTGCCGAACAGCTCGCCCTTTCCGCTCAGGATCAGGTCGTCATACCCGTAGGCGTTCTTCCGATCCGTCATAGGCCGGCTTTCTCCGTCGGTCAGTTGAGACCGTTACTAGAGAGCGGGGGGCGGAGGGTCAAGCGCGCCCAAGGGCAACCCACCGCCGCGCCTGTTGCCGCGACCGACCGCCGCTTGTGCAGAGCCACCCCGAAAGTTATAAGCTGCAAGCTGATAAGCCTTGTCACCAAAGGACCCGATGACCGACCGCAGCCTCAACGTACGGACCGTTCCGTCGCGCCGACCGTGCCTGACGGCGGTGCTCCGCATGGCGGGACTGCGGCCGACACGTCAGCGCGTGGCCCTGGCCGAACTGCTGTTCGGCGGTGCGCATCGGCATGTCAGCGCCGAGCAGTTGCATGACGAAGCGGCGGCGGCGCGGGTCAATGTGTCGCTGGCGACGATCTACAACAGCCTGCACCAGTTCCGCGAAGCGGGGTTGTTGCGCGAAGTGGCGGTGGACGCGTCGCGATCGTATTTCGACACCGACACCTCGGATCACCACCACTTCTATCTCGAGGACGAGCAGCGGGTGATCGATATCCCCGCGTCGGCCATCGTCATCCAGAATCTGCCCGAGCCGCCGCGCGGCATGGACATCACGCACGTCGACGTGGTGGTGCGGGTGCGGAAGGTTCGGGGCTAAGGGTTTACCTCAACCACCGGCTTGCCTTCTCCCCTTGTGGGAGAAGGTGGCGCGAAGCGCCGGTGTCAGCCTCAGTCGAACGCTTCGTCCTTGTAGACGCCCCAGAGATCGCCCTGGTGCAGGTAGCCGTCGAAGACCTGCGGGCTGCCGTTCAGCGGGTGGGTGGTGGCGGCCACCTTGCACCATTTGCCGTCGCATTCCTTGATGTCGACGCGGAAGCTTGGGGTCAGCCAGGCGCGGACGCCGGCATCGTCGTTGGCATCGCTGCGCAGGGCCACCGGCTCGGCGGCAGCGGGCGTCACGAGGCCGGCGCGCTTGCCCTGCAGGAGGTTCTGGTGCAGCCAGCCCTCGGAGCCGTCGACGTCGCGGATTTTACGCCAGGTATCGAATTCCTGGATGATCTCGACTGGAGTGCCGGCCTTCACATAGACCCAGGCCACGTCGTATTTCGTGCCCGGGCCGACCCGCACGTTGATTGGGTTGGAGCGGGTGGTGACGAAGCGCGGCAGCGGCAGGCCGCTCGGCCCTTCGGCAGCGAGCGGGGCAATAGGCATGCCCATCCCGGCCGTGGCCAGAATTGCGAAAACGGCGGCGCGCAGAATCGCGGAATTCTGCCGCCCGTGGGAGCGCCTCGTCAGGAGCATGGAGCTGACTTTGCCGAACATGACTTTGCAGGGATGTGCTTTTTTCCTACACTTATGCAAAAGACCTTAATGGTCGCTGAAAGCGCCTGATTTGACCCTCAGCCGGCCCAAAATTTTCGTTACCCGGCGCCTCCCCGAGCAGGTCGAGGCCCGGATGGCGACGCTGTTCGATACGACCTGCAAGCCGGTGGATGGGGCGCTCAGCCCTGACGCCATCATCGAGGGCGTTCAGGGCAAGGACGTGCTGGTCTCCTCGATCAACGACCGGATCGACGCCGAGCTGATCGCCCGGCTGCCGCCGGAGCTGAAACTCATCGCCCAGTTCGGCAACGGTTTCGACAATATCGATATCGAAGCGGCCTATGCTGCTGGGCTCACCGTCACTAACACGCCATCGGTACTGACCGAGGACACTGCCGACATGGCGGTGATGCTGATGCTGGCGCTACCGCGCCGGCTGGTCGAGGGCGCCGAGGTGCTGCCCACCACCGGCGAGTGGCCGGGCTGGTCGCCGACCTGGATGCTGGGGCGCCGACTGCGCGGCAAGGCCCTCGGCATCGTCGGCATGGGGCGGATCGGCACCGCCGTGGCGCATCGGGCCCGCAGCTTCGGGCTGAACATCCACTATTTCTCGCGCCATCGCCGGCCGCCTCAGATCGAGGAGACACTGGGCGCCACCTACTGGGAATCGCTCGACGACATGGTGGGCGAGGTGGACATCGTCTCGCTGCACACCCCGCTCAGCCGCTCCACCCATCACATCCTCAACGCGGCGCGCCTCGCCGGGATGCGGCAGGACGCCTATGTGGTGAACGTCTCGCGGCCCGAGCTGGTCGACGAGGCGGCGCTGATCGGCGAGATCGAGAATGGACACCTGTCGGGCGCGGCGCTCGATGTGTTCGAGAGCCGCAACGGCATCGACCCGCGGCTGCTGCAGCTGGCCCGCGACAACAAGGTCGTGCTGACTGCCCACATGGCATCAGCGACGCTCGAAGCGCGGCTCGAGATGGGCGAGACAGTCATCGTCAATATCCGCGCCTTCATCGACGGCGCCCAGCCGCCGCATCGCGTACTGCCGGAAGGGCGCGGCAAGCTGGCCCGCGGCTAGTTCCTCCCTATTGTACCGAAAGCTCCTTGAGCCGCCCCTCGAGAAACCGCTGCTCGGCGGCCTGGTGCGTCAGCTCCAGCGCCGCGATGTAGGCCGCTCGCGCCTCGTCCTTCCGGCCAAGCCGGCGCAGCAGGTCGGCGCGTGTCGCGTGCAGGTAGCGGAACTCCCGCAAAGCCCCAGCCTGGAGAATCACCTCGATTTCGCGCAGCCCGGCCTCCGGCCCGTCCCGCATGGCCACCGCCACGGCGCGGTTCAGCGCAACCACCGGCGAGGCATCGGCTCGTACCAGGAGGTCGTAGAGCCGCACGACCTGATCCCAATCGGTCGCCTCGGCACTCGCCGCGGTCGCATGCTCGGCGGCAATTGCCGCCTCGATCGCGTAGGCGGTCAGCTCCGGCCGTGCCATGACCCGTTCGACCAGCGCGACGCCCTCGGCGATTTCGGCCCGGTCCCAGAGCCGGCGATCCTGATCGGCAATCAGCACGAGATCGCCGGCGGCATCGGTTCGGGCGTCGCGCCGGGAGTGCTGCAGCAACATTAGCGCCAGCAGCCCCTCGGTCTCCGAATCGGGTTCCGGCAGCAGCGCGATGAGCAGCCTGCCAAGCCGAATCGCCTCGGCGCAGAGGTCGGTGCGCAGCAACTGGGCACCGTGGCTCGCCGCGTAGCCCTCGTTGAAGATGAGGTAGATGGTGCGCAGCACCGCATCGAGCCGCTTTGCGAGGTCCTGCGGC
Organism: Devosia sp. P1_H9; assembly: GCF_056405135.1. Taxonomy (NCBI): domain Bacteria; kingdom Pseudomonadati; phylum Pseudomonadota; class Alphaproteobacteria; order Hyphomicrobiales; family Devosiaceae; genus Devosia; species Devosia sp. P1_H9. Next base: position 144,668 of record NZ_JBFUCQ010000007.1, read on the forward strand.
TCGGGCACCTCGTAGGGCAGCTCGAGCTCGCGGATGCGGTTCTTCGCCCGCACGATGCGCTGCGCGATGGTGGTGGGCTTGGCCAGAAACGCCGCCGCGATCTCCTCCGTCAGCAGTCCGCAGGTCTCGCGCAGGGTCATGGCGATCTGCGCGTCGGGAGGGACCTCGGGGTGGCAGCACACGAAGATCAGCCGCAACTGGTCATCGGCGATGGACTCGGGCTCGGGCGCCATCTGCGCCTCCTCTTCAAGCGCCAGCTCGGCGGCGACAACGTCGAACCGGGCCTTGCGACGGATCCGGTCGATGGCCTTGAAACGGCCGGCGGACACCAGCCAGGCCCGTGGATTGGCCGGCATGCCGTCGCGGGGCCATTGCTCTGCCGCGGCAAGAAAGGCGTCGTTCAGCGCCTCCTCGGCCCGATCGAAATCGCGCAGCAGCCGGATCAGCGTCGCCAGCACACGGCGCGATTCGGTGCGCCAGACAGTCTCGATGTTGATGGTGGCCACCGCGCCCTGCCTAGCCGTCGGCCTTGTCGTGGCGTGGCACATGGTAGATCGGCCGCACCTCGATGGTGCCGTATTTGGCCAGCGGAATGCCGCCGGCAATGCGGATGGCATCGTTGAGGTCGCGCGCTTCGATCAGGATGAAGCCGCCCAGCTGTTCCTTGGTCTCGAGAAACGGCCCGTCGGTCGCAGAGACCTTCCCGTCGCGCACCCTCACGAGCACCGCGGTCTCCGGCGGCTGCAGCGCCTGGGCTCGCACCAGGTTGCCGCTCTGCGCCAGTTCCTTGTCGTAGCCCATCGAGTCGATATCGAGCGCCTTTCGCTCGGCGGCGTCGAGGTTGGCGAAGACCTGCTTGTCGTCGAAATGGACGAGACAGACGTACAGCATGTTCGGGTTCTCCCAGGATGTTGTCAGCTAATCGAACGCCGATGCCGTGTTTCGACAGAAACTCAGCCAGATTTTTGCGCCTCTGTCGAACCCAGGCGACCTGCAGCGCATTTTAGCGATTTCGTAACCCTCCGCTTCACCACACCGCTTCACCGCGCGCTAAGCGCTTCTCCGGATGGGACAACGCAACAACGCCGATCTTTGGCATCATGAAGCCGAATGCAGGAGCCTTGGGGGCTTTCCCAGCGATGTTTGCCGGCCTGAGCCATGCGCGTGAGCAGACGGAACTGCCCGTCCGTGTCCGCTCGCGCCTGTTGTCGCTGGCAACGGTACTGCTGGTGGTCACGCTGGTGGTGACCTCTATCGCCGGCTTCATCCATGTCAGCACGCAGCAGCGCATCCTCACAGATCTGAGGGTACATGGCGAACATCTGCGCTCGATGTACCAATCACTCATCGAAGCCGACGCCGATGCCATGCATTTTCTCACCGGCGAGACCGGGGCGCTGCGCACGCACCTGGCCCATGCGGCGCGCCTTGCCGGCCCCGAGGCCGATATCTTCGGCGAGGTGGCGCCGGTCAGCGCCGGCAAGCCGATCCCCGATCTGGTGCAGCAGCTGGTTGCCGACTGGACGGAAGCGATCGGACTGGCGACCGCGGGCAACGGGCAGGCCGGGTTGACGCTGCTCACCGGCCGCCACACCGGCGAGACCCTCACTGCCATCGGCACCGAGGTGGGCCGGGTGCTGAGCGCTTCCGATGCGCGGCTCGCCCTCCATGACGAGCGCATCCAGGTGGGTACGCTGCTGGTGCTGGTGTTGCAGCTGGGGGCCGGGTTGCTGGCCATTCTCGGGCTGCTCTATGCCTTCCGCTCCAGCGCCTCGGAGGCCGACGGCCGTGCGGCGGCGGTGGCCTCGGCGGATCGCTCGCGCGAGCAGGTGGCGCGGCTGTTCGAGATGGCGGATGTGCTGCAGAGCGCCGCTGACCATGCCGATGCCAATGCAGTGCTGAAGGCCACGGCGATCGAGCTGGTGCCCGGCTTTTCGGGGGCACTCTACGTGTTCAACAACTCACGCGACCGGCTGGTGCTGTCGACCACCTGGGCGCGGGCCGAGCATGATGCGCTGCCCGAAACCATCAATCCCGGCACGTGCTGGGCGCTGAAGCGCGGCAAGCCGCATTTCAACCGCGGCGACAGCAACAAGCTCTGCTGCGCGCATCACGTGGGATCCGAAACCACCCTCGAGATTCCGATGATCGCCCGCGGCGAGATCGTGGGGCTGCTGCAGCTGTTCGCCTCGGGCATCAGCGCGGTCGAGCGGCTGGAGCAGGTAACGGGGCTCGGCTCAGCCCTCGCCGATGGCATGAGCCTGGCGCTCGCCAATATGGCGCTGCGCGAAAAGCTCAGGAACCAGGCGCTGCGCGACCCGCTGACCGGGCTCTACAACCGCCGCTACATGGAAGACTGTCTGCAGCGCTTCGTCCGTCTGGCCGAGCGCGAGAACCGCGAGATTTCGCTGATCATGGTCGATCTCGACCACTTCAAGCGGCTCAACGACGAGCACGGCCACAGCTTCGGCGACCAGGTGCTGCGCGATACGGCGCTGGCGCTCACCGGATCACTGCGGGAAACCGACATCGTTTGCCGCTTCGGTGGCGAAGAACTCGTGGTGATCCTGCCCGATTGCCCGCTCGAACGCGCTGCCGACAAGGCGGAACTGCTGCGGTTGAGGATCGAGGAGCTGAGCAATACGCACGGCACCGACATCTCGGCGTCGTTCGGCGTCGCCTCGTTGCCGCACACCTCGCAGAGCGTCAGCGACCTGCTGGTTGCCGCCGACCAGGCGCTCTACAAGGCCAAGCAAGCAGGCCGCAACCAGGTGGTCAGAGCCCCGCTGCGACCGTTCCGCGTGGACCGGGCTGCCGACGACGCGGCGCAGCTGGAAGAGTTCCCCCGCGCCGCCGCGGAGTGAACTCAGCCGGTCAGGCCGTAGCGGCCGACGAGCACCGGAATCGACTCGAAATGCATCTCGATGCCGTAGCGGCTCCAGATCTCCGCCGCTGCACCGAGGTCGAGTTCGGGTTTGCCGAGCACGGCCGCCATCTCGCGGAAGTAGTCCTCGAAGCCGCCGGGCGAGATGATCTCGAGCAGCCGGGCGGGTTCGTCGCCGGCGTTCCAGAAGGCGTGCGGCACGGCTCGGGGCTTCAGCACCAGGTCGCCCGGGCCGGCTTCCAGCACCTCGTCGCCCAGTTGCAGCCCGATCTTGCCCTCGAGGATGAAGGAGTATTCGTCCTCGCGGCTGTGAGTATGCAGCGGTGCGCCAAGCGAGCGCGGCGGCAGCGGATGCTCGACCAGCGAGAAACCACCGCCGGTCGTGGCGCTGTCGAGCATGAAGCGAACACCCAGCGCTCTCAGCTGCACGCGATCGCCGGCCTCAGGGCCGAGCAGGTGATCGAAATAGGTCATGGCAGATCTCCATTTCAATGTACGCCCCGCTCATTCAATTGCCACACTTGCGGGCCTGAGTCAATTTCGATAAACATGTTGATCAATGAATAGATCGTACCGGCAGAACAAGCGCGCCGAAACCGCGGCGGAAACCCGGCGGCGGATCGTCGAGGCGACGGTGGAGCTGCATCGCACCGTTGGTCCGCGGCATACCACCGTGGCCGAGGTGGCGCGCCGCGCCGGGGTCGAGCGCCTCACCGTGTACAACCACTTTCCCGACGAAGCCGACATGGTGCGGGCCTGCCAGGGGCACTGGCTGGCTCTCCATCCGCCGCCCGATCGTGCCGGCTGGGCGGCGACTTCCGATCCGGAAGCGCGGCTGCGTCAGGCCCTCACCAGTCTTTATGCCTGGTTCGAGGAGACCGAGGAGATGACCAGCCGGGTGGTCCGCGACGCGCCGGACCTGCCCTCGTTCGAGTTCATCGTGAAGGGGTGGATCGAGCAGAACCGGCGCACCGTCGAGATCTTGTCCGAGGGTCGGGCCCTGACATCACGGCTGGAGGCAGCGCTGCGAACGGTCACCAGCTTTCACACCTGGCAGGTGCTGCGCCGGCAGGCGGGGCTGGGAAACGATGCGGCGATTGCGCTGGCGATGGACTGGGTGAGCGCAGCCGAACGCGCTTAGGGGAAGAGCCGCTTCGACAGCATGGTTTCGTACTGCAACTGCTGCTGAACCAGCTTTTGCTGCTGCAGGTCGCGCTGGATGCGGCTCAGCGTGGCGTCCAGTTGCGTCTGCAGGGTCCGCTCTGCGGTGGATTGCGCCAGCTCCTGCTGCAGGCAGAGGGTGCGCTTCAGGTCGTTGCCGGTATAGCCATCCTTGGCGCTGTCATGCAGCGGATAGCAATAAGCTTGCGCCCCCGAACTGAGGGCGACGACGGCGAGCGATGCAAGCAAGATGCGCATGGGGCGAATCTGGGGACTCCGGGCCGCTGGCGCAAGTCACGATCACGCGCGCGGTGCGGCGGTGCTTTGGCGGACGATCAGTTCGAGCGGCAGGCTTTCGCGATGCACGCTGCCATCATGCTCGAGGATGGTCTTTACCGCGCGGCGGCCGATCTCGGCGATCGGCTGGACGACGGTGGTGAGCGGCGGTTTGGCGATGGCGGCTTCCGGCACGCCGTCAAAGCCGACGATCGAGATATCGCCGGGCACGCTGATGCCGCGTTCGGCCAGCATTTCCAGCGCGAACATCGCCACGCGGTCGGACATGGCGAGGATGGCGGTCGGCCGTTCGGGGCCCGCGAGGATGTGGTCGAGCCCGCGGCGCACGCTGTCAGCGGTGCTGCGGGTTTCGTAGATCGGGATCGACTCGCGATCGACGCCGTAGAGCGCCAGTTCCTCGAAATAGCCGTAGGCGCGGTCGCGTGAGGTGGAATAGGTGGCCGCCGCAATCTCGGCGCCGCCGACCGGCCCCTCGTGCTGGTCGTCCAGCTCGAGGGCGAGGACGCCGAAGCGGCGGTGGCCGAGCTGCGCCAGGTGCCGGGCCGCCATCTGGGCGCCGGCATAGTCGTCGACGCCGATGGCGGAGATGGTCTCGTCGGGCTTGCCGAGCGCCAGCGCCACAAAGGGCAGCTGCCGCTCGCGGGTCAGCTCCACCAGCTTCTCGCCGTTCTCGATGCAGAGCAGCACGAAGCCATCGACCAGCGCGCTCTGGATATTCCAGGCGAGCCGCTCGCTGTTGCGGGCCGAGACCAGCGCCAGCCCGGCGCCGCGCTCGTCGCAGGCTTCCGAGATCCCCTGCATCAGCACACGGGCGAACGGATCGTCGAAGAAATAGGACAGCGGCTCGGCGGTGGCGACGCCGATGGCGTTGGACTTGCCGGCGCGCAACAGGCGGCCGCGTGGGTCGGGACCGGCATAGCCGAGATCGCGGGCGGTCTGCTGCACCCGTTCGCGCACTTCCGGGCGAACCAGGTCGGGCCGGCTGAAGACGTTGGACGCCGTTCCCTGTGAAACCCCCGCGGCTTTCGCCACATCGCTCAACCGCACCAGATCGCGTGCCATCCGAACCTTTCCTGCTTGCCGGGGCCTCGCGTTGCCCGGCCTTGTTCGCATCGTACCCAAGTCCTTCTCATATAGCACGCTTTTGTATCGGTTCAAATTCTGCTTGACTCGAAGGCTCGCCTGCGTATCATTGAACCGATTCAAAAGATCAATCCGCCGACCGATTGAATCGGTTCAAGTCGAAAGGAGACTTGTGATGATTCCCGCCAGCTATCTCTACAAGGATGCCTACAAGCAGCACTGGGGCGAGGATTTCGCCCGCCGGTCGGGCGAGGAGCCCTGGGAAGTGCACCGCGACGCCGGACTCTGGGAAAAGCCAGCGCTGTGGCGCCGGCTTTCCAGCCTCGCCGCCCGCCTGTCCGGATCGACGGGGCGTGCCACCGACACTTCGGCTTCGGGGCACCACTGCCCCGAAGCGACCGATCGCAAGCCGGCGCTGCCCGCCTAACGTTGCTCCGGCCAGGCGCCGCTTTCGCGCTGCGCTTTCTCCCGATCGAGGGTCTCGCCCGAGACCTCGTCGTGGACGAAGTCCTCGACCTCGGAGACGCGGCGCACCTCGACCTCCTCGCCTTCACCCCACATCGGGATCTTCTTCACCCAGCCGATGGCCTCGTCGAGCGAGTCGGCCTTGATGATCCAGAAGCCGCCGATCAACTCCTTGGCCTCGGTGAACGGCCCATCCTTGACCACCAGCTTGCCGCCCTGCATGACCACCTTGGCGCCGGTCTTCGACGGTTGCAGGCCCTCACCCGCCAGCAACACGCCGGCGTCGATCATCTCCTTGTTGAGCTTGCCCATCGCGGCGAGCAGTTCTGAGCTCGGCGGCGGCGAGGGTTCCTTGCCTTTGACGATGATCATGTAGCGCATGTGGGGTCTCCCAGTTTGGTGGCCTGTACCCCCAATCCTGCGTCAAAAGAAAAGGCACGGTCAAACAAGGGCCCACCTGCGCCAACTCAGCATGCGCCAGCGCACGGTCCTGCCTGCTGTTGCGGCAGGCGCGGCCGGTTGAAAGACCGCGGCACCAATGGTGGACATTGGCCGCATCGCTAAAGCGTTGACTTAAGCATCTCCGCTTGATACTTAAGTCCGTCCTTAAGTGAAAGGAACGGCCATGACTGACCAGATCAAGCGCGCCACCGCCCGCGAATGGACCGGCCTCGCCGTGCTGGCGCTCCCCACGCTGCTCATTTCCATCGACGTCTCAGTCATCCTCCTCGCCCTGCCGCGGATTAGCGAGACGCTGCAGGCCGACAGCGCCCAGCAATTGTGGATCCTCGACATCTACGGTTTCATGCTGGCCGGCTTCCTGATCACCATGGGGACAATCGGCGACCGGATCGGCCGTCGGAAGCTGCTGATGTTCGGCGGCGCGGCCTTCGCAGCTGCCTCGGTGCTCGCCGCGTTCTCGACCAGCGCGCCGATGCTGATCGGGGCTCGCGGCCTCCTCGGCATTGCCGGGGCGACGCTGTCGCCATCGATCCTCGCACTGATCACCAACATGTTTCACGACGAACGGCAGCGCGGCTTCGCCATCTCGATCTGGCTCACCTGCTTCATGGGCGGCATGCTGCTCGGGCCGCTGGTCGGCGGCGTCATGCTCGAGCATTTCTGGTGGGGCGCCCCGTTCCTGCTCGGCGTGCCGGTGATGCTGCTGCTGCTCGCCACCGCCCCGGCGCTGCTGCCCGAATATAAGGCGCCACATGCCGGCAAGCTCGACCTGTTCAGCGTGGTGCTGTCGCTGGGTGCCATCCTGCCGGTGGTGTATGGCCTCAAGGAGCTGGCAAAGGGCGACGTGTCGCTCGCGACATTCGCCGCCATCGCGGTCGGGCTCATCCTCGGCGTCATCTTCACCCGCCGCCAGGTGACGCTGGCGCATCCGCTGGTCGAGTTGAAGCTGTTCAAGAACGTCGCCTTCACCGCGGTGATCGGCGCCATGTTCCTCGTCACCGTCACCGGCGCGTTCATGGTGTTCATGGCGCAGTATTTTCAGCTGGTCGCCGGCCTCTCGCCGCTCTGGGCCGGGCTCTGCGGGCTGCCCAGTATCTTGCTGATGATCGCCGGCTTCATGCTGGCGCCGAAGCTGGCGCAGACCATCCGACCGGGTCGGCTGATCGCCGGCGGCATGTGCCTCTCGATCCTGGGCCTGCTGATCGTCGTGCTGTTCGTCGAGAGCTTCGGCGTCCCCGCGATGATCGTCGGCTTCGCTCTCTTCAACCTCGGCTGCGCGCCGATGGTGACGCTCGGCACCGGCATCATGATGGGCTTTGTCGAGCCGACCCGTGCCGGCGCCGCCGCGGCGCTGCAGGAGACCTCGTCGGAGTTCGGCTTCGCGTTGGGCATCGCCGCCCTCGGCAGCCTCGGCACGCTGGTCTATCGCGGCACGCTGGCCGCCTCGCTCCCCGCCGATCTCAGCGCCGAACAGGCCCGCCTCGCCTCGGAGACCCTCGCCGGTGCCTTCACCGTCGCCGCGAACCTCCCCGATGGCGCGTCGCTGATTGCCGCTGCCAACCAGGCGTTCGTGCTGTCGATGCGGCTCGTCGCCGGGGTCGAGGCCGGCATCTTCGTCCTCATCGCCATCGTCGCGCTGACCGCGCTGCGTGGCGTCAAACCACTCGGCGCCAATTCCGGCGCCCACGGCACTCCGCCCGAGGCGGACACGGAAGACCGTCTGGCTGCTGCCCAATGACGGTCGGATCGGCGGCGGGAGAAGCGCTGGGTACGTGAACCCCGCCGCCGATCAACTCAGTAGCGCTGCGGCGCTGCCGGCTTGTTGCCCATGATCTCTTCGATCTTGGCCAGCACGTCCGGCGTCATCTTCGACTTCGAGTCGAGCGCCTTGAGGTTGTCCTTCAGCTGGCTGAGCTTGGAGGCGCCGAGGATCACCGTCGACACGTTCGGGTTGGCGTTGCACCAGAGCAGTGCCAGGTGGTGGATCGGCATGCCGAGCTCATCGGCGAGCTTGGCCAACTGCTTCACCTTCGCCAGTTCGGCGCGGCCCTTGTCGCTGTCGAGCCGTGCCTTCAGCCACTCGTAGCCGGGCAGGTTCATGCGGCTGTCCGCCGGGATGCCCTCATTGTACTTGCCGGTCAGGATGCCCGAAGCCAGTGGCGACCAGATCGTCGTGCCCAAGCCGAACAGGCTGTAGAGCGGGAGGAACTCAGCCTCGACCTTCTCGCGGCGGAACAGGTTGTATTCCGGCTGCTCCATGGTCGGCGGTGTCAGGTGCTCCTGCCGGGCGATCGCATAGGCTTCGGTCAGCTGCTGCGCCGTCCATTCCGAGGTGCCCCAGTAGAGCACCTTGCCCTGGGTGATCAGGTTGTGCATCGCCCGCACCGTCTCTTCGATCGGCGTGTCGATGTCCGGGCGGTGGCAGAAATAGAGATCGAGATACTCGACCTGCAGGCGCTTCAGCGCCGCGTGCGCCGCGTCGGTCACGTGCTTGGCGCTGAGGCCCTTCTGCGTCGGCTTCGAGCCGCCCCAGAACACCTTGGACGACACCGCATAGCTGTCGCGGCTCCAGTTCAGCGCCTTCAGCGCCTCGCCCATGACGATCTCGGCGTTGCCCTGCTCATAGCCTTCGGCATTGTCGAAGAAGTTGATGCCGTTGTCGTAGGCGTAACCCATGATCGAGGCGGCGGCGTCTTCGCCGACCTGCTTGCCAAAGGTCACCCAGGCGCCAAATGAAAATTCACTGACCCGAAGGCCAGCCTTGCCGAGGCGGCGGTATTCCATGATGTCGATGTCCGTGGTTGGGGTCGTCGGAAGGAAGGCGGTCGTTTTATCGTCGCTTGCCGATGAATACAACGGCGGCATGACGGATTACCGAGAGTTCCGCCGCACCCTCGCCATCACCATGGTCTGACTTGTCGGGCGGGAGCGCAGCGGCCACAGTCCCTATTCCCCGATCGGAGACCGACATGCGATTCATCATCTATGGCGTCGGCGCCATCGGCGGCACCTTTGCTGCGGCGCTGGCCGGCGCGGGTCACGAGGTAATCGGCATCGCGCGCGGCGGGATGCTGCAGGCAATCCGCGCCAGTGGCGGCCTGATGTTCCGCACCACGGCAACGTTCCAGCTGGTGCACTTTCCAGTGGTTGGCGCGCCCACCGAGCTCGAATTTCGACCTGACGACGTGATCTTTCTCACTATGAAGGGTCAAGATACGGCCGCGGCGCTCGAAGCGTTGCGCGCGGCCGGCGCGACCACGCAGGCCGTGGTCTGCGCCCAGAACGGCGTCAACAATGAGCGGCTGGCGTTGCGGCTGTTTCCCAATGTCTACGGCATGACGGTGATGCTGCCGGCCGACTACGTGACGCCCGGGGAAGTCATCTGCTACGGCCAGCCGAAATACGGCCTCGTCGATCTCGGCCGCTATCCGCATGGGCTCGACGACAACGTGGCTGCGATCGCCACGGCCTTCGACAGCGCGGGGTTCGCCGCGTTCCCGCTCGAGCAGGTGATGCGCTCGAAGTACGGGAAGCTCCGCGACAACCTCGGCAACGTGGTCGAGGCGGCGCTCGGGCATGGCAGCCGCTCGGGGCCGTTGATGGACGCGATCCAGGCCGAGGCGGAGGCCGTCTACAGGGCGGCGGGAATCGACTGGGTGGCGGTCGGCAACGCCGACCCGCGCCGCAAGGGCCTAATGGAAATGGGCGCCGTCGACGGCGTGACCCGCACCGGCGGTTCGTCGATCCAAAGCCTGAAGCGCGCCACCGGCAGCATCGAGACCGACTATCTCAACGGCGAGATCGTGCTGCTCGGCCGCCTGCATGGCGTGCCCACTCCGCTCAATGCCGGGCTCGTCGCCGTCGGTCGAGAGCTGGTGGAGAAGAGTGCGAAACCCGGGAGCATGACCGAGGCCGAGTTGCGGGCGCGGCTGGGTGTCTAGCCCGCCCTTGCACCGATCCGTCATCGGCGCTATATGAACGCCAACAACATCTCTGGCTTAAAGCGAGAGTGGGGTGCCGAAGCGGCCCCCGCTCTTTTTGTTATCCAAAGGCCCAAAAGAGCGGCATGACCTTCGATCTGACCGAAAAGCGCTACATCAAAGAGACCGGTCTCGAGCAGCGGATCGCCCGCATCGTCGAGCCCGTCGCCAACGATCTCGGCTATAGCCTCGTGCGTGTGAAGATGACGCAGGAGAACGGCCTGACGCTGCAGATCATGGCCGAGGACGGCAACGGCCGCTTCAACATCACCGACTGCGAGCGGCTGAGCAAAGACGTCTCACCGGTGCTCGATGTCGAGGATCCGATCGACCGCGAGTACCATCTCGAGGTGTCGTCGCCCGGTATCGACCGGCCGCTGGTGCGGGCCCGTGATTTCGCCACTTATGTGGGTCATGAGGCCAAGATCGAGCTTTCCGACCTGCTCGATGGCCGCCGCCGCTTCCGCGGCATCATCAAGGCGGTCGATGGCGACAGCGTCATCGTCACGCTGCCTGATGTGCCCCAGGGCACCGACCCCGACTTCAAGCTGCCGCTGATGCTGTTGGCCGAAGCCAAGCTGGTGATGACCGATGCGCTGATGAATATCGCGCAGGTCGACCAGGAAGAATTTCCGATCGACGACGACGAAGAAATCGAGACCGTCGAGATCCCTACTGAATCCGAAGAAGACGCTTCCACTGAGGAGACCAACTAAATGGCCGTTAGCGCGAACCGCCTGGAGCTGCTCCAGATCGCTGATGCCGTAGCCCGCGAGAAGTCGATCGATCGCATGATCGTCATCGAGTCGATGCAGGACGCGATCGAGAAGGCGGCCAAGACCCGCTACGGCGCCGAGACCAACGTGCGCGCCGAGATCAACCCCAAGACCGGCGAGTTGCGCCTGTGGCGGCTGCTCGAGGTGGTCGAGGCGGTGGAAGAACCCGGGCGCCAGGTCGAGCTCAAGTACGCCAAGACGAAGAACGACGCCGCCAAGCTCGGCGACTTCCTGACCGAGCCGCTGCCGCCGATCGAGTTCGGCCGCATCGCCGCCCAGTCGGCGAAACAGGTCATCGTGCAGAAGGTGCGCGATGCCGAGCGTGACCGCATGTATGAAGAGTACATCAACCGCGTCGGCGAGATCGTCAACGGCACGGTCAAGCGCGTCGAATACGGCAACGTGATCGTCGACCTCGGCCGTGGCGAAGCCATCATCCGCCGCGACGAACTGATCCCGCGCGAGCTCTATCGCTACGGCGACCGCGTCCGCGCCTATATCTACGATGTGCGCCGCGAGCAGCGCGGCCCGCAGATTTTCCTCTCCCGCACCCATCCGCAGTTCATGGCCAAGCTGTTCATGCAGGAAGTGCCGGAGATCTACGACGGTATCATCACCATCCGCTCGATCGCCCGCGATCCAGGCAGCCGCGCCAAGATCGCCGTGACCTCGTCGGATTCCTCGATCGACCCGGTTGGCGCCTGCGTCGGTATGCGCGGTTCGCGCGTCCAGGCGGTGGTTGCTGAACTGCAGGGCGAAAAGATCGACATCATCCCGTGGACCGAATCGATTGCCGACCTCGTCGTCTCGGCGCTGCAGCCGGCTGATGTGGCCAAGGTCGTGCTCGACGAGCAGGCCGAGCGCATCGAAGTCGTGGTGCCGGACGAGCAACTCAGCCTCGCCATCGGCCGTCGCGGCCAGAACGTGCGCCTCGCTTCGCAGCTGATCGGCTGGGATATCGACATCCTCACCGAGCAGGAAGAGTCGGAGCGCCGCCAGAAGGAATTCACCGAGCGCTCTGCTTTGTTCATGCAGGCCCTTGATGTTGACGAGATGGTTGCCCAACTACTGGCTTCCGAAGGCTTCTCCTCGGTCGAGGAACTTGCCTATATCGATGCGTCCGAAATCGCCTCGATCCAGGGCTTCGACGAAGAGACCGCCGGCGAAATCCAGCAGCGCGCCACCGACTATCTGGCGGCGATCGAGAAGGCCAACGACGACGAGCGCATCAAGCTCGGCGTCCTTGACGAGCTGTACGAGATCCCGGGCCTGAATGCGGCGATGCTCGTCGCGCTGGGCAAGGAAGACATCAAGAGCGTCGAAGACTTTGCGGGCTGCGCTGCCGACGATCTCGTCGGCTGGACCGAACGCAAGGACGGCGAGACCAAGCGGTTCGAGGGCACCTTCAAGGACTTCCCCGTGTCGCGCGAAGAAGCCGAAGAGATGATCCTCCAAGCCCGCCTGAAGGCCGGCTGGATCACCGAGGCCGATCTTGCCGTGCCCGACGAAGAGCAGTTCGAGGAAGGGGCGCCCGCGTAATCGGGTGGTTTAGAGCCCGGTGCCGCGTCGCGAAGAAACCGAGAGGCAGTGCGCCCTCACCCGTGAGGTGAAGCCCATTGCCGAACTCATCCGCTTCGCCGTCTCTCCCGACGGCGAGGTGGTGCCCGATACCGACGGCAAGGCCGAAGGTCGCGGCGTATGGATTAGCCTGGGCCACAAGTTCGTGGCCGAGGCGCAGAAGAAGAAAGCCTTCGCCAAAAGCCTCAAGGCCGAGGTGAAGGTGCCCGACGATCTTGCCGGACTGACCCGGCGCCGGCTCGAGGAGCGCTTTCTCAGCGCCCTCAGTCTCGCCAAGAAAGCGGGGCAGTTGGTGACCGGCTCGATGAAGGTCAAGGCGGCGATCGAGGCGGGCGAAGTGCAAGGTCTCCTCACCGCGACGGACGCGGCCGAGGACGGCAGGAACAAGCTCCTGGGTTCGCTCAAGGGCTACACAATGGCGGCGGAAGAGGCAGGTTTTGGGCCCGCTTTAACCCCTCATTTCGAATTGCTCGATTCGGGCCAAATGGGTTTGGCACTCGGGATCGAAAATGTGATACATGCTGCGCTCATCAAGGGGGGCGCGGCCCAGGCGGCAGTGCAACGAGCTGAAAGATTGGCTCGTTACATCGCCAACTAGACGGGTTGTTTGAGCGGCGCAGCAGCGCTATGCCGCCCCCTGAGCCCTACAATCGGACTTGGTCAGAGAGCGCGAAGCCGCGCTTTCTCGGGCAAGTTTCGTGAAGGAAGACGCGAGTTACATGGCTGATAACGACGACAAGCGCGAAGATTCTGGTGCCGGCGGCAAGAAGACGCTGTCATTGAAGGGAGGCCCCTCGATGGGGGCACGCCCCAATGTGGCACGTTCGTCGCGGAACACTGTGGTCGTCGAGAAGCGCACCCGCTTTGTGCCGCCCGGCTCGCCGGTGCACACCCCGCACCCGCCCCGCCCGCCTCAGGGTGGTGGTGGCGCCGCCCCGTCCCAGGGTTCGGGCCGCCCGGCTTCGTCCGGTGCGCCGTCGGGCAATCGACCGTACCAGTCCAATCAGGGCCGTCCGCCGCTCCGTTCGGGTTCCGGCCCGCGCCCGAGTGCCGGCCTCAGCGCCACCGAAGCCGATGCCCGCGCTCGTGCGCTGCGTGAAGCTGCCGGCCGCCAGGCCGAGGATGAAGCCCGCGCCCGCGCCGAGGAAGCTCGCCGCAACGAGGAAGACGCCCGTCGTCGCGCCCTCCGCGAGGAAGCTCAGCGCGCCGAAGAGGCTAAGGCTCGTGCCGCCGAAGGCGAGCGTGCCCTCGAGGAAGTCGCCGAGATCTCGACCGTCTCTCGCGAGCCGCGCGTTTCGCCGGCCCGCCGTGCGGCGGCCACTCCCGGTGCCCGTCCGGTCACCCCGGTGGCCGAGCTGCCGCCGACCCCGCCGTCCGAGGCCGATGGCCGCAAGACCCGCACTGCCCCGGCAGCGCGTCCGCTGGTCAATGCCGCAGAGCTCGAGAACGCTCGTCGTGGTGGCGCCGCTCGCGTCCCTGCAACGCCCGAGCGTCCGACGCGCCGCGCCGGCGAGGAAGCCTTTGCCCGCGGTCGCCTGACCGTCACCAATGCCGGCTCGGAATCGGATCGCGACAAGGGCCCGTCCCTCGCCGCCATGCGCCGCCGCCGCGACAAGAAGATGGGCCGCAACCAGCAGCAGGCGCCCAAGCTCAGCCGTGAAGTGACGATTCCCGAGGCGATCACCGTCCAGGAACTGGCCAACCGCATGTCGGAACGCGCGGTCGACGTGATCAAGATCCTGATGGCCCAGGGCCAGATGGTGAAGATCACCGACGTCATCGACAGCGACACTGCCGAACTGATCGCCACCGAACTCGGCCACACCGTCAAGCGCGTCTCCGACGCCGACGTGGAAGAGGGTCTGTACGACATCCCGGCCGACGACAAGGCCGAGGACCTGACCAACCGCGCGCCGGTCGTGACCATCATGGGCCACGTCGACCACGGCAAGACTTCGCTGCTCGACGCCATCCGCGAGACCAACGTGGTCTCCGGTGAAGCGGGCGGCATCACCCAGCATATCGGTGCCTATCAGGTCGAAAAGAACGGCCAGAAGATCACCTTCCTCGATACCCCGGGCCACGAGGCGTTCACCGCCATGCGTGCCCGCGGCGCCCAGGCGACGGATATCGCGGTGCTGGTGGTGGCGGCCGACGACGGCGTCATGCCGCAGACGATCGAATCCATCAAGCACGCCAAGGCGGCCGGGGTTCCGATCATCGTGGCCATCAACAAGATGGACAAGCCGAGTGCCAATCCGCAGCGCGTTCGCACCGAACTGCTGCAGCACGAAGTGTTCGTCGAATCGATGGGCGGTGATGTGCTCGACGTGGAAGTCTCGGCGGTCACCAAGGCCGGCCTCGACAAGCTGCTCGAAACCATCCTGCTGCAGGCCGAAGTGCTGGAGCTCAAGGTGGCCCGCGATGGGCGTGCCGAGGGTCTGGTCATCGAGGCCAAGCTCGATCGCGGCCGCGGTGCGGTGGCGACGGTGCTGGTGCAGCGCGGCACTTTGGCGATCGGCGACATCCTCGTCGCCGGCACCGAGTTCGCCCGCGTCCGTGCGCTGATCAACGATCAGGGCGACCAGGTGAAGGAAGCCGGCCCGTCCATTCCGGTGGAAGTGCTGGGCTTTACCGGCGTGCCGTCGGCCGGCGACCGCTTCTCGGTGGTCGAGAGCGAAGCGCGGGCCCGTGAAGTCACCGAATACCGTCAGCGCCTGATCCGCGAGAAGACCGCGGGCGGTGGTGCCACCAGCCTCGAGCAGATGATGAATCAGCTCAAGGCCTCGGGCGTCGCCAAGTTCCCGCTGATCATAAAGGGTGACGTGCAGGGCTCGGTCGAAGCGATCAACGCTTCGCTCAACAAGCTCTCGACCGACGAAGTGTCGGCGCAGATCCTGATGAGCGGCGTCGGCGCCATCACCGAATCCGACGTGACGCTGGCTTCGGCCTCGAACGCCATCATCATCGGCTTCAACGTCCGCGCCAACAAGCAGGCCTCCGATCTCGCCACCCGCGAGGGCATCGAAATCCGCTACTACAACATCATCTACGACCTCGTGGATGACGTGAAGGCAGCGATGTCGGGCCTCCTAAAGCCGGAACGCCGCGAGACCTTCATCGGCTACGCCACGATCAAGGAAGTCTTCCAGATCACCAAGGTCGGCAAGGTCGCCGGCTGCCAGGTCACCGAAGGCATCGTCGAACGCGGCGCTGGTGTGCGCCTGCTCCGCGACAACGTCGTGATCCACGAAGGCAAGCTGAAGACTCTCAAGCGCTTCAAGGACGAAGTGAAGGAAGTCGCAGTCGGCCAGGAATGCGGCATGGCCTTCGAAAACTACGAAGACATCCGCGCCGGCGACGTCATCGAATGCTTCCGCGTGGAGAGCGTGGTCCGTTCGCTGTAAGGCCCCTTTACACACAGATTGAAGCTCGGGCACAGATGCAAGTCTGTGCCCGATTCATTTGGTGTGTCTGTGCAGAGCGCGTCGTTTCAATACTTGCCGGACTACCGGGAGACGGTGACAGCGCATCGCCTCGTGGCAAGCAGCGTGCTGAGGCCGCTCGATTACTTGGTCAGGTGGGCGTTTGTGCCTTACTGCGCCGCAGCGATCGTGATCGGAACGCTGATTTCTGACTACATCGGAGACCAATGGGCCGGAGCCCATCTGGTGGCTATGCCGATCCTGCTGTTCGCTGCCTATTACGCGTGGGCCAAGGTCCTTCGGAATTGGTGCCTCGGCTATTTCGTTCGACGGTTGCACCGGCTTGAGCCCATGAGCACGATAACTCTTGCGGCCGATGAGCGTGGCATCACATTCAGCGACGACTTGTCTTCGCAGTGGCTGGATTGGCGGGCAGTCAGGGCAGCCCAGCTCATCAACGAAGGCGTCTTCATTACTTTCGGGGCGCGCGGCCTGCTGGTTCCTAATCGCGCATTTCCCGACTCGGATGAACGCGACCGGTTTCTGGAATTCGTCAACGGAAGCGCCAAAGTCGGGCCAAGGCAGTCCGGCAGCGCGTCGGCGTCGTGATCCGCGAAGCCAGTTGAGGAAACGTGTGGCGGCGATCGCCGTGATCGCAATTGGCACAGCCGTCCTCCTGTCCGCCGCGTTTGGTCAGGTCGATCCAATCGACGCCCTGATTCGCCAAGCAGCCGGGGATTGTTCTCCCGGACCGTGCCGCGCGTCGCTCACGCCGCAGGTATTCTTGTCCGGTGAGTCGCGAGCGGACGTCGAGCAGCGCCTGTCGGAGGCCGGGTTCTCAGGAGCAGATGGCCGCTACGCCCGATCAGAATCCGTGCGTCCGCAGTGGTTCTCGACGCTTACCTGCGACGTCGTCTACGTCATTGAGGTAGAGTTCGATCCGGCCAACCGCGTACTTGCGGCGTTTGGTGACGCGAACAGCGGCTGTTTCTAGCCGTGTCGCCATAGGCAAGTCCCACGTCCTTATCACCGCGCCGCCCGAGGCGTTGATCGTGCCGCTTACGGCGTTTGCCGACGGGGATGACATGACGGCGTTCGGCGAGGACATCGACCGGCTGTCGCATCAGGCCGTCCCCTAACCGGTTCACGCACCTGCCCGAATTGCTGGTTTCGCCGCAACGCGCTCCACCCTAGAATTGTTCTCGTTCTTCAGGGTGATTTGATGCGCGGCGTTGGCGGCAGGGTTGGGGGCGGGGGACGTGGGGCGAATGGCCCGGACATTCCCGATGCGTTGCCGTTCGACAAGGGCGAGCGGCTGAAGACCTTCCGCCATCTCGGCCGGCTGTTCGCGCAGATGTGGCGCACCAGCCCGTGGCTGATGGGGCTCAGCATCGTGCTCCGGCTCATCGTCGCCATCCAGCCGCCGCTGGTGCTGCTGCTGACTAAGCTAATCATCGACGAGGTGGTGCACCAGACCAGCCTCGGCGTCCCCGGCCCCGAGCTCGCCGACTGGCTCTCGAGCGGCCGGCTCACGACCCTGCTCTGGCTGCTCGCGGGCGAGTTCGCGCTGGTGTTCGCCCGCGATGCCTTCAATCGCGCCATCAATGTCGTCGACAACATCCTCGGCGAGAGCCACTCCAATGCCGTCAGCCTCGAGCTGATGCAGCATGCGGCCAAGCTCGACCTGAAGCACTTCGAGCAGTCCGAGTATCAGGACCGGCTGGAGCGGGCGCGCCGGCAGGCATCAAGCCGCTCGACCGTGATCTCGCAGGTGTTCGGGCAGGCGCAGGCGATGATCACCGCCATCGCTCTCGCCGCCGGCCTCTTTCTCTATGCGCCGCTGCTCATCGGGCTCCTCGCCCTCGCGCTGATCCCGGCGGTGTGGGGCGAATTCCGCTTCAACCGGCTGGCCTACTGGATCTCACACAACCGCTCGCCCGAGCGGCGGCAGCTCGAATACCTGCGCCAGATCGGCGCCAGCGCCGACAGCGCCAAGGAAATCAAGCTGTTCGGCCTGGGCGGGTTCCTCTCCGGCCGCTTCGAGACGCTCAGCCAGCAGATCCTCATCGAGAACCGCAACCTCTCGATCAAGCGCGCCTGGCAGACCGGCGCTCTGGCCGCCATTTCGACCCTCACCTACTATGCTGCCTACGCCTACATCGTCTGGCGTACGCTGCATGGCGAGTTCTCCATCGGCACGTTGGTGTTCCTGTCGGGCAGTTTCAACCAGCTCAACGGCTATTTGCAGCAGATCCTCATCGGCTTCACCCAGATCGCCGGGCAGTCGCTCTATCTCGACGACCTGTTCAGCTTCTTCGAGATCGAGCCCACCATCCTCGATCCCAAGCACCCAAAACCCTTCCCGCTTCCCGTGAAACAGGGGATCGTGTTCGAGAATGTGGGCTTCCGCTATCCGGGCTCCGAACGCTGGGCGGTGCGCAACCTCAGCTTCACGGTGCCGGCCGGCGAAACGCTCGCCTTGGTCGGCGAGAACGGCGCCGGCAAGACCACCATCGTCAAGCTGATGACCCGGCTCTACGACCCGGACGAGGGCCGCATCACCCTCGACGGCATCGATTTGAAGGAGTTCGCCACCGCCGATCTCCGCACCCATATCGGGGTGATCTTCCAGGATTTCCTGCGCTACAGCTTCTCTGCCTCAGACAATATCGGCGTCGGCCGCATCGAGGTGGCCGACGATCGCAACCGTATCATCGCCGCGGCGGAGCAAAGCCTTGCCGATCCAGTGATCCGCCGCCTGCCCGAGGCCTACGACCAGATGCTCGGGCGCACCTTCCTCAAGGGCCAGGACCTTTCGGGCGGCGAATGGCAGAAGATCGCCATCGCCCGCGCCTATATGCGGAACGCCGAGATCATCATCCTCGACGAGCCCACCGCGGCACTCGACGCCCGCGCCGAAGCGGAGGTCTTCACCCGCTTCAAATCGCTCGCCGAAGGCACCACGGCGGTGCTGATCTCGCACCGCTTCTCCACCGTCCGCATGGCCGACCGCATCGTCGTCCTCGCCGACGGCAAAGTAGTCGAAGCCGGCACCCACGACGAACTGATCGCCGAAGCCGGCCGCTACGCCGAGCTGTTCGAACTGCAGGCGCAGGGCTATCGCTGAGTCATCGGCAACTCGGGCACCGGCATCGGCAGTTCGCCGCGTTCGGTGAAGATCGAGTCGATCAGGCCCCAATCCCTTGCTTCTTCCGGCGACATATAGCGGTCGCGGTCGAGGGTGCGCTCCACCTCCTCGATGGTGCGGCCGCAGTGCTTGGAATAGATGCGGTTGATCCGGGCCTTCACCTTCTGGCTCTCCTCGGCGTGGATCAGCACGTCGGTGACCTTGCCCTGCGCGCCACCCGAGGGCTGGTGCACGAGGATCGAGGCATTGGGAAGCGCCATGCGACGGCCCGGCGCGCCGCCGGCGAGGAGGAATGAGCCCATCGAGTAGGCAGTGCCCATGCAGAGGGTCGAGACCGGCGACTTGATGAACTGCATGGTGTCGTAGATGGCGAGCCCCGCCGTCACCACGCCGCCCGGCGAGTTGATGTAGAGCGAGATTTCCTTGCCGGGGCTCTCCGATTCGAGGAACAGCAACTGGGCGCAGATCAGCGCCGCCATCTGGTCCTCGACCTCACCGTTGACGAAGATGATCCGCTCGCGCAGCAGCCGCGAGAAGATATCGAACGAACGCTCTCCCCGGCTCGACTGTTCGATGACCATGGGGACGAGCTGCATCATGTCGCGCATCGGCAACCTCCTTCAGAACTGCTTTGAGTGAAAGCTCGGGGCTAGGCGGCCCTGAGCATCGCCACGTTGGCGTTGGCGGGGATCGGCACGCGCATGGGCTCCATCACCCGGTCGTGCACCAGCCGCAGCCACGTGCCGCCGTCGGGCGTCGCCGTGAGCGTGAAGGTGACGAGTTCCCCATCGGCATCGCCCTCGCGCCAGCTGAGGCGCAGGCGGTGCGGCGGTACGGCCTCGACCACCTCGGCGGTGAAGCGCTCGGCGTCGCCGTCCGGCAGTAGCCAGGCATCGCGGTAGGCGGGGATGGACAGCGCGCGCCACACCTTTTCCGGGGCGGCATCGAGCGCGCATTCCACCGTTACGCGCTCAGCTTCGGTTTGCGGCTCGCTCATTGGTCCATCTCCTTGAGGAAGTCCTTGAGGCGGCCCAGCCGCTCCGGCCAGAACGCCTGGTAGCGGCTCAGCCAGTCATGCAGCGGCGCCATGCCGTCGGGGTTCACCGCGTAATGCACGCTCCGCCCCTCGCGCCGTTCGCGGATCAGCCCGGCGCCGCGCAGCACGGCGATATGCTGCGACATGGCCGGCTGCGAGATGGCAAAGCCCTCGCCCAGCGCCGAGCCGGTCAGCTCGCCGCCCGCCAACCGCTCCAGCATGGCGCGGCGGTTCGGATCGGCCAGCGCCTTGAAGATATCTGCTTCCATGACCAACACATAAGCCAATACTTATGAGTCGTGCAAGCCTCCTCGACTCGATGACCCGCCTCGGCATAGGGTCGCGCCCGTTCCGACAGCGGAGTTTGTCACGTGCGTGCCCTGATCCTCGCCCTTTGCGGCCTTCTCGCTATCGGCAGTGCCGCCGCCCAGGACGCACCGACCCTCGGCCGCGACGGCGTCAATCTGACCTTCGAGGCGCTGAAGCATCGCTTCGTGCTGCCGACGCCGGATTGGCTGTCGCCGACCGAGCGGCTTTCGCCTGATGTGTTGAAGCTGGTCGAATCGAATACCTATGGCGATGCCGGGCAGGCCTTCGCCGAGTTCTTCCCGCTGGGCGAATCCATCGATAGCTGGACCAAGACCTACGCCGTGCGCCTGACGCTGCAGCCCGGGCGCAGCCTCGACGACTACCGCCGCGCCACGATGTACGGCTACTCGCAGATCTGCAAACCCGAGGCGATCGGCTTCTTTAATTTCGGCGAGGAGACCGGTGATTTCTTCCCGGCGCTCGGCATGGTGTGCGGCGCCTACAAGGACAACGGCAAGCTGCGCGGGTTGGGCGAGGTGATGGTCGCCGTGTTCAAAAAGACCGACACCGGGATTGCGATGGTCTACCAGGAGTGGAAGGGCCGGGCGTTTGATCCGTCGGATCCGAAGACCTGGCCGGTGGATGCGGCGGTGTTCCAGGCCCGGGCGAAGGAATTGCAGGACGCGGTGACGCTGGAGAAGGTGGCGGCCCAATAGCCGCGCCCGTGGTGGCCGACCCCCACCCCTGTCCCCTCCCCCTAAGAATGGGGAGGGAGACCAAAATACTGGCATCGCAGCAAGCGTCTCCCTCCCCTGTTAGGGGGAGGGGACAGGGGTGGGGGTCCGCAGCCACCGGCTCCGCGACTAGCCTCGCGCCGCCAGCGCCGCCCCCGTCAAACTCCCCTTCGCCCCGCGCAACCCCGTCGGCGTCCCCTCGAACACCACGCTCCCACCCTCGTGACCCGCGCCCGGCCCGAGGTCGATGACCCAGTCTGCCCGGCTGATCACATCGAGATTGTGCTCGATGACGATCACGGTCGATCCCGCATCGACCAGCCGGTCGAACAGCCCGATCAGCGTATCGACGTCGTTCATGTGGAGCCCGGTGGTCGGCTCGTCGAGCACATAGATATTGCCGGATTTACCCAGTTCCGCCGCCAGCTTCAGACGCTGGCGTTCGCCGCCCGACAGCGTCGACAGCGGCTGGCCCAGGGTTAGGTAGCCGAGGCCGACATCGTCCAACCCCTTGAGGATCTTGGCGATGGCCGGCTCGGTGAAGAACTCGGTCGCCTCGGAGACGCTCATTTCGTAAACGTCGCTGATCGCCTTGCCGCGCAGCTTGTGCTGCAGCACTTCGTCGGTGAAGCGCTTGCCCTCGCAGGTTTCACAGACGCTCGCCACCGGGTCCATGTGGGCGAGGTCGGTGTAGGTGACGCCCAGGCCCTTGCAGTCTGGGCAGGCGCCCTTCGAGTTGGCCGAGAACAGCGCCGCATCGACGCCATTGGCCTTGGCGAAGGTCTTCCTCACCGTGTCGAGGATGCCGGTATAGGTGGCGGTGTTGGAGCGCGACGAGCCGCGGTTGAGGTGCTGGTCGATGATCACCGTGTCCGGATATGCCGCCGGGAGCGAGCCCTGGATCAGCGAGCTCTTGCCGGCGCCGGCGACGCCGGTCACCACCGTCAGCACGCCCTCGGGGATCGCCACCGACACATCGCGCAGGTTGTTGGTCTTGGCGTTCGCGATCTTCAGCTGGCCCTTGGCCTTGCGACCCTCGGTCTTGATCGGCTGGTACTTCTTCATGTGATTGCCGGTCAGCGTGCCCGACTTCAGTAGCCCGTCGAAATCGCCCTCGTAGACGATCTCGCCGCCCTTGCTCCCCGCGAACGGCCCCATATCAACCACATGGTCGGCAATAGCGATCATGTCGGGTTTGTGCTCGACGATCAGCACGGTGTTGCCCTTGTCGCGCAGCCGCTGCATCAGCCCAGCGAGCGGGCCGACATCGTGCGGGTGGAGCCCGACGCTCGGCTCGTCGAACACATAGGTGATGTCGGTCAGCGATGAGCCGAGGTGCCGCACCATCTTCACCCGCTGGCTTTCGCCGCCCGAGAGCGTGGAGCTCTCGCGATCGAGGCTGAGATAGCCGAGCCCGATGATGACGAGGTTCTCGAGCCGCGCCGCCAGTGCCTCGAGCATCGGCCCGATGCCCGGCGCATCGATCGAGCGGACGAACGGGGCGAGGTCGGACACCTGCATCGCCGAGCATTCGGCGATATTCTTGCCGTTCACCTTGCTGCCGAGCGCCGCCGCATTCAGCCGGGCGCCGCCGCAGGCGGGGCAGGTCTTGCGGGTGAAGATCCTGTCGTACTCGGCGCGCACATGCGGCTGCAGGTTCTCAGGGTCCTTCGCGCCCAATCCCTTCTTCAGCTTGGCGACGATCCCGTCATAGGTGAGCCCGATCTTGCCGACTTTGACCTTGCGGCCATCGTCGAGGTGGAAGAGGTTCTCGCGCTCTTCGGCAGTGAAGTCCTTGACCGGCTTGTCCATGTCGAAGAAGCCGGAGGCCTTGTAGAGCTCCCAATACCAGCCATCGACGGCGAAATCCTTGGGCAGCAGCGCCCCCTGGTTGAGCGATCTGCTCTCATCGACAACCGCGTCCATGTCCATGGCGGCGACCTGGCCGATGCCCTCGCAATCGGGACACATGCCGCGCGGGTCGTTGTAGGAGTAGAGGCCAGGCGCCCCGAGCTTCGGGGTGGCGGCGCGTGAAAAGATCACCCGCAGCATCTGCGCCGCGTCGGTCACGGTCGCCACGGTGGAGCGCGAATTGCCGCCCAGCCGCTGCTGGTCGACGATGATGGCGGCGGAAATATTCTCGAGCTGGTCGGCGTCGGGCTGGCCGTAATGCGGCATGAACTGCTGGACGAAGGCGGGGTAGGTCTCGTTGATCAACCGTTGGCTTTCGGCCGCGATGGTGCCGAACACCAGCGAGCTCTTGCCCGATCCAGACACGCCGGTGAACACGGTGATCTTCCGCTTCGGGATATCCAGCGACACGTTCTTGAGATTGTTCTCCCGCGCGCCGCGGATCTTGATCGAACCGTACATGCCTACCCTCTTTCGTAATTTACCAGTTAGTTAAATAAGCTTTCGGGGAAAGGCAACCCCTCCCCCACCAACGGTGTCACCCCGGCGAAGGCCGGGGCCCATCCTGAGATGCCGCGGTAGCAGCGCATGAGCCGACACACCTCAGGATGGATCCCGGCTTCGCCGGGATGACATCGAGTTTGGGGAGATGCTCACGGCAGCCGATCCAGCACCGCGAACTCCTGATGCATCCGGCGCCGTTCGGCGTCGGAAAGAGGCAGCGCCTGGAACCTGCGATGAAGGTCTGTCGCGACCTGGTGCTGCCCCATGGCCACTGCCAGTTCGATACGCGATGCGAGCGCTCGTGCGTCGCCTCCGCTGGTGACTGCTCCGGAGAGGACTGGGATGGTTATCTCTTCGCTCATCGCTTGACCTCGCTTTCTGAAAAGGTGAAGCCGGACACCCGTGGGTGCCCGGCGTGGCGCGTTAGATGCTCGCCTTGCGGATCGCCCGGGCGCCGATGGTCAGGCCAACCACGGCAACGCCGGCCGCGACCAGCACGCCCCACAGCACCGTGGTGGTGAACAGTTCGCCGGCGAACAGCGCCCGTTCGGCTTCGACCAGGTAGGTCAGCGGGTTGAAGCGGCTGGCCGCATAGAGCCAGCCGGGCCCGTTCTCGATCGGCAGCAGCACGCCGCCGAGCAGCATCAGCGGCAGCGCCACGGATTGGCTCACCATGTAGAACAGCGAGGTGTTGTGGCGCGCGGCGATGGCGAGCGAGTAGGACAGCGCCGCGACGCCTGCGCCGAACAGGGCAAGCAGCGCCAGCCCGAACAGCATCTGGATCGGATGAAGCTGCAGCCCGAACGGCCAGGCGAGGAGGATGAGCGCCAGCGCCTGCAGGGCCAGCGGGAACATCTCCTTGAGCGAGCGGCCGAAGATCAGCGCCGGCCGGCTCATCGGGGTGGCAAGGAACCGTTCGAGCACACCGCTCATCAGCTCTTCGGTGAGGCTCCAGCCGACCATCGCCGTGCCGAACAGTGTCAGCATGACGATCATCCCCGGCACGAACCACTGCAGCGCGTCGGCGGTGGAGCCGCCGACGTCGAGCAGTGGCACGAAGAAGGCGAGATAGAGCACCGGTTGCACCAGGCCGAACGCCATCCACGAGGGATCGGCGAGGGTGGGCTTCATCTCGCGGGTGAACGAGGTCGCGACATCGCGGAAGAAGGTCATCGTTGAATCTCCTGAAGCTCGATCATGGGGGCGGGCCACCAACCTGCCTTCTCCCCTTGTGGGAGAAGGTGCCCGAAGGGCGGATGAGGGGTCTCTCTCCGCAAGCTCAATCGCCCGTCGCTTTGCTCCGGTCGCGCAGCCTCCGGCTGCGGACCCCTCATCCGGCGCTGCGCGCCACCTTCTCCCACAAGGGGAAAAGGCAGGGTGGCTCGCCGCCTCACAGGTGCAAATGGCCCCTTCATGCTGCGCTCTCCCTGAGCGAGCGGCCGGTCAAACCCAGGAACACGTCGTCCAGCGTCGGTCGCCGCACATTCGCCGCCAGCACCCGCGCTCCCCTCAAATCGAGCGATCGGATGAACTCTGGCAGCACCGCTTCGCCGCCCTTCACCGTCACCCCAACCCGGGCACCATCGCGGGTCACTTCGCGCGCTTCGGGCAGGTTGGCGGCGACCTCAGCGGCGACCACCGAGTCCGTTGCGTCGATAGTGATGCGGTCGCCGGCGAGATCGGCCTTGAGCCGTTCCGGCGTGTCGTTGGCGATGACCTGGCCGTTGTCCATGATCATCACCCGCTCGGCCATGGAGTCGGCCTCATCGAGATAGTGGGTAGTGAGAAAGATCGTCATTCCCGTCGCCTTGCGGATCCTGACGATGTGCTCCCAGAGGTTGGCGCGGCTATGCGGGTCGAGCCCGGTGGAGGGCTCGTCGAGGAACAGCACCTTCGGGCTGTGCATCAGCCCGAGCGCCACATCGACGCGCCGCTTCTGCCCGCCCGAAAGGCTCATGCCGGTGCGGGCCTCGAGGCCGGTCAGCTCGAGCATGCCGATCAGTTCGTCGGCTCGCTTCGCCGCGGCGGCCTTGCTCATCTGCTGGGCAGCGCCCTGCGTCAGCAGTTCATCGCGCAGCTTGTTGTAGTTGCCAGTGCCCTTGCCCTGGCCGACATAGCCGATCTGCTTTCGCACCTCAGCCGGGGCGTGGAGGACATCGTGCCCGGCCACGTTGGCGGTGCCTTCGCTTGGCGGCAGCAGCGTCGTCAGCATCCGCACGCTGGTCGATTTGCCGGCGCCATTGGGCCCGAGAAAGGCGACCAGTTCGCCCTCCGCGACATCGAGATCGAGGCCGCGCACGGCCTCCACCACTCCGGTCTTGGTCTTGAAACTCCGCGTCAATCCACGCGCATGAATCACGGTTGGAACTCCCCTTCGACTGTTTCTCAAGGCAAACTGTTCCACCCCTCCTGACATGACGTGTCAGCAGGGTGGATTTCGACGTAAGGCTCGACTTTTCCGCACGGGGGCCATAACATTGTGCGGCGTACAAGGTTTAGCATAATCCCGTACGGTGTAAAGAGTTAATCGGAGGCCGGATGAACGACATTGCCGGGCGGGGCGACCCGATCCGCACGCTGCAGTTGCTGTGGAGCGGCGCGCAGCCGCCCAAGCGCGGGCCGAAGCCGAAGGTGGCGCTGGGCGATATCGTTGCCGCCGCCATCGTCATCGCCGATGCCGAGGGGCTCGAGGCGGTGAGCACGCGGCGGGTAGCGGAGGCCGTCGGCATTTCGCCGATGTCGTTCTACACGCACGTTCCCGGCAAGGCCGAACTGCTCGACCTGATGGTCGATGCCGTCATCTGGCCGGTGCCCGAAACGCCGAAGTTCGATCCAGCCAAGTGGCGGGACAATGTCAGCCTCATCGCCACCGGCTACCGCGACTTCTATCTTGCCCATCCCTGGGTGTTCGAGCTCGCGACGCACCGGCCGGTGATGGGACCCAACACCTTGCGGGCCTACGACATGGCGCTCGCCGCCTTCGACAATCTGGGGCTCGACGAGGTCGAGATGGACCAGAGCCTGACGTTCGTCGCCAACTACGTGCATGGCGCGGTGCGCGACGTGGCCCGCTCCCGGATGGTGAAGCAACTCACCGGCATGAGCGACGACGAGTGGTGGCTGAAGATCGAGCCGTTCCTCGCAACGCTCGACTATACTCCTTATCCCGTGGTGCAGCGCGTTGGGCCGGTGGTGGGCGAACTCTACGGCCTCGGCGACCCCGATCGGGCGTTCGCCTTCGGCCTCGCGCGCATCCTCGATGGGCTGGAGCGGCTGATCGCATCCAAGGGCAAAGTTGACGCGCGCCCGCCGAGCGCCTAACTCGGGCGGATGAAACGCGATAATCACAAGCCCACCGGTCCCAGCCAGCGCCAGCTGCGCGTCGGCGAACTGGTGCGCCATGCGCTCTCCGGCATCTTTGCCCGCGGCGAGATCGACGATCCCCTGCTCGAGGGCAAGGTCATCACCGTGCCCGAAGTGCGCATGAGCAACGACCTGAAGCTCGCCAGCGCCTACGTGGTACCGCTTGGCGGCGAGGGTGCCGACGAGATCGTCGTCGCCCTCAACCGGCATGCGCGCTTCGTGCGCGGCCGCATCGCGCCCGAGCTCGACCTGAAATTCGCCCCCGAAGTGCGCTTCTTCGTCGACACCACGTTCGATGAGTTCGGCAAGATCGACGCCCTGCTCCGCTCCGATCGCGTGCAGCGCGACATCCACAAGGATGAGGACGAAGATTGACCACCGAGAAGCGCCAGAAGCGCGACGTCTCCGGTTGGCTGATACTCGACAAGCCCTACGACATGACGTCCACCCAGGCGGTGGGCAAAGTCCGCTGGCTGTTCAGCGCTAAGAAAGCCGGTCACGCCGGCACGCTCGATCCGCTTGCTACCGGCATCCTCCCCATCGCGCTGGGCGAAGCGACCAAGACCGTCCCCGCAGTACAGGACGGCACCAAGGTCTATCGCTTCGCCATCAAGTGGGGCGAGGAGACCACCACCGACGATGCTGAAGGAATCGTCAGCGAGCGTTCATCCGTGCGTCCGGATGAGGTGGAAATTAGGTCAGCTCTACCGACCTTTACTGGCGAAATCATGCAGACCCCGCCCGCCTTTTCGGCCATCAAGGTCGACGGCGAGCGCGCCTACGACCTCGCCCGGGCCGGCGAAACCGTCGAACTCGCCGCCCGTCCGGTCTACATCGAGGCGCTGCAACTACTTGAACACACAGGTGAAATCAGCCGCCTCGAGATGACCTGCGAGAAGGGCACCTATGTCCGCGCCCTCGCCCGAGATCTCGCCCGGCACCTGGGCACCCGCGGCCACGTCGTCGAACTCCGCCGCGCCGCCGTCGGCCCCTTCACCGAGGCGCGCGCGGTCACTCTGGAGGCCCTCGAAGCCGCCGCCGACCGGGATTCCCTGCTCCTGCCGGTGTCCGCCGGCCTGTCGTTGCTGCCCGAAATTCGCCTTACGCCAGATCAGGTTAGCGCCGTGCGCCACGGCAATCCCGTGCTGCTCGGCGGCGCTTCGGCGCCGATCGCGCTCGACAGCGCCTGGGCCAGCAGCGCCGGCGCCGCCGTCGCCCTGGGCCGCGTCGAAGCCGGCATGTTCAAACCGCAACGCGTCCTCGCCTGAGCCCAGGATTTTTGTCGTAACCGCCGGAACTCAATAGCAGAATCGGACGTTTCCATGTTTCGACGCTTTGTAGAGGCTGGGGTTGCATGTCCGCCGGGGTGCTAAATGGCTGACGGGCCCGGCCCGGCTGAGACTATTGCTGCCGTGCGCCGCCGCGCTCGCACCGCGCGCCCGATTGCCGTCTATCTCTTCGTGCTGGCACTGGTCGCCCTGGTTCCAGCCTTCATCTTTTCGGCCATCCTGCTGCAGCGCAACAACGAGGCGCAGGAGCGGGTGGTCGAGACGCTGATCACCGGCAACGCCCGCTCGATCGTCCAGGCGGTCGACCGTGAGATCAACGCCAATATCACCACGTTGCGTGTGCTCGCGACCACTCCACCGCTGTCTCCGGCCGACTATCCGGAGTTCCATGCGCGCGTCAGCGTGGCGCTCGAGGGCACCGGGTCATACGTCTATGTCATCCATCCGGACATGACGTCGGACCTGACGACCCGCCGGCCACTCTCGGATCAGGGCGACAATGCCATAAGCGATGTCGAAACGGCGCAGCGTGCCTTCGATAGCCGCGACGTGGCCATATCCGATGCGGTTTACGGCCGGGTCTCCCAGCAATGGGTGGTGAATATCCTGCAGCCGATCTTCCCGGCGGGACATCCGCCGCTCGTCCTCGGCTTCAGCCGCACCGCCAGCCAGCTATCGCTGCCACTTCTGGCGAGCCGCATGCCCGATGGCTGGCATGTGGCCCTGGTCGACCGCAAGGGCGTGATCATCGCGTCAGCGGGCGAAGGCGGCAATACCGGCGATTCTTTCAACCTGGCTCCCGTGAAAAACCTTGGCTCCACCTCCGGGTGGCGCACCCTCAAGTCCGAGGGCAAGGAATACCTGGTGGTGGCCCAGCAATCGCTCCTCAGCGGATGGTCGCTGGTCACCTGGGCCGATCGCGACGTCGTTGCTCAACCGCTCGCCGATGCGTTCTGGTCGCTGCTCGCCGGCGGGGTGCTGCTCGCCGCCTTGGTGGTGCTCGTGGTGTACGGCGTGAGCCTGCAGATCGGGCGTTCGGTGCACGGGCTCGAGGCCGACGCCAAGCGATTGGGCGCCGGCCAGCCGGTCGAGGCCCGTTCGTTCCCGATCGCCGAGATCGAGACCGTTTCCAGCGCGCTGGGCGATGCATCGCGGCGGCGCCAAGCGGCCGAGACCGAGGTGCGCTTCCTGATGCGCGAGCTGGCGCACCGCTCCAAGAACCAGATGACCGTCATCGCCGCCATGGCCAAGCAGACCGCCCGCGGCGCCGACACGGTTCCGGAGTTCGTGTCGAGTTTCGAGCGCCGCATCTTCGGCCTCGCGCGCTCGACCGACCTGCTGCTGGCGCACGGTGTCGCCGGCGTCGACCTCAGGGAATTGCTGGTCAGCCAGATCGATCCGTTCTGCCCCGTCGACGGCGAGCGCGTCGTCGTCGACGGTCCGTCGCTGCGGCTCAACGCGCAGGCGGCGCAGATCCTCGGCATGGCGGCACACGAACTCGCTACCAATGCGGTGAAGTATGGGGCCTTCGCCAAGGATGGTGGGCGCCTCGAAGTGACCTGGAAGCGCGCCGACGATGCGGTCGCCTTCGTCTGGCACGAAAGCGGCAACGCCCCCAGCTCCGCCACGCCAAGGCGCGGCTTCGGCACTACGGTACTTGAGAACATGGTCGGCCGGTCGCTGGGCGGCGAAGTCGAGCGCATCGTGCATGACCTCGGCATCGAGTGGCGCTTCACCATTCCACTCGCCTCGCTCGATCCTTCCGACACGCTCAACGGCAGCACCGACAAGGCCACCGAAAAACCCGCCGCCGACAAATAACTGGCGTTTGCGACCCCTTTCCCCTATAGAGCGCGCGAGTTCCGGCCCTGCCGGCGCTTTTTCATGGCTCAGCCTGGACGACATCCCGGGCTGCAGCGTCCCGATGATCCTCTATTTGAAAGGACCTTTCCGATGTCGATTACCGCAGAGCGGAAGACTGCGCTCATCAAGGACTACGCCACCAAGAAGGACGACACCGGCTCGCCGGAAGTTCAGGTCGCGATCCTCTCCGAGCGTATTGCCAACCTCACTGAACACTTCAAGCTGCACGGCAAGGACAACCATTCCCGCCGTGGCCTCTTGAAGATGGTTTCGACGCGCCGCCGTCTCCTCGACTACGTCAAGAAGTCGGACGAAGCGCGCTACAAGGCGCTGATCGAGCGTCTGGGCCTGCGCCGCTAAGGCTGGGTTCGACTGCAACTCCGGACCCACGAGGTACGCCTCGCGGGTCCAATCCCGGCCAACCTGCCGGGTAGTAGCGTAGGCTGACGAACTACGCGGAGCATGGCGAGATCATCGGCCGCTCACGGCACCAGCGGGTGCTTCCCTCCCCGGAAAATGAGCGGCTCATCGTCTTGTCCATGTTCCGCCCCACCTCGACAGGTGGGTGTCAGCGCGGAACCGTGCCGATTTTGGGCTGCAGTCGCACATGGGGTGCGGCGCGCGGCTGGCACACCGGATGAGTTCGCGGGGTGACTACGCCCCCGCGTTCCCGCTCATTCCGGCAGAATGGAAAGACAACGATATGCCCATCAACTTCGACTACCACAAAGTTGAGCTGAACTGGGGCGGCCAGCCCCTCACCCTCGAGACCGGCAAGATCGCCCGCCAGGCAGACGGCGCCGTGCTCGCCACCCTCGGCGAGACCGTGCTGCTCGCCACCGTGGTTTCGGCCAAGTCGGCCAAGCCCGGCCAGGACTTCTTCCCCCTGACGGTCAACTATCAGGAAAAGTACTTCGCCGCCGGCAAGATCCCGGGCGGCTACTTCAAGCGCGAAGGCCGTCCGACCGAAAACGAGACGCTGACCTCGCGCCTGATCGACCGCCCGATCCGCCCGCTGTTCCCCGATGGCTACAAGAACGAGACCCAGGTGGTCGTGACGGTTCTGCAGCACGACATGGAGAACAACCCGGACGTGCTCGCCATGGTCGCCGCCTCCGCGGCCCTGACCATCTCGGGCGTCCCGTTCATGGGCCCGATCGGCGCTGCCCGCGTCGGCTACATCGACGGTGAGTACGTCCTCAACCTCGACGTCAACCGTCGCGCTGAATCGAAGCTCGACCTCGTCATGGCCGGCACCCAGGACGCCGTGCTGATGGTGGAATCGGAAGCCCAGGAGCTCTCCGAGGAAATCATGCTCGGCGCCGTGATGTTCGGTCACGAAGCCTCGCGCAAGGTCATCGACGCGATCATCAAGCTCGCGGAGCTCGCCGCCAAGGAGCCGCGTGACTTCACTGCTCCGGACTACTCGGCGCTCGAAGCCGACGTGCTGAAGGTTGCCGAGGCCGATCTGCGCGCTGCCTACAAGATCACCGACAAGGCTCAGCGCTACGCTGCGGTCGACGCCGCCAAGGCCAAGGTGAAGGAGCACTTCGCTTCTGCCGTGGAAGCCGGCACCGTGTCGGGCGAGGCCCTGGGCGAAGTCGTCCACAACCTCCAGGCCAAGATCGTCCGCTGGAACATCCTCGACACCAAGACCCGCATCGACGGCCGCGACCTTTCGACGGTCCGCCCGATCGTTGCCGAAGTCGGTGTCCTGCCGCGTACGCACGGCTCGGCCATCTTCACCCGTGGTGAAACCCAGGCCCTCGTCGTTGCCACTCTCGGCACCGGCGATGACGAGCAGTATGTCGACAGCCTCGAAGGCACCCAGAAGGTGAACTTCATGCTGCATTACAACTTCCCGCCCTACTCGGTCGGTGAAGCTGGCCGCATGGGCTCGCCCGGCCGTCGCGAAATCGGTCACGGCAAGCTCGCCTGGCGCGCCATCAACCCGATGCGTCCGAAGGCGGAAGACTTCCCCTACACGATCCGCGTCGTCTCCGAGATCACCGAGTCGAACGGCTCGTCCTCGATGGCGACCGTGTGCGGCACCTCGCTGGCGCTGATGGATGCGGGCGTTCCGCTGAAGAAGCCGGTGGCAGGTATCGCCATGGGCCTGATCCTCGAAGGCGACCGCTTCGCCGTGCTGTCCGACATCCTGGGTGACGAAGATCACCTCGGCGACATGGACTTCAAGGTGGCGGGCACTGCCGACGGCATCACCTCGCTGCAGATGGACATCAAGATCGCCGGCATCACCGAGGAGATCATGAAGGTCGCCCTCGGTCAGGCCAAGGGCGGCCGCGAGCACATCCTGGGCGAGATGGCCAAGGCGCTCGACACCTCGCGTGCCACGGTGGGCGAGTTCGCCCCGCGCATCGAGACCATCACCATCCCGACCGACAAGATCCGCGAAGTGATCGGCACCGGCGGCAAGGTGATCCGCGAGATCGTCGAGAAGACCGGCGCCAAGATCGACATCAACGACGACGGCACCGTGAAGGTCTCGTCCTCGGACGGCGCTTCGATCGATGCGGCCATCAAGTGGATCAAGTCGATCACCGATGAAGCCGAAGTCGGCGCCATCTACCAGGGCACCGTGGTCAAGACCGCCGATTTCGGCGCGTTCGTGAACTTCTTCGGCGCCAAGGACGGCCTCGTCCACATCTCCCAGCTCGCCACCCAGCGCGTCGGCAAGACCACCGACGTCGTCAAGGAAGGCGACAAGGTGTGGGTGAAGCTGCTCGGCTTCGACGAGCGCGGCAAGGTCCGCCTGTCGATGAAGGTCGTCGACCAGGCGACCGGCAAGGAAATCGTCGAGGAAGCCGCCGAATAATCGGTACGCCCCTTCGAACGCAGAGAGGCCCGGAGCGATCCGGGCCTTTTTGGCATTTGTCGAACGGAGCCCACCTCCCATATTACGGGGATGCTGCCGCTCACCGACACCTCACCCACCGCGGTCTGGTCTATTCTCTCGTCCTGGCCACGCGGCTATTTCACTGCGCGCTATGGCGGCCGGCGTTATGGCGTCACCAACGCCGTCCATGCCCATGGCAACAGCTTCAAGCTCTTTGCCGAGGAGTTGGGCGGTACCGACCGCATCAGCCTCAATATTTATCGCCCACCCAGCAGCGTGAAGCCGACACTGAAGCCCTGCGAGATGCCCATCGACAAGGTCACCGCCTTCGTCACCGGGGCGATGGTCGAGGCGGACGCCTAGGGTAGCATCTTGTCGGCGACGGTGCCGTCGAGCTCGAACGTCACCCAGCCGCTGGTCCAGCCATCGTCCTTGCCGGCACGGATCTCGAGCAGCAGACGGGTGTCCTCGGGCGCCAGCAGCAGGGTGTTGCGCGAGAACGTGTAACGAAACACCGCTGCGCCCTCGAGCTTCATGGTTTCGAGCGTGGTATCGGCGTATTTGCCGAGGGCAGCCGCGTCGAGCCCTGCGAGATCGGCGAGGCGGAAGCTCTTGGCCTCGTTGAGTTCGGCTTCCCACGGCATCGGTGTGCCGAAGCGCATGATGCGCTGCGGATCGATGATGAAACTCGCCATGGTGCCGGGGGTCTGCGGGTCCTCGACCAATACCGAGCCCTGCGTGTCGTTGATCAGGATCTCGCCGAACCGCGCGTCGGGTCCGAACTCCTTTTCGAGCCGCTTGAGCGTGCCGAGCACCGTTTCCGGGGCCAGCCACGGGCCCTGGGCAGCGATCGCCCGGCTTTCCGGCAGCACCACCTCCAACACCTTGGCGTTGGCGTCGAGCAGCACCTGGCCCTTCTCGCCATCGGTCTGCTTGAGGTCGACGCTCCAGACGAGCTGCGGTGCGGCCGCTCGGTCGGTGGGCTTTTCCGCATTGATGTAGGTGATCGTCGCGCCTGGTGAGGCAAAGGCCTCGAGCGCGGCGGACTTCACCTGCGGCAGCTTGCCCAGATCAAGTTCGGTGATGGCGAAGGGGACGCGGTCGCCGAAATCGAAGGCCGGCGTGTCGATCCCCTGCCGCACGCCACCGAGATTCCACGAGTAGTCGCTGGTGGTGTCCGGTTCGGTCGGGTGGGCGGCGCTGAAATAGATGTAGGTGTCGTAGACCCGGAGCTCCTTGAGCGGCCGTGTGCCCAGCACGGCGGCGATATCCACCTGCGCTTCGGCCATCGGCCAGTCGTTGTCGGCAATCAGGTCGAGCCGCTGGGCCCGCGTGGTGCCCGAGAGGTCGGCGCCGATGACCCGGCCGCCGATATCGGCATAGACCGTGGCGGTCTCGCGCGGCGTCGCGAGCCCGATGGTCCAGCGCACTTCGCCGTAGTGCGGCTCGGGCAGGATGCCGATCTGCCGGGCGATGACCAGCGAGGTGAGGTCCGGACGCTGCTCCATCTTTGCCATGGCAATGGCTTCGGCGATGGTGATGTCGATCTGCTGGAGCCCGACGTCGGCGAAATCGAAGAAGCTGCCCTCCCGCTTGGCGACGATGCCGTCGCCGTCGGTCGGCTTAGGGCCGTCGACGATGTCCCGGTCGAAGACCAGCAGCTTCATCCGCGAGACCGTCCAGCTGTCGGTGTAGTGCGCCGCCTCGCGGCTCTGCGTCCAGACGGTGATCCGGTCCTCGGCAACCTCGATGCGCGAGACCAGCGGCATCGGGTCGAGCTTCCTGGTCAGCGCCGTGAGGGCGCGGGTCCGCACTTCGCTCGAATTGAGATAGGTGGCGTTCTCGCGGATAGCCGGGGCATCGACGGTCTTGCCCACCTGCGCCCAGCCGGGGCCGGTGGCGATGAGGGCGAGGGCAACGGCAAGCGCAGCGGCGCGCAGCGTGGAAGGGATCATTCCAGCCTCCGTTCAGGGTGCCGCATCATCCAGCGGCGCGCCTGAAGCGTTGCTGAACGATCTATCGCCGAGGGTGCCGCGTCCGGTGCGATAGCGCGGCCGCTGGCGGCCCTGTCACTTCTCCCAGGTCAGCGCCTCCGCCTCGGCGCCGAGGCCGCCCAGCGCCGCCTTGAGGTCCGCTACCATCGGGTCCGGACCACAGAGGTAGAAGTTCTGGCTGATGTCGTGCACGTGGCGCTTCAAGAACGCCTCATCGATGCGCTCGTGCAGGACGCCCTCGGCCGACGGCTCGTCGGTGATGGTCCAGGTGACCTCGAGGCCCTCCATCTGCTCGAACTCATCGCGGAGGATGATGTCTTCGGCCTTGCGGTTCGACGCGATCAGCCGGTGGCCGGCCAGCTTGCCGTCCTTCTTGAGCTGGCGGAGGATGGCGATGAACGGGGTGACGCCGGCGCCGCCGGCGATGAAGGTGCCGGGCCCCTTGTAGGTGATAGTGCCCCACGGATCGCGCAGCACTAGGCGCTGACCCGGTACGTAGCCGAACAGGCGCTCGGTCATCCCGTCGCCGCCGGTGTTGAAATAGCTCTTGATGGTGAACTCGAGATAATCCCAATCGTTGAGCGCAGTGAAGGTGAACGGGTGCTTCTTGTCGCGCCAGCCGTCCTCGTCCAGTGAAAGTTCGGTGGCTTGGCCGGGTTCGAACCGGTATCCGGCAGGTTTTTCCAGCACGTAGCGCCGCACATTATGGGTCACTTGCTGAATATTCAGGATTTTCACGGCTTGGTGCACAACACGACTCCTTGTCGTCGTGGGACGCGCCAAATGCGCCCTTGGTTCCCGCGAAACCACACCCTGCAACTGCTGAATATCCGGCGCAACCCCTGCTGCGACCTACGGTACCCTTGAGGCAACCAACGCTCCTCAAGGGAGGTGGGTTTCTCAACGGGTGGTGGCACTCCACCGCGTAACCCTCTGCATACATTATCGAATTTCAAGAGCAACAAGTGCAGATTCTGTCACTTGCGAAGGTGGGCGGGGAGTCCGATCTCCCAGTTGTCCAGAAAACGAAAGGGACATTGAAATGAAGACTTCCGCTCTTGGCCTTGCGGCCGTGCTCCTCGTCGGTGGCCTCTCGGTGCCGGCTTTTGCAGCCTCCGATGACTCCAGCTTCGACAGCGACTTCCTCGTGACCCAGCTGCAGCAGAAGGGCATCAACGCCGTTAACGTCTACGAGAATTCGGACAACGTGATCCGCGCCGAAGTGAAGCTCGCTGACGGCTCCACCTCCTACCAGCTGTTCTACGAAGATACGCTGGCCCCGGTGAAGGCTTCGGCGCAGGGCAACACCCGCGTGCTGAGCAAGCTCGACGTCGGCGGCAACCGCACTCCGGTTGACAACAACTCGCTGACCTATGACGGCGACAACGGCGACAACTAATATGCGCCATCCGGATCGGCCGGGCTTTGCCGGCCGATCCGCTACCGGCTGGGTGCCGAAGAAATCGGCAGCCGCCCACGTTCGTGTGAGACCAGAATAGAGCCCGCAGGCCCCCCTGATGCCGGCTAGCGGCCGGTTCCAGTGCGGAGCGGTGGCTCGATCTGGTCGAGATCGCGGGCATCGAACAGCTGCCGCGCCTCAACCACACGGTGCCAATGGCGCGCGGCGAAAGCCTCGAAGGCCTCGAAGGCCTTCAGCGCCTCGGCGCCGAGATCGGTCAGCGCATAGTCGACGCGCGGCGGAATGGTCGCATAGCTGGTGCGGCTGACGAAGCCATCGCGCTCGAGGGCCCTTAGGCTTGCAGTCAGCGCCTTCTGCGAAATGCCGCCGATGTCGCGCTGCAGTTCGGAAAAACGCAAAGTGTCGTGCCGCAGGTGCAGCACCACAGTGAGCGTCCATTTGCTGTTTCGAGTGGTCAATAGTTCCTCGATCACAGCCTGATTGACGGGCGGACGGTTCTGCTGACGCATACGCCAACTCCCCACAGTATTTTGGCCAGCCGTTGCCGGATAGCGGAGATCCCCTTGGGGCCATATCGTCGTTCGGAGCGGATTTTCCAGAGGCAGGCAGCGGATTTCATTTCGCCGTTGCCTAAACGTTCCGTTAAATCGCGTTAACGAGGCCCGCTCAGCGGCGCTCAAAGCTCAGGTAAAAGCTCCTCAGGCGGCCGGCGATGCGGGCCTTTTCCTCATATCGCGTCGGTTCCCAACCGGCATACGGCTCATGCCAGATCCCTGCCCGCTCGGGCGAGAACCGGAATTCCGGTGCGCGCAGGATATGGGCGAGCGTCCAATCCGCATAGTCCTCGACGTCGGTCGCAAAGCGGAACGGGGCGCCCGGCTTCAGGGTGCGGGCGAGCTCTGCAAGCGTCAGCGGCGAGATGAAACGGCGCTTGTGGTGGCGGGTCTTCGGCCAGGGATCCGGATAGAGCAGCCAGGCGCCATCGAGCGAGCCGGCCGGCAGCCGCTGCAACAGCTTCAGCGCATCGTCAGTGTACAGCCGGATGTTCTCCAGCCCCGCTTCGTCGATCTGCTGCAGGAGCTTGGCGATGCCGCCGGAAAACACCTCGCAGCCGATAAAGCCGGTGTCGGGATGCCGGCTTGCTTCGAGCGACAGGTGCTCGCCACCGCCATAGCCGATCTCGATCACCCGCTGCGATCTGTCGGGAAACAGCACCGCCGGATCGAGCAGTTCATCGCCGGGCGCAATCTCGAGTGCTGGCAGCAACTCCTTGAACAGCAGGTCCTGCCCCTTATGCAGGCGCTTGCCGGAGCGGCGGCCGAAAAAGGCGCGAGGCTCGCCGGAGACGTTCAGCGGATGGTGGGTCTTGGAGGTCATGGGGCGTCCCACTAACACGGAGTCATTGCCGCGAAAGCGGAATTTCCGTTCGGCACGGGCGGTCATAAAGAGAAATCCCCGCTTGCGCGGGGATGACGTCGTGGAGGTGGCGATCTCCTGAGGACCTCAGGCAGCGGCCTTGACCGCGGCCTTCAGCGCGGGAACCAGGTCGATCTTCTCCCATGAGAAGCTGCCGTCTCGGCCCGGCTTGCGGCCGAAATGGCCATAGGCCGAGGTCTTGGCGTAGATCGGCTTGTTGAGATCAAGATGGGTGCGGATGCCGCGCGGGCTAAGGTCGAACACCTCACCGAGCACGGTCTCGAGCTTACCCTCATCCACCTTGCCGGTGCCGTGGAGGTCGACATAGATCGACAGCGGCTTGGCGACGCCGATGGCGTAGCTGAGCTGGATCGTGGCGCGATCGGCAAGGCCCGCGGCGACGACGTTCTTGGCCAGATAGCGCGCTGCATAGGCGGCCGAGCGGTCGACCTTGGTCGGGTCCTTGCCCGAGAAGGCGCCGCCTCCATGCGGAGCTGCGCCACCATAGGTGTCGACGATGATCTTGCGGCCAGTGAGGCCGGCATCGCCGTCGGGCCCGCCGACAACGAATTTACCGGTCGGGTTGACGTGCCAGACGGTGTCGGCGCTGATCCAGCCATCGGGGAACGAGGCGCGGACATAGGGCTCGACGATCTTGCGCACATCCTCGGACGAGAGGCTGGCATCGACATGCTGGGTGGAGACCACGATCTGCGTCACGCCGACCGGGTGGCCGTTCTCGTAGCGGATGGTGACCTGGCTCTTGGCGTCGGGCCCGAGCTTGATGGCGGCGCCCTCGCCTGCCTTGCGGGCGACCGTCAGCGCCTCGAGGATCTTGTGCGCGTAGTAGATCGGCGCGGGCAGCAGCTCGGGGGTCTCGCGGCTGGCATAGCCGAACATGATGCCCTGGTCGCCGGCGCCGACGTCCTTGTTGCCGGATTCATCGACGCCCTGCGCGATATCGGCCGACTGGCCGTGCAGCAGCACGTCGATCTTGGCGGTCTTCCAGTGAAAGCCCGACTGCTCGTAGCCGATTGCCTTGATCGCCTTGCGGGCGGTCGACTTGAACTTGGCGGGATTGACCACCGGATGGCCGGCTGCATCGATGAGGATCTTGCCGTCCTTGCCCTTCTTCAGCAGCGTCTCCGGGACGCGCACTTCGCCCGCGATGACGACGCGGTTGGTGGTGGCGAGGGTCTCGCAGGCGATACGGACCTTGGCCGGGTCCATGCCGGCTTTCTTCGCTTCACGGAACACCAGATCGACGATCTCGTCGGAGATCCGGTCGCAGACCTTGTCGGGATGACCCTCGGAAACCGATTCCGACGTGAAGAGGTAGGAAGACCGAGCCAAGGCGAAACCCCCGAAAAGTGCTCAAAAAGTGCGAAAATCACACAGTTGGGCTTGTGTTCTGCCACTCGGTCCTCGCCGGGTCAAGTGATATAAAGGAAGCTTTATGTCTCCGTGGGGCGGCTGCGGAGAAAAATCATGCGACCCGGCGCGGCCGCCGCGCCGCAATAAGCGAGCCGAAAATGCCGAGCCCCACCGCCAGCCAGAACGGCAGGTCGCCGATGCGATTGAAGATGGTGCCGCCGGGCAGTGGCTCGGATGGAACCACGTCGAGGACGCCGATCTGGTTCTCCGCCAGCTGCGCGACGATGCGGCCGAGCGGATCGACGCTGAGCGTGACACCGGTGTTGGCAGCCCGCAGCATCGGCAGTCCGGTCTCGACGGCGCGCATCCGCGCATGGTGGGCGTGCTGCGCCGGGCCAATCGAGCCCATGAACCAGGCATCGTTGGTGACATTGAGAATGAACTGTGCTTCGGACGGGTCGCCGATATCGCCTGGGAATACCGCTTCATAGCAAACCAGCGCCAGGAAGGGCGGGGTGCCCGGCGGCGTCATCAGCCGGCGGCCATCACCGGCCGCCCAGCCGTTGGTGCCAGGCACGAACTGGTTGATGCCGAACAGCCGCCAGAAGCTCTGGAACGGCAGGTATTCGCCGAACGGCACGAGATGCGACTTGTCGTAGCTGGCAACCACTTCGCCGGCCGTGTCGATGGCAAGGATCGAGTTGAAGCCCGGATTGTCGGGGATCGGCAGACCATCCTCATCCAGCGGTTCGCGTGGTGCGCCGGTGAGCAGCAGCGTGCTGTCGGGGAGCATGCGAGCGATGCGGGCGATACCGTCCGGGTAGTTGGTGAGAAAGAACGGAAACACCGATTCCGGCCACACCAGGTGCGTGACCCCAGATAGACCGGGATCCGAAGGGGTCAGCTTGGTCTCCGACAGGCTGATCAGCTGATTGATGATGGCGTCGGGGTCAGCCACGCTCCAGTCGGCGTGATCGAGGATCATCGGCTGCACCATGCGCACCTTCATATCGGTACGCGCGACCAACGTCGTGCTGGTGTGCCGCCAGTTGCCATATGCCACCTGCGCCGCAATCACCGCCACGGCGAGGAAGAACGGTATCAGCCGTCGCACCAGCCCGCGCTGGTCGGCCGGCCAGATCAGCGCCGGGGTCATGGCGATGAGCGCCGCAAGGAAGGTGAGGCCGTAGGTGCCGATCACCGAGGCGAGCTGCAGCATCTCGTCATTGGCGGTCAGCGCGTAGCCGATGAGGTCGAACGGGAAGCCGGAGAACAGGTGGCCGCGACCCCACTCGGCCAGCGCCAGGAAACTGGCGAGGGTAACGATGCGGAACGCGCCGCCCGACCACAGCATGTGCGCCAGCGCACTGGCCGATCCCCAGAAGAGCGAGAGGATGGCTGCGAGCCCGACGATGGCGAATGGCATCAGGATGAGGAAGAAGCCACCTGCCTGGAAGAACGCCGCGCCGAGCCAGTGCAACGCTACTGTGAAGTAGCCGAGCCCGAAGGCGAAGCCGATCTGGAATGCCGGACCGAACAGCCGTCGCCAGCCGCTGCGTCGTTCGGCGCCATCGAGGGCCCAGACCCAGACCGGCAGCGCCAGGAACAGTGCCGGCAGCAGGAAGAATGGCGGCACCGACGCCGCAGCCAGCGCCCCCGCCGCAACGAGGATCAAGAAACGCCGCCAGCCGTGGCTCAGCATCACGGTCTCGGCGAGCCAGGTCATGCGGCGCTCGAATCACAGGGCATGTGGCAAGGTCGCGGGGTCGAAGCGTGGGGTCAAGACGGCACGGTTCCGCGGCGCCGAGCAACAGGGAGGTGGTAAGTGACGAAGTGGACCAAGGTGACGCCCGAGCAGGCAGGGTTCGCCCCCAACATCGAGCGAAAGCTGGCGGCAGGGCTCGAGTCGGGGCTGCTTCTGCCGATGCACGCGGTGGCCGTGAGCCGCGCCGGCAAGCTGGTGCTCGAGCAGTATTACGAGGGTGAGGACGAGAGCTGGGGCGACGCGCTGGGGCGGGTGAGCTTCGGTCCGGACGTGCTGCATGACCTGCGCTCGGTGACCAAGAGCATCGTCGGTTTGCTCTATGGCATTGCGATGGAGCGCGGGCTGGTTCCCCCGGTCGACGCGCCGGTGATCGGCGCCTTCCCCGAATATCCCGACCTGATCGCCGACCCGGCGCGCCGCAAAGTTACGGTCGAGCACACGCTCAACATGACGATGGGCATGGAGTGGGACGAGAACAAGCCCTACACCGACCCGACCAATAGCGAGATCGCCATGGAAATGGCGACGGATCGCTACCGGTTCATCCTCGAGCGGCCAATCGTCGGCGAGCCGGGGCGGGAGTGGATCTATTCGGGCGGGGCGGTAGCGTTGATCGGTGCGCTGATCGAACGCGGCTCCGGCAAGAAGCTCCCCGAGTTTGCCCGCGAGGCGCTGTTCGAGCCGATGGGCATTTCCGACTTCTACTGGCTCGCAGGGAGTGACGGCGTGGCGTCGCCCGCCTCCGGCCTGCGCCTCACCGCGCCGGACCTGTTGCGGATCGGCGCGATGCTGGTCGATGGCGGCCGGTACCAGGGGCGCCAGGTCGTGCCCGCGGCGTGGATCGAGGTCTCATGGACCCCAGCGGTCAATACCCCGGACGGGCTCGGTTACGGCCGGCTGTGGTACATCCACGAAGCCCCGGCGCCTGCCTACGACAAGCCGGTTCGTTGGATCGGCGCCTTCGGCAATGGCGGCCAGCGGCTCTGGCTGGCGCCGGAAGCCGGCATCGCCTGCGTGATCAATGCTGGCGACTACAACCTGTTCGAGCGCTGGGTAACACCGGCGCGGGTTTGGCGCGAGATCGTGCTGGGCAATCTCGAACGGGCGTAAGGAGGCGAAACTCCCTGAACCCACACGGTGCGGCGCAGTCACTCCGCCGCCGGAGCCTGCGTGTCCTCGGGCGCTTTCGTCACCGGCG
The DNA here is from genome assembly GCF_056405135.1 of Devosia sp. P1_H9. Lineage (NCBI taxonomy): Bacteria > Pseudomonadati > Pseudomonadota > Alphaproteobacteria > Hyphomicrobiales > Devosiaceae > Devosia > Devosia sp. P1_H9. The sequence continues at coordinate 186,960 of NZ_JBFUCQ010000007.1, forward strand.
GTTTGGGCGGTCGCGGCTTCGGCTGCTTCGTGCGCTTGATCTTGACGCGTTTGACCTGGCGGCTATCGGCCTGCAGCACTTCGAATTCGAAGCCCTTGATGCCGTTTACGTGCTCCCCCTTGGCCGGGACGTGGCCGGCCAGTTCGAAGACCAGACCACCGAGCGTATCGACCTCGTCGGCGTGGGCGCCCGGATCGAAATCCGGGCCGATGACATCGCGCACCTCGGTCAGTTCGGCACGGGCCGAGGCGATGAAGACGTTGGAGTTGATCTTGCGGACCAGCGCCACGTCGTCGTCATGCTCGTCTTCGATCTCGCCGACAACCGCTTCGAGCAGGTCCTCGATGGTGACGAGGCCGTCGGTGCCGCCATATTCGTCGATGACCACCGCCATGTGCACGCGTTTCAGCTGCATCTGCTGCAGCAGGTCGCCCACTGGCATCAGCGGCGGTACGAACAGCACCTGGCGCACGATATCGAGCTTTTCGAGCTTCGAGCGGAGCGGCGGCGAAACCAGCTTGACCGGCACCGCGGCCTCCGGATCGACCACCGGTTCGGTGATGCGGCGCAGCGCATCCTTCACGTGGATGAAGCCGGTGATGTTGTCGAGGCTGTCCGAATAGACCGGCATGCGCGAGTGGCCGACCTGACGGAAGCGGCTGACCAGCACGCCGAGCGTTTCGGTGTTTTCGATCGCCTCGATGTCGGCGCGAGGGATCATCACGTCTTCGACCCGCTTTTCGGCGAGGTCGAGCACGTTCTTCAGAATGGTCCGCTCGGACTGGGTGAAGTCCGCGGTGCCGCCGTTGTTCTCGGATTCGAGGGCGACCTCGAGGTCGTCGCGCAGCGAAACCGTGCGCATGGCGACGAGGCCGCGCACCGAGTGCCACAGACGTTGCCCCCACGTGGCCGCGGGGGCGGGACTAGAAGGAGGTTCGCCGTTGGATTTGGCAGGCGCCGGTTTCTTGGGCGGCGCGGACGGACTGTCTGAGTCGTTCATCGGGTATGGCCAGGTGCGGCCTTCAATTCATCGGAGGGTGTAATTTAGCTATCGGCGTAGGGATCGGCAATGCCGAGGGTCGCGAGGATCTTGGTTTCGAGCCCCTCCATCTCCTCGGCGTCCTCTTCCTCGATGTGGTCGTAGCCCAGAAGGTGCAGGAAGCCATGCACCACGAGGTGGGTGAAGTGGGCCTCGAAGGTGATGCCCATCTCGGCCGCCTCTCGCTCCACCGTCTCGCGCGCCAGCGTGATGTCGCCGAGCAATCCAGCGACCGGACCGAACGGCTCGATCTGCGGGAAGCTCAGCACGTTGGTGGATTTGTCGAAGCCGCGCCACTGATGGTTCAGCTCGCGCTGCTCGGCGTCGTCGGTGAGCACCACCGACACCTCGGCCACGCCGGCGACCTTGGCCTCCGACTGCTTCAGCGCTTCGCGGATAGCGGTTTCGGCGATGGCCTCGAGGTCTTCGGGCCAGCCCTCCGCGTTGACCGCGAAGGCGATTGATAATGGGGCTTGCATCAGGCCTTCGTGTTGTTCTCGGCCAGCCGGCGGGCGGTGTCGGCCTCGTAGGCGCGGACGATCCGGCCAACCAGCGCGTGACGTACCACGTCCTTGTCGTTGAAGCGCGAGATATGCACGCCCTCGATGCCGTCGAGCAGCGATACCGCCTCGATCAGGCCCGACTTTTCGCCACGCGGCAGGTCGACCTGGGTCGGGTCGCCCGTCACGATCATCTTCGAGTTCTCGCCCAGACGGGTCAGGAACATCTTCATCTGCATCGAGGTGGTATTCTGCGCCTCGTCGAGGATGACCACGGCGTTGGCCAGCGTGCGGCCACGCATGAAGGCGAGCGGCGCTACTTCGATGATGCCCGAGGTGATGCAGCGTTCCACATGCTCGGGCCGCATCATGTCGTAAAGCGCGTCGTAGAGCGGACGGAGGTACGGATCGACCTTGTCCTTCATGTCGCCCGGGAGGAACCCGAGGCGCTCGCCGGCTTCGACGGCCGGGCGTGACAGGATGATGCGGTTGATATCGCCGCGCTCGAGCAGCGTCGCGGCGTGAGCAACGGCGAGATAGGTCTTGCCGGTACCCGCCGGACCGACGCCGAACACCAGCTCGGAGCGGTCCATGGCGCGCATGTAGGCATCCTGCGCCGGGGTGCGGGCAACGATGGTCGCCTTGCGGGTCGCGATCTGCGCCATGCGCACCCTGCCCTTCTTCTCGAGCGTGGGCAGGCTCAGCTGGCTGTCCTCGGTCTCGATCATCCGGATGACGCCGTCGACGGTTGAAACCTCGATTGGCCCGCCTTCTTCGAGTTGCTCGTAAAGCGACTCGAGGACGCGTCGCGCCTGATCGACGGAGGTCGCGCCGCCCTTCAGCATGACGTGGTTACCCCGCGGCGTCGCCTGCACGGACAAGCGCTGCTCGATCAGGGCAAGATGCTGGTCGAAATCGCCGTAGAGTTGCGCGGCGAGCTTGTTGTCTTCGAAGGCGAGTTCAAGCTGGGAGGATGGGCCGTGGTCGGAAGACGGGGGCAAATGCCTGCTCAAATCTCTGGTAGCTCCGTAATGGCAGCCTCAGATATGGGCCGCGGTGGCTCGAGACTCAATAACGCTAGCAGGATTCGGTTCCGCAACTGTGACAATCTTGCCAATGAGGGAATTATTCCGGGCTGCGACTATCTCCACCGGAATGATCTGTCCGATCAGCCGGGTCGCGCCTTCCATGTGCACCGCCTGCAGGTAGGGCGAGCGGCCGCCGATCTGGCCGGGCTGGCGGCCGGCCTTCTCGATCAGCACCGGCAGGGTGCGACCGACAACGGACTGATGAAACGCGTGCATCTGCGTGTTGATCTGGTCGTTGAGGCGCTGCAGGCGCTCGGTCTTTTTTGCTTCGGCGACCTGGTTCTCCATCGTCGCACCGGGCGTGCCGGGACGGATCGAGTACTTGAACGTGTAGGCGGACGCATAGCCGACATCCCTGACGACCTGCATGGTCTGTTCGAAATCGGCATCGGTCTCACCGGGGAAGCCGACGATGAAGTCGCCTGACAGCGCCATGTCGGGGCGCGCCGCCTTGATGCGCTCGATGACGCGCATGTACTCGGCCCGGGTGTGGCGGCGGTTCATCGCCTTGAGGATGCGGTCGGACCCGGACTGGATCGGCAGATGCAGGTAAGGCATCAGTGCATCGAGGTCGCGATGCGCCTCGAGCAGCTCGTCGGTCATGTCGAGGGGGTGCGAGGTGGTGTAGCGGATGCGGGCGATACCCGGGATCAGCGACAGGCGATAGCAGAGCTCACCGAGGCCGACGCTGCGGCCCTTGGCATCAAGGCCGTGATACGCGTTGACGTTCTGGCCGAGCAGCGTCAGCTCGCGCACGCCGGCTTCGGCAAGGTTCTGCGCCTCGCGCAGCACCTGCTCGACCGGGCGCGAAACTTCGCTGCCACGAGTGTAGGGCACCACGCAGAACGAGCAGAATTTATCGCAACCTTCCTGCACGGTGAGGAAGGCGGTGAGCCCACGCGCCAGCGTGACTTCCTTCTTCGCCGCCGGCAGATGCTCGAACTTGTCCTCCTCGGGGAAGTCGGTGTCGACCACCTTGGCGCCATTATGGGCGCGGGCGATCAGCTGGGGCAGGCGGTGATAGGATTGCGGGCCGAACACCAGGTCGACGGCCGGTGCCCGGCGCACGATCTCGTCGCCCTCGGCCTGCGCCACGCACCCGGCGACGCCGATCATCAGGTCCTGGCCGTTGGCCCGGCGCTCCTCGCGCAGGTCGCGCAGCCGGCCGAGTTCCGAGAACACTTTCTCCGAGGCCTTTTCGCGGATGTGGCAGGTGTTGAGGACGACCAGGTCGGCGTCCTCCATCACCTGCACCGGCTCGTAGCCGTGCGGCGCCAAGGCATCCGCCATGCGGTCGGAATCGTAGACGTTCATCTGGCACCCGTAGGTCTTGATGAACAGCTTCTTGGGCGTGTGCTCGGTCATGGGCGGCTGAATACACCGAAGTGGCGGGGAGTGCAAAAGCCGGGGTGGCAGCAGACGCCCGATTGGGGCAACCTCCGCGGCCTGGAGAACGCCCATGACCAAGAACCTCGATACTCTCGCCCTGCATGGCGGCGACGGCGCCCGCGTCGTCGGCGAGCCGCTGGCGCCGGCACCGGTGCTGTCCACGACCTACTTCACCCATCCGGACGCCGTTGGCTTCTCCGCCTCGGACCTCCAGGCCGACGCCCCGCATTTCTACACCCGCTGGAGCAATCCGACGCTGGAGCTGCTGGAGAAGCGCCTGGCGCTGCTCGAGGGCGGCGAAGCGGCACTGAGCTTTGCCTCCGGCATGGCGGCAATCACCGGGCTGTTTGCCGGGACGCTCAAGGCGGGCGACCATCTGGTGCTGTCGGACGTCTGCTATGCCGGCGTCGCCGAGTATGCGCGCCACGCCCTGCCGCGACAGGGGGTTGCGGTGTCGTTCGCCGACAGCTCGGACCCGCAGAACGTCGCGGCGGCGATGCGGCCGAACACCCGGCTGGTGCATGTCGAAACGCCGGCCAACCCCATCCTCAAGCTCACGGATATCGCGGCCGTAGCGAAGATTGCCCACGCCGGGGGCGCCGAACTGTCGGTGGATTCGACCATCGCCACGCCGGTCGGCACCAACCCGATCGCGCTCGGCGCCGACTACGTCTGCCACTCGCTGACCAAGTACCTCTGCGGTCACGGCGACGCGCTGGGCGGTGCGCTGATCGGCCGGGCCGATCGTATCGGCGCGCTGCGCAAGGACGTGCTGATCCACCACGGTGCGGTGCTGTCGCCGTTCTCGGCCTACCTGATCCTGCGCGGCATCGAGACGCTCGGCCTCCGGATGGAGAAGCACCAGGCAAACGCACGGGCGGTGGCAGAGTGGCTGGAGCAGCACCCGAAGGTGCGCCGGGTACTGTGGCCCGGCCTCGCAAGCCACGAGCAGGCGGAACTGGCGCGCCGGCAAATGCGCAATTTCTCCGGGCTGCTGAGCTTTTCGGTGAAGTCGGATAGCGCCGGCATGGCCCGGCAACTGGCGGAGCGATTGGAACTCGTCAGCTACGCGGTGTCGCTGGGCAAGACCAAGTCGCTGTGCTTCTACATCCCCACCGAGGACATCCTGCGCTCGTCCTTCGCCATCACCGACGAGCGGAGTTACCGCGACTGGGCCGGCGAAGGCGTGTTCCGGGTCTCGGTCGGCATCGAGGATGCCGATACGATCATCGCCGATTTCGAGAGCGCACTGGGATGAGCGGGTTGCTGAAGGAGATCGTCTTCGATTGCAAACGCGCTGCACCCCTTGCCCGGTTTTGGGCTCAAGTCCTGACCGGCTACGCGGTGCGCGCCTATGACGACGAGGAGATCGCCCGCCTCGCGGCGCTCGGCCTCACCCGGGACACCGATCCGGTGGTGATGGTCGACGGCCCCGGCCCGACGCTCTGCTTCCGCGAGATCGAACGCGGCCGGGTCCAGGGCCGCATCCATCTCGACGTGAAGGTGACCGACCGCGCCGCGGAACGCGCCCGCCTCATTGGCCTCGGTGCCGGCGTGGTGCGGGAAGCCGACGGCTACACCGTGCTGGCCGACCCCGAGGGCAACCACTTCTGCCTGGTGGACTGAACCTACTCCGCCGCCACCGGCAGCGGCGTGCCGCGGTTCAGCGCCACGAGCATGCGGCGAACTTCGTTCTCGGTCTGCTTGGCCAGTTCCTTGCGGTTGGTGCCGGCGCTGAGCGGACGCGGCGTGCCGAAGGCGAGGGTGACCTCGCGGGTGCCGCCGGTCAGGATTTCCTTGATGTTCTGCTTCACCGACTTGGACTTGATCCAGGCGATGAACGAGCGGTCCGTGCGGCCGACCGGCAGGCCCTGGAGCTTCGTATAGGCGATGGTCAGCGGCTGGATCATCACTTCGCCGGCGCCAGCATCTTCCATGGCGTGCTGCGCGGCGCCGATCAGCGCCGAGCGGAACGGCAGCACGTGGGTGCCGATGTCGGACTGGCCCTCGGCGAACAGGAGCACGGCGCCACCCGAGGCCATGCGCTTGCCCATCTCCTCGCTCACCCGCTTGGCGTCACTGCGCTTCTTGCGATCGACGTAGAGCGTGCGCTGCAGCGAGGCCATGAAGCCGACAAAGAACCATTTCTGGATCTCGGACTTGGCAACGAACGTGACGTCGGCCTTGGAGCCGACCGCGATGATGTCGGTCCACGAGACGTGGTTGGAAACGATCAGCGTGGCGCGGTCGTGCGAGGGCTCGCCGATCACCTTCACCTTCATGCCGAGGAAGGTGCAGCCGAACCAATGAAACCAGCGCGGAATCCGGTTGTTGAACCATGGGCTGCGCGAGACGAGGAACTGCAACGGCACGAACACGATGAGGAACGGCACGTAGCAGAAGATGAAAAACAGGCTGCGGAGGATCATTTGGCCTCGTCCGGCTTGAGCGGCACAGCATAGAGCTCCAGCCGATGGTCGACCAGCCGGTAGCCGAGCCGCTTGGCGATGACCTCCTGGATGGCTTCGATCTCTTCGTTGCGGAACTCGATCACCTTGCCCGAGCGGATATCGATCAGGTGGTCGTGGTGCTCGTCGGGGATCAGCTCGAAACGCGCCCGGCCGTCCTTGAAATCGTGCTTGGTGACGAGCCCGGATTCCTCGAACAGGTTCAGCGTCCGGTAGACGGTGGAGAGCGAAATGCGCGCGTCGATGGCGCTGGCGCGGCGATAGAGCTCCTCGACATCGGGATGGTCGACCGCCTGCTCGATCACCTGCGCGATGACGCGGCGCTGGTCGGTCATCCGCATGCCCTTCTGGGCGCACTGCTCTTCGAGAGTTTGAATGCCGGGTTTGCTCATCGGGCGTCCCCCGTTACAACTGCTGGAACCGGGTTAGCCAAGATCGCGCGCCATGACAATAGCGGTAGCGGGCGTGCCGTCCGGACGGGGATAGTAGCCCTTGCGCTCGCCAACCTTCTGAAAGCCCAGCTTTCCGTAGAGCTTCAATGCTGGAGTATTGTCGGCCGCCACCTCGAGCAGCATGCGCTTGGCGGGGCTCATCAGCACGGCGTCGAACAGGGCCCGCATCAGCATCAGGCCGACGCCCTTGTTCCGCCACTTGCGATCAACGGCGATGGAGATGAGTTCCACCTCCTCGCCCAGGTGCCGCAGCATGGCGAACCCGGCAATGCGGCGCCGGCTGTCGCAAGCGACGTAGACCGGCGTGTCCTTGCCGGCGACATAGGCGGCGAATTCTTCCCGCGTCCAGCCGCGATAGAACCCCTCGGCGTGGAGCCGCGCGATCGTCTCCGCATCGCCGCCACGGGCCGGCTCGACATGGAGGGTGGTGGGCGAGAGCCAGAAGTTCATTGCCCGACCCTCGCAACGCGGAACTTTTCCTGCGGCTTGGCATCGGCATCGCGAACATAGGCCGCTTCGGGTGGATAGTTGCCGGGATCGACGGTGGCGGCGAAACGCGCCAGCGCTGCGATATCGACCAGCGGCGAGGTGACGAGGGCGGCGCCGGGCGGGACGCGTCGACGCGCCTCGTCCATCGGCAGCAGCTGCGGCTCGCCGACGGGGATACCCGGGCCGCTGAACAACTGGAAATACGCCTCATCGCGCCGCGCATCGAGCAGCACGGCGGTGGCGTCGCATTGGGTGCCGAGCGATAGCGCCAGCAGTGAGGGCACGCCGATGACGGGGATGCTCAGCGCCAGTCCAAGCCCGCGCGCGGCGCTCAGCCCGATGCGGAGTCCGGTGAACGAGCCCGGGCCGGTGGTGACAGCGATCCGGGTGAGGTCTTTGTACGCGACGCTATTGCGCGCCAGCAGTTCGTCGATCGCGGGAAAGATGCGCTCGGCCTGCCCCTGCGCCATGTCCTCGACCAGCGCATCGGCGCGCTCGCCCAGTAGCAGCGCCAGTTGCAGGCGCGGCGCGGCGGTATCGATGGCGAGAAGGACGCTGGACATGTCGGAGAGATAGGGGTTGGCGCAGGGATTGTCATCACCATCGGACCTCTCCCCACACTCGATGTCATCCCAGCGAAAGCTGGGACTCAAGCGGCAGCGGACGCAGGATGTGAGTTGGGTCCCTGCTTCCGGAGGGATGACATCCGGTAAGTGGCGGAACGAGTGCCTCAAAAGCAAATCGCCCGGCATGGGGGCCGGGCGATCGGAAACTCTACCGCTGAGCCGAGGCTCAGACCTGCTGCACGGCCTCGACGCCGGGGACGAAGTGGCGGAGCAGGTTCTCGATGCCGGACTTCAGCGTCGCGGTCGAGGACGGGCAGCCCGAGCACGCGCCCTGCATGTGGAGGAACACGGTGCCCTCCTTGAAGCCCTTGAAGGTGATGTCGCCGCCATCCATGGCGACCGCCGGACGCACGCGGGTGGCGAGCAGCTCCTTGATCACCTCGACGGTCTCGGCATCGCCCTCCTCGAAGAACTCTTCGCCGGCCACCACTTCGGCGGTGCCGTCGGCGAGCACGGGCTTGCCGGAGAGGAAGTGCTCCATGATCACGCCGAGGATCGCCGGCTTGATGTGGCTCCACTCGGCCGTATCCTTGGTCACCGAGATGAAGTCGGAACCGAGGAACACGCCCTCGACGCCGGGGACGTCGAACAGGGCGGCGGCCAGCGGCGAAATCGCCGCCGATTCGGCCTGACGGAAATCGCGCGGTTCACCGACCAGCACATCACGGCCGGGCAGGAATTTCAGGGTCGCCGGGTTCGGCGTCGCTTCGGTCTGGATGAACATCGGGCGTTTTGGACTCGTGTTAGAACAATTCCAAAGTAGTGTTTTGGAGCCCGAAACGCAAGGCCTTGGCGCGGCGCGTCAGGTCACCGCGACGATCTGCTCGTCGGTCATGGTGCCGGGGATGATGGTGACGATCACCGGCAGGGCGGCCTGGCCGGCGCGGGTGGCAAAGGCGCTGACCAGCGGCCCGGGGCCTTCCTTGCCGCCGGCCGCCGCGATCACCAGGATGGCGATACCGGGATCTTCGGCGACCAGCCGTTCGATCTCGCTGATGAGGTCGCCCTCGCGGATCACCGTCTCGGTGCGGATGCCCTCGCCGATCTGGCCGATGCGGGCGCGCTTGGCGTCGAGCATGCGCTCGGCTTCCTCGCGGGCCTCGGCACGCATCACTTCCTCGACGCCGAGGAACTGGGTGAAATCCTGGCTGTCGATGACCGAGAGCAGCACCACCGTGCCGCCGGTGCGCTTCACCCGGTTGGCGGCGAAGGTAATGGCGCGATCGGCTTCCTTGCTCTCGTCGATGACGACGAGAAACTTGCGCTTGTATTCGCTCATGCTGTCAGCCAAAGCGCCGCACCTTCAGCTCGGAAGATGCGGCATTGTTCCAAATGCGCGGCGGGGCCGCAAGCGGTGTGCGAGATCAGCGGACGAAGCCGACGATCTTGCGCACGTCGTCCATGATCGGCACGGCGATGGCGCGGGCGCGATCGGCGTTGCGGCGGAGGATCTGGTCCATCTCGCCCCGGTCGGCGACCAGCCGCTTCATCTCGGTGGCGATCGGCGAGAGCACCGATACCGCGAGATCGGCGAGCGCCGGCTTGAACTTGCCCCAGCCGGAACCGCCGAACTCGGCCAGCACGCCATCGACTGAGGTATCGGAGAGCGCGGCGTAGATGGCGACGAGGTTCTCGGCCTCGGCCCGGCCGGCGAGGCCCGCGGCCTCGGTCGGGAGCGCATCGGCGTCGGTGGTGGCGCGCTTGATCTTCTTCGCAATCGTGTCGGCGTCATCCATCATGTAGATGGTCGACATGTCGGAGCTGTCCGACTTCGACATCTTCTTCCTGCCGTCCTTGAGCGACATGACGCGCATCGCGGGGCCAGTGGAGAGCGTCTCGGTCAAGGGGAAGAAGTCGTCCTTCACGCCCAGGCCTTTGATCTGCTTCTTGAAATCGTGGTTGAATTTCTTGGCGATATCGCGCGTCAGCTCGAGGTGCTGGCGCTGGTCATCGCCCACCGGCACGGCTGTCGCCTTGTAGAGCAGGATGTCGGCCGCCATCAGCGAGGGATAGGCGAACAGCCCGAGCGAGACGGCTTCGGAGTTCTCGCCACCCTCGGCGCCAGCCTTGTCCTTGAACTGGGTCATGCGCGTCATCCAGCCGACGCGCGCCACGCAGTTGAATATCCAGGCGAGCTCGGCATGCTCGACCACCTGGCTCTGGTTGAAGATGATCGACTTGTTCGGATCGAGCCCCGCCGCGATGTAGGCCGCGGCAATCTCGTAGGTCCAGCGGCGCAAGTCCTCGGGGTCCTGCCACACCGTGATCGCGTGCATGTCGACGACGCAGTAGATCGTCTCGTGCGTTTCCTGCAGCGGCACGAAGCGCCGGATAGCCCCCAGGTAGTTGCCGAGATGCAGGTCGCCGGACGGCTTGATGCCGGAAAAGACGCGCGGAGTGAAAGCCATGACCGATAAATCCAGTGTGAGGCTGGGCTTATCGCCGATGAGCGCCCCCGCGCGCAAGCCACCTACCACTCGAGGACGATCTTGCCCTTCTCACCGCCGGCCGCCAGCTTGAACGCCTCGGCATAGTCGTCGGCGCTCATCCGGCGGGTGATGACCTTGCGGACATCGAGCCCCGACTCGAGCATGGCCAGCATCTTGTGCCAGGTCTCGAACATCTCGCGGCCGTAGATGCCGCGCAGCGTGATCATGCGGAAGACGATCTTGCCGAGATCGAAAATGAACGGCCGGGCCGGCACGCCGAGCAGCGCAATACGGCCGCCCATCACCATGTGGTCGATCATCTGGTCGAGCGCCGCAGGGGCGCCGCTCATTTCGAGGCCGACGTCGAAACCCTCCTTCAAGCCGAGCTTGTCCATCACGTCGCGAAGGTCCTGGGTGGTGATGTTGACCGGCACCACGTCGGCGACTTCCGTAGCCAACGCCAAGCGCTCCGGGTTCACGTCGGTGATGACCACGTGTCGCGCCCCGACATGGCGGGCGACGGCGGCACCCATGATGCCGATCGGGCCGGCACCGGTGACCAGCACGTCCTCTCCGACGATGTCGAAGGCGAGGGCGGTGTGGACGGCGTTGCCGAGCGGATCGAGGATGGCGCCCATCTCATCGTCGATGGCGTCGGGCAGCGGGATGATGTTGAAGGCGGGGATCTTCACGAACTCGGCGAAGGCCCCGGGCAGGTTCACGCCAATCCCCTTGGTGTCGGGGTCGAGATGGAATTTGCCGGCGCGGCTGGCGCGGCTTTTCATGCCGACAACGTGGCCTTCGCCGGAGACGCGCTGGCCGACCTTGAGGTTGCGGACATCGCCGCCGATGGCGGCGATCTCGCCGGAGTATTCGTGGCCGGTGATCATCGGGACGGGGATGGTCTTCTGCGCCCACTCGTCCCAGTTGTAGATGTGGATGTCGGTGCCGCAAATGCCGGTTTTATGAACCCTTACAAGCACATCTTCGGGGCCGATGTCCGGGACCGGGCGGTCCTCCATCCAGATTCCGGGCTCGCGCTTGGCTTTGACGAGGGCTTTCACGAGATGATCCCCAGTTCGCGGCCGGCTTCTCCGAAGGCAGCGACGGCGAAGTCGATATCGGCGGTGTCGAGGGCGGCGGACATCTGCGTGCGGATGCGGGCTTTGCCTTTGGGAACAACGGGATAAAAGAAGCCTGCGACGTAGACGCCGCGCTTGTCGAGGGCGGCGGCGAGGTTCTGCGCGAGAGTGGCTTCGCCGAGCATCACGGGGATGATCGGGGTCTGGCCGGGCAGCAGATCGTAGCCAAGGTCCGTCAATCGGCTGCGGAAAGTACGGGTGTTGGCTGCCAGCTTCTGCCGAAGGTCGCCGGCCTGCCGGGCGATCTCGATCGCCTTGAGCGAACCCGCCGTCACCGCGGGGGCGAGGGCGTTGGAGAAGAGGTACGGCCGCGCGCGCTGGCGCAGCAGATCGATGACAGGCTGCGGGCCGGTGATGAAGCCGCCCATGGCGCCGCCCAGGGTCTTGCCGAAAGTGCCGGTGATGATGTCGGGCTCGGCGCCGGTCAACGCCCCCGTGCCGCGACCCTCGGGGCCGAGATGACCGGTGGCGTGGCAATCGTCGACGGCAACTATGGCACCATACTTGTCCGCCAGCGCGCGGATCTCGGGGAGTTTGGCGACATAGCCATCCATCGAGAACACGCCGTCGGTGACGATCAGGCGGAAACGGGCGTTGTCGGCGACTGCCTGCTTCAGCTGGATTTCGAGGTCGTCCATGTCGGAGGTCTGGAAGCGGTAGCGCTTGGCCTTTGACAACCGTACTCCGTCGATGATCGAGGCGTGGTTGAGGCTGTCGGAGATGATGGCGTCGTCCTCTGTGAGGAGGGTCTCGAACAGCGCGCCGTTGGCGTCGAAGCAAGCGGCGAAGAGGATCGCGTCGTCCTTCTCCAGATAGCGGGCGGTGGCGGTTTCGAGTTCGCGATGCAGGTCGAGGGTGCCGCAGATGAAGCGGACCGAGGCCATGCCGAAGCCGTATTGCTCCAGCGCCTCGGCCGCCGCATCTGATATGGCCGGGTGATCGGCGAGGCCGAGATAGTTGTTGGCGCAGAGGTTGACCATTTGCCGGCCGGCGACGGTTACCCGGCCGCCCTGCGGCGAGGTGATCTGTCGCTCGCGCTTCATCAGGCCCTGTGCCTCGATGTCGGCGAGGACGGTTTTCAAGTGATCGAGATAGCCGGTCTGCATGGTCATTCCTCCGATATGGAGGAAATTCCGCTATAACGGACGAATAGTCAAGTGAGCGCGGAATTTCCGCTTGGCAGGCCCAATCTACTCGGTGATAAAGGCGGCATGGCAAGCACAGAAGCGCCCGATATCGGCCCGATCATCCAGCGCGAGCGCAAGGCGCGACACCTGACGTTGGAGCGGCTGGCGGCGTTGTCGGGCGTGTCGCGCTCGATGCTGTCGCAGATCGAACGTGGCGAATCGAACCCGACCTTCGCGGTGTTGTGGGGGCTGACGCAGGCGCTGAAGATCGATCTCGCCGACCTGATCGCCGGCGGCGTCGCGCATCGGCGGGCGGCGCCGGTGGATGTGGTGACGGTGCCGCTGACGCCGGAGATCAACAGCCCGGAGGGGCACTGGCGGCTGCGGATTTTGAGTCCGACGTCGATGGCGGGACGGGTCGAGTGGTACGAGGTCGAGATTGCGCCGGGCAGCCGGCTGCACAGTGCGCCGCATGCCGTGGGGACGTACGAGCACCTGACGGCGCAGACGGATGGGCTGCGGGTGAAGACGGCGCTAGGCGAGCAGGTGCTGGGTTTGGGCGAGACGGCTCGGTATCGGGCGGATGTCGAGCACGAGATTGCGAATGAGGGCCGTGAGCCGGCTCGGGCGCTGATGGTGGTGGTGTACGAGTAGGCTTAGACCTTGCGCCGGCGCAGGCGCCGCAGCAGCCCGCCGAGAGGTTGTATCTTGGTGATGTGCGCCAGCGCAAAATACAGCCCCGCCCCGAAGACGCAGAGGGCGAACAGCGCCAGCGCTTGGGCCGGGAAGAAGTAGCTGGGTTCGAACACCGGGCCGAGCAGCACGACGAGGCCGTACAGCGCGCCGGACATCACCAGCGTCAGCAGCAGGATCATGCCCTGCTGGCGCCATTCGGCGGCGGTGATGGTGAAGTGGCCGCGGCGGGCGAGGAAGATGGCCAGCAGCACCACGTTGGCCCAGGCGGCGATCGAGGTGGCGAGCGCGATGCCGACATGCTTCAGCACCGGGAACAGCGCCAGCGACAGCACGATATTGATGATCAAGGAGACGAAGGCGAACCAGGTCGGGGTCTTGGTGTCCTTGCGCGAGAAGAATCCCGGCTGCAGCACGCGGATCAGCACAAACGCGGGCAGCCCGACCGCGAAGGCGAGCAGCGCGTGAGAGACGTTGACGCTGTCGATGGCGCCGAAGGCGCCGCGCTCGAACAGTACGCGGACCACCGGCAGGGCCAATGCGATGAGTGCGCCGGCGGCCGGCATCGACAGCAGCATGGAGAGGAACAGCGACTGGCTCTGGCTCTGGCGCGCTTCGAGCTCGCGGCCGGCGCCGAGGTGGCGGCTGAGCTCGGGCAGCAGCACCGTGCCGATGGCGATGCCGATGATGCCGAGCGGCAGCTGGTAGAGGCGATCGGCGTTGTAGATGATCGACATCACCTCGTTGGCGCCCGAGGCGATGATGGTGCCGACGAAGATGTTGATCTGGGTGATGCCGCCCGCGATGATCGCCGGCACTGCCAGCACCCAGAAGCGCTGCACTTCGGCATCGAAACGCGGCCAGCGGAGCTTCGGCACGAACCCAGCGCGGCGGATCGCCCAATAGACCAGCACCAGCTGCGCGACGCCACCGAGCATGGTCGCGATCGCCACCCAGAATGCGGTGTCGGGCGCCTCCAGCGTCAGGATGGCGAGCGGGATCAGCGCGCCGATATTGACGATGTTGAGGACGATTGGCGCGAAGGCGGCGGCGAAGAACCGGCCGAGGCTGTTGAGGATCGCCGCATAGGCCGCCATCAGCGACATGCAGGCGAGATAGGGGAACATGATCCGGGTGAGGAAGACCGTGAGGTCGAACTTCTGGGGGTCACCGACGAAGCCGGGGACGAAGAGGACCATGATCTGGGGGGTAAAGATCTCGACGAGGATGGTGACGACGAGGATGGCCGCGACCAACCAGCTCATGATGCGGCCCGCCAGTTCCTTCGCTCCGTCGGCGCCTTCTGTTTCCAGCGCAGTCGAGAACATTGGGACGAAGGCGGTGTTGAAGGCACCCTCGGCGAACAGCCGCCGGAACAGGTTGGGGAAGCGGAACGCGGCGTTGAAGGCGTCGGAGACCGGCGAGATGCCGAGGACTGCCGCCATCAGCGCATCGCGGGCGAAGCCGAAGATGCGGGAAACGAGGGTGAGGCCGCCGACGGAGAGGAAGTTGCGGTAGAGGCTCATGGGGTGTTGCGCCTGACCGACGGCTCTTTTGCCTTCTCCCCTTGCGGGAGAAGGCGACGGGGCCGAGAGTCCTCGGCCAGGCTACCCATTCGCCACCTTGGTGGCCTTCTCCTCGATCGGCTGGAATACCGCCAGCAGGGCGTCGTGGATTTTTTTCTGGCGGGTTTTGGACTCGATTTTGTGGCCGGTGAGGTCGGTGACGTAGAAGACGTCGACGGCTTTTTCGCCGTAGGTGCCGATATGGGCCGAGCCGATGGTGAGGTTGAGATCTGAGATCTGGCGGGTGAGCTGGTGGAGGAGGCCAGTGCGGTCGAGGCCCATGACCTCGATGACGGTGAACTTCTCCGAGATGGTGTTCGACACCGCGACCTGCGCCGGGAGCGTGAAGGGTTTGAGGCGCTTGTTGTGGCGGCTTTCCTTGCCGAGATCGATCAGCACCTGGCGCTTGCCTTGGAGCAATTGCTTGACGGTGTCGATGATCCGGGTGGCGCGGACTTTTTCGTCCTCGTCGGAGGTGAAGGAGCGGCGCAGCCGGAAGGTGTCGACGGCGCGGCCGTCGCGGGTGCCGAAGATCTGGGCGCCAATGATCGAGGCGTCCGCCATGGTGCAGGCGCCGGCGATCAGGGACAGCAGCCGCGGATGATCGGGGGTGTAGAACGATACCTCGGTGATCGACTCGAACGACTTGACCCGGATCGAGCCGGCGAACATCTGGCCGGCCTGGTCGGCGGCGCGGATCATTCGGGCATGCTCGACCTGCAGCTCGGGCTCGGCGCGCAGCCAATAGTGGTCGTAGTGGCGGCCGAGATAGGTCTCGACTTCGGGCGCGGGCCAGGCCGAAAGCGCACCGCGGAGCACGGTCTTTGCCGCCTCGATGCGATCGCGCTGGGTGACCTGGCTGTGGCCACCCGAGAGCAGCGGCTCGGTGGCGTAGTAAAGCGAGCGGAGGAGCGAGCCCTTCCAACCGGTCCAGACGCCGGGGCCCACGGCGCGGATGTCGCAGGCAGTGAGGATCATCAGCAGCGCCAGGCGCTGCGGGGACTGCACCACATCCGCGAAGGAGCGGGCGGTTTCCGGGTCCTGGATATCGCGGGACTGGGCGATCTCGCTCATCAGCAGGTGATGTTCGACCAGCCAGGAGACGGTGTCGGTTTCGGCCGCGTCGAGCCCGAGGCGCGGGCAGAACTTCTTGGCGATCCGGGCGCCGGCGATCGAGTGATCCTCGGGGCGGCCCTTGGCGATATCGTGGAGGAACAACGCGACGTAGAGGAGGCGCGTGTCGTTGAGATGCGGCAGCAGCTCGTGCGTCAGCGGCAGCTGTTCGCGCAGACCGCCGTTGGCGATGTCGGCCATGACGCCGACGGCGCGGATCAGGTGCTCATCCACCGTGTAGTGGTGGTACATGTTGAACTGCATGAGCGCGACGATCTTGCCGAAGTCAGGCACGAAGCGGCCGAGCACGCCGGCCTCGTTCATCTGGCGCAGGATGCGCTCGACATAAGTCGGGGCGGTGAGGATCTCGAGGAACCAGGTATTGGCCTGTTTGTCGTTCCTCAGGTCGTGGCCGATCAGCTTGAACGAACGCCGGATCAGCTTGATGGCATCGGGATGGAGGTGCGCGTCGTGGCGCCCCGCCAGCATGAAGCCCTTGATGAGGTTGCGCGGGTCCTTCTGGAAGACGTCGGGCCCGGCGACATTGAGCCGTCCGCCTTCGATGACGAAATCGGTTTCGCCCTTGATCGCCACCTTGCCGCGCTTGAACGGGGCGAGCACGCGCCCGACCATATCGAGCGGCTTGGCGTGATCGAACTCCAGCGACGTGCAGAAGATGCGGGTGAGATCGCCCACGTCTTTCGCGACGAGGAAATAGCGCTTCATGAAGCGCTCGACGCCGAGCATGCCAGCGCGATCGCTGTAGCCGAGGCGGGCGGCGAGATCGGGCTGCACGTCGAAGGTCAGCTTCTCGTCGGCGCGGCCGGTAAGGAAGTGCAGGTTACAGCGGATGGCCCAGAGGAAATCCTCGGCACGCTGGAACAACCGGTACTCTTCGGCTGACAGCACGCCCTTGCCGACCAGCTCGGCGCTGGATTTGACCCGGTAGAAGTACTTGCCGATCCAGAACAGCGCGTGCAGGTCGCGAAGACCGCCCTTGCCGTCCTTGATATTGGGCTCGACGACGTAGCGGGTATTGCCCATCTGGCGATGGCGTTCGTCGCGCTCGGCCATCTTGGCGGCGATGAACTCGGGCCCGGTCTTGGGCATGATTTCGGTTTCGAAGCGATGGATCAGCTCTTCGAAGAGCTTGCGGTCGCCGGTCAAATAGCGGGCTTCCAGCGTCGCGGTGCGTACGGTCATGTCGGAGCGGGCCATGCGGATGCAATCGTCGACCGAGCGGACGGCGTGGCCGACCTTCTGGCCGAGGTCCCACAGCATGTAGAGGATGTATTCGGTGATCTGCTCGCCCCAGGGCGTCTGCTTGTAGGGGAGGATGAATAAGAGATCGATATCGGAGCCGGGAGCGAGGGTGCCGCGACCATAGCCGCCGACCGCGGCGATGGAGATCATTTCGGCGCCGGAGGGGTTATCGACCGGGTAGACGTCGCGCACCGCGAAATAGTGCACGGCACGGATGATCTCGTCTTCGGCGGCGCTCAGGTTCATGGCGCAGCGGGTGCCCTTGCCGGTGGCCATCAGTTCGGCTTCGGCGCCGACCCGTGCATCGGCGAGGACGGAGCGCACATGCGCCAGCACGAGGCTGCGGGCGGCGGCGGACTTGGGATCCTGCCCGGCGGTCAGCCGGCGGATTTCGCCCAGGATGGTGTCGGCGGCCGTAAGCTGGAAGGCCGGTTTTCGCGGTCGGGCGTCAATTTCGGCGAGCTGCATCGCGGATTTTCTTAAGCTCGTAGATCAGGTCGATGGCCGCGCGGGGCGTAAGGTCGTCGGGGCGTACCTGATCGAGCATGTCATGGATGGGATTAACGGCCGCCTTCGGGGTGGGCGGTTGATGCGCAAAGAGCGGCAGATCGTCTAGCACGACGGCTTTTCCGCCGGAAGAGCGCTGTTCGAGGACGCCCAATACCTGGCGCGCACGGCTCAGCACGGATTCGGGCAGGCCGGCGAGCTTGGCCACCTGGATGCCGTAGCTGCGATCGGCGGCGCCATCGGCGACTTCGTGCAGGAACACCACCTCCCCCTCCCACTCGCGTACCTTCATGGTGTGGTTGGTGACGCGCGCCAGGGTCTTCGAAAGCGCAGTCATCTCATGAAAGTGCGTCGCGAACAGGGCGCGGCAGCCGGTCTGATCGTGCAGTGCCTCGACGGCGGCCCAGGCGATGCTCAGACCATCGAAGGTGGCCGTCCCGCGGCCGATCTCGTCGAGGATGACGAGGGAGCGCTGCGTGGCGCGATTGAGGATGGCCGCGGTTTCGACCATCTCGACCATGAAGGTCGAGCGGCCGCCGCCGATGTCGTCACTGGCGCCGACGCGGGAGAAGACGCGGTCGACGACGCCGATGTGGGCGGCGGAGGCGGGCACATAGCTGCCCATCTGCGCGAGGATGGCGATCAGCGCGTTCTGGCGCAGGAAGGTGGACTTGCCGCCCATGTTGGGGCCGGTGACCAACCACAGCGCGCCGCCGGTCAAATCGCAGCCGTTCTCGACGAACACTTCGTGCTGGGCCCGGACATTGGTTTCGACCACCGGATGGCGGCCGCCCTCGATGTAGAAGGCGAGGCTGTCGTCGATGGTGGGGCGGCAGAAGTTGCGGGTCATCGCCAGCTGCGCGAGGGCGGCGGCGACGTCGAGTTCGGCCAGCGCGTCGGCGATCGCCCGGAGCCGCGTGTTCTCGGCGGCGACGGCCTCGGCGAGGCGGGTGAAGATGGTGGCTTCGATGGCGAGGGACGCGTCGTGCGCCTTGGCGATGCGGCCTTCGAGCTCGGCCAGTTCCGCCGTGGTGAAACGCATGGCGTTGGCCATGGTCTGGCGGTGGATGAAGGTGTCGCGGTGCGGCGGCTCGAGGAGCTTCCCGCCATGGCCGGCGGGGACTTCGACGAAATAGCCGAGGACGCCGTTGTGGCGGATTTTCAGCGACCGGACATCGGTCTCGTCGATCAGGCGGGCCTGGAGGGCGGCGACGACGGCGCGGGTTTCGGACGCGAGGGCACGCTCGGCATCGAGGGCGGCGTCGTAGCCGCGCTTGACGAAGCCGCCGTCGCGGGCGAGCAGCGGCGGTTCGTCGTCGATGGCGGCGGAGAGCTCGGCCGCCAGTGCGGCGGGGGCGTCGGCTAGGCGAACGGCGATGGATTTGAGCTCGGCGGGCGGGCGGTCGAGGGTGGCGAGGCGATCGGCGAGGGCGATGGCGGCGGCGATGGCGCCGCCGGTGGCACGGAGATCGCGGGGGCCGCCGCGGCCGAGCGCGAGGCGAGTGAGGGCGCGGGTGAGATCGGGGACCGACTTGAGATCGCCGCGCAGGCGCTGGGTGAGGAGGCCATCGGCGACGAGGCACTCGACGGCATCGTGGCGAGCGTTGATCTGGTTGGCATCGCGCAGCGGCGCAGCGAGGCGGCGGGCGAGGAGACGCGAGCCGGGCGGGGTGACCGCGAGGTCGATCTCGTGGCGGAGCGAGCCCTTTTCCTGGCCGCGCTGGGTTTCGAGCAGCTCGAGCGAGACGCGGGTCGCGGCATCGATCGCCATGTGGGCGGAGAGGCGCTCCGCGGCGGGTGGGCGCAGGGCGACGGGGACGCCCTTCTGGCTATCGCTGATGTAGTCGAGGAGAGCGCCGAGAGCAGCGCGGCCGGCGCGGGAATAAGCGGTGGGGTCGACTTCGCCGGAGGGGAAGGCGGCGGTGATCCGGTTAACTGCGAGTTCGCTGTCGAAGGCGGATGTGTCGAGACTGACGAGAGCCGCGTCGGGGAGCGGAATCTTGGCATCCGCGAGGGCGGTGCGGGTTGCTTCGGTGAGCAGCAGTTCGGCGGGGGCGATGCGGGCGAGTTCATCGGCGAGGGCGAGGACCGAGACGTCGAGCACCGCGGTTTCGCCGGTCGAAACATCGGCCCAGGCGAGGGCGAAATCGGTTTCGCCGTGGCGGACCATGCTGAGGGAGGCGAGATAGGCCGAGCCGCGGGTGGGGAGGAGGTCGTCCTCGGTGATGGTACCGCGGGTGACGAGGCGGACGACGTCGCGCTTCACCGGCGATTTCGAGCCGCGCTTCTTGGCTTCGGCGGGGTCTTCTACCTGCTCGCAGATGGCGACGCGATGGCCCAGCCCGATGAGCTTCTTCAGGTAATCCTGTGCGGCGTGGATGGGGACGCCGCACATCGGGATGTCCTGCCCCTGGTGCTTGCCGCGCTTGGTCAGGACGATGCCGAGCGCCTGGCTGGCGATCTCGGCGTCCTCGAAGAACATCTCGTAGAAATCGCCCATCCGGTAGAACAGCAGGTACCCCGGATTGACCGCCTTGATCTCGAGGAACTGCGACATCATTGGCGTGATAGGCGCGCTGTCGGCAGCACTCGGGGCGTTATAGGGCGCTTGGTCCATCGGGCTCGGCGGCGGAGACAGGGAGGCCGGGACGTTAGGGGGTTTGGGGGTGGCGGGCAACTGAGTCGCGGGTTGCTTCCCCAAGTCCACTTACCGTCGGTGCGGGACACGTACCCGCACCGGACTTGGTGATCGTCAGTACCGGTCGCTCGGATCCCGCACCGGCCGGTAGACGAAGTCCGAGAACACCGCTTCCTTCGCCGTCCCGTTCAAGTCCGATGCCGCCATGCCGACGAAGGCGCCGGTGAAGCTGCCGTGTTCGGCGTGGCCGCCGCATTCGTCGGAGAGGAGCGAGGCGTCGAGCGTGCCGCCGACCGGTTGCCAGTTGCCGGCGGCCCTGGCGTCGCCTGCGGCGTAGAAGAACTGCAGCTTTGGGCCGCGGATCTCGATCTTGAGACGCACCGGGCCGTCCTGTGGCAGCGGAACCGGGGCGGCCGGGTAGCTAAGCCGGCCGTCGGGGTGCGACGCGAGCGAGCTCATGATCAGCAGCTCGCGCTTGCCGTCCGAATGCGCGGTGACGGTGAGGTAGTGGAAGTTGTAGCGGCCGTAGTAGCCGGTAAGGCCGGCGAACTGGCGTTCGTCGACAGGCGAGAAGTCGAGGGTGACTTCGGCGTCGTAGGAGAAGTGCGTCTGGCGGCGGGCGACCAGCGCCTGCTCGAACCAACTGCCGATCGACTCGCGGCCGAAGAGGGTCAGCTTGTTGTCGCCGACCTTGAAGATGCGCTCGGTTTCAGGGGTGCGAAGCCACTGGAAATCCTGGTGAAGCGTGTCGAACTGGTAGCGCTGCTCGGCCCAATAGCTGGTGTCGTCGCGGGTGCCGGGGATTTCGACTTCGAGAGAGGGGACCGGGCCGTTCTTCACCCACAGCCAGTCGTCGGCGCCCCAATAGGCCTCCTGGATGCCGGTCTCGCGGCCGAGCACGCAGCGGCGCTTCTGGGTGGTAGGGCGGCCCATCAGGTGGACGAGGAAGGTCTTGCCGTCAGGCGTCTCCACGATGTCACCATGGCCGGCCCGCTGCACGGCGTTGAGCGGCGCGTCCTTGGCGGTGAGAATGTGCTGGATCGGGTGGGTTTCGTACGGCCCATCGATATTGCGCGAGCGGGCGAAGGTGACAGCGTGCTCGTAGCCGGTGCCGCCCTCGGCGGTCAGCAGGTAGTACCAGGGCTGCCCGTCCTTGCCGTTGCGCTTGTAGAGATGCGGGCCCTCGACCAGCTTCAGGTCGGTGCCCTGGTAGATGTTCTTGATCGGCCCGACGAGCTTCTTCTGCGCGTGGTCGTATTCCTGCAGCGCGATGCCGGCGAACAGCAGCGGGCGGGTTCTATGGTCCCACAGCATGTTGACGAACCACTTCTTGCCGTCGGTGTCGTGGAACAGCGAGGGGTCGAAGCCGGAGGAATTCATGTACACCGGGTCGGACCACGGGCCTTCGATCGAGGGAGCGGTGACGAGGTAGTTGTGCGCGTCCTTGAACGAGCCGTCCTTGCGCTTCACGTCGGTGTAGATGAGGAAGAACTGCTCGCCGTCATGGCTGAGACACGGCGCCCAGATGCCGCACGAATCCGGATCGCCACGCATGTCGAGTTGGCTGGCCCGGGTCAGCGGGCGGGTGACCAGCTCCCAGTTGGCCAGATCATTGGAATGATGGATCTGCACGCCCGGGTACCACTCGAAGGTGGAGGTGGCGATGTAGTAATCCTCGCCGACGCGCAGGATCGAGGGATCGGGGTTGAAGCCGGGGAGGATGGGATTGCGGATGGTGGGCATGTGACTCGTTTCAGCTGAGCGGCAGGCGATACTGGATGAAGCCCGAACGGGAGGCGACGCGATCGTAGAGGGCCTGGGCAGTGGTGTTGGACTCGTGGGTCAGCCAGTATACCCGGCCGCTGCCCGCCTGCTTCGCCTGGTCGGCGACATAGGCGATGAGGCCGCGACCGTGACCTAGGCCGCGCCCGTCCGGCGCCACGAACAGATCCTGCAGGTAGCAGTTGTCGGCCAGCGCCCAGGCGGTGCGGTGGTAGATGTAGTGGACGAGACCCACCGGGCGCTCGCCGGCGAGGGCGAGTGCACCCCATACCGGCTCGTCGTCGGCCAGAAGGCGTGACCAGGTCGAGGCATAGATCTCCTCGGGCAGGACGGTTTCGTAGAAGGCCAGGTACTGCCGCCAGAGATCGGCCCAGGCGGGCCGATCATGAGGGGTCAGTGGCCGGATGGAACCCGTCTCCGCCATCAAACGAACCGGTTGACCAGGTTCTCGAGGTATTCCTGCTGGCCGGATTTCGGCTGTGGGTTGATGCCCTGCGCTTCGACCCGGGCGGCGATATCGGCGAGGCTGTCGGAGGTCAGCATCTTCTGTGCTTCCGCGGACTTCCAGCCGGCATAGCGGGCCTCGATCACCTTGTCGTAGGTGCCGTCTTCCAGCAGCCCGGCGGCGCCCTTGAGGCCGCGGGCGAGGATATCGAGGCCGCCGACATGGCCGTGCAGCAGGTCGGCCGGATCGATCGACTGGCGGCGCACCTTGGCGTCGAAGTTGAAGCCGCCCTTGCCGAGGCCACCGGCCTTGAGGATCTGGTAGAAGGCGAGCGCCATTTCACCGGGGTTGTTGGGGAACTGATCGGTGTCCCAGCCCGACTGCAGGTCGTTGCGGTTGGCATCGACCGAGCCGAGGATGCCGAGGCCGCCGGCGACGGCAAGCTCGTGCTCGAAGCTGTGGCCGGCGAGGAAGGCGTGACCGACCTCGATGTTGACCTTCACGTCCTTCTCGAAGCCGTAGGTCTTGAGGAACCCGTACACCGTAGCGACGTCATAGTCGTACTGGTGCTTGGTCGGCTCCTGCGGCTTGGGTTCGATCAGGATCTGGCCCTTGAAGCCGATCTTCTTGGCGTGCTCGATGACGAGGCCGAGGAAGCGCGCGGCGTGATCCTGCTCTTCCTTGATGCGGGTGTTGAGCAGCGTCTCGTAGCCCTCGCGGCCGCCCCACAGCACGTAGTTCGAACCACCCAACTCATGGGTGATCTCGAGCATTTCCTTCACCTGCCCGGCGGCATAGGCGAACACTGCCGGGTCGGGGTTGGTGGCGGCGCCGGCCATGTAGCGGCGGTTGGAGAAGAGGTTCGCGGTGCCCCAGAGGAGCTTCGTGCGGCTCGACTGCATCTTCTTGGCGAAGATGTCAGTGATGGTGCGGAGGTTCTTGTTGCTCTCCTTGAGGCTGTCGCCTTCCGGGGCGACGTCGGCATCGTGGAAGCAGAAGAACGGCGCGTCCATCAGGTCGAACATCTCGAAGGCGACGTCGGCCTTGATCTTGGCGCCCTCGAGGCCCTTGTCGTACCACGGGCGATCAAAGGTGCGGCCGCCGAACGGGTCGCCGCCTTCCCAGGCGAAAGTATGCCAGTAGGCGATGGCGGGGCGGATGTGATCTTCCATCCGCTTGCCGAGGACAATTTCGTCCTTGTTGTAGTGCCGGAACGCCAGCGGGTTGCTGGACGTCGGTCCTTCGAACTTAATGGGCGAAATTCCCTTGAAGAAATCAGTCACTTACGGGCCTCCTCGATGGCGGGGTAGAGAGCGCGATAGCGCGCGTATTGATCGGAATAAGCAGTCTTCAGCGCGTCATCGGGTTGGATCACCCGCTTGATCGCCGGCATGGTCATGACCTCGACGGGGTCGGCGCCCTCGGCGGCACAGAGGCCGAGGCGGGCGACGCCGAGCGCGCCACCGAAATCGCCGTCCTCAGGGAGGGCGATCTCGGTGTCGAGATTGGTGGCGATGAGCTTCAGCCAGAGTTCGGATTTCGAACCGCCGCCGACAGCGAGCAGCCGGCCCATCTGGGTGCCGGCGTCGTGCAGCACGCGCTGGCAATCGCGGAAGGCGAAGGCGACGCCTTCCATCACCGCCTGCGCCAGCAGCGCCGGATCAGTGGAGTGGGAGAGGCCGGTAAAGCTGCCGCGGGCGGCGGCGTTGTTGTGCGGGGTGCGCTCGCCCGAGAGATAGGGGAGGAAGATTTCCTCGCCCGGGCCCTTGAACCCGGACTCGGCGGCACCGGCCAGTTTGGCCGGGTCCTGGCCGGTGATCTTGGCCAGCCAGTTGAGGCTGTCGGTGGCGCTCAAGATGACACCCATCTGGTGCCACGTATTCGGGATGGCATGGCAGAAGGCGTGGACGGCGCCCTTGGTGTTGGGGCGGAAGCGGTCGTTCGAGACGAACAGCACGCCCGAGGTGCCGAGCGAGACGAAGCCTTCGCCCGGCTCTGTGGCGCCGATGCCGCAGGCGGCAGCCGCGTTATCCCCTGCCCCACCGGCGACGACGACCTCGCCGGACATGCCCCAGCGATTGACGAGTTCGCGCTTGAGGTTCGCCGAGGGAGCTGAGCCCTCGACGAGGCGCGGCATGTGCGAGCGGGTTAAGCCGGTGAGCTTCAGCAGCTCGTCCGACCAGTCGCGCTTGCCGACATCGAGCCACAGCGTGCCGGCGGCATCCGACATTTCCTCGACGTGCTCGCCGGTGAGCAGCAGGCGGATATAGGCCTTGGGCAGCAACACCTTGGCGAGCTTCGAATAAATCTCCGGCTCGTGCTTGCGGACCCAGGCGATCTTGGGTGCAGTGAAGCCGGGCATGGCGATGTTGCCGGCAATATCGCGGAGCGCGGGGAGCGCCGCTTCCATCTCGGCGCACTCGGCAGCGGAGCGGCCATCGTTCCAGAGGATGCAGGGGCGGAGGACCTTGTCATCCTTGTCGAGCAGGGTCGCGCCATGCATGTGGCCGCTGAGCCCGATGCCGCGGACCTTGGCCATTTCGGCCGGGTGGGCCTTCGACAGCTTGTCGATGGCTTCGAGCGTGGCGTGCCACCAGTCGGCGGGATTCTGCTCGGACCAGCCGGGATGTGGGCGGGTGGGTTCGACCGCCTTGGCGGTGGCTTCGCCAATCGGCGAGCCGGCCCGGTCGATCAGCAGCGCCTTGACGCCGGAGGTGCCGATATCGATGCCGAGATAGGTCATGAGGCACGTACCTCAAGACCGTGCAGACAGAACATGCTGAAGTCCTCCCGGGGCGTAGCTATTGATTGATTACCCTCTGGGGAGATTGTCGCGCAGATAGAGCCCGATTTCAATGGGGGCCGGACGGCGCTCGGCATCCTGGCCCAGCGCGAGGGCTCGGGCGACGGCGAGCGCGGCGGCGATTTCGCCATCCGGGTTCTGGTCGATGACCACGTCGATGGCACCGGAACTGAGGCCGGCGCGGGTGGCTTCGGTGAGTTCGTGGGCGACGACGCGGACCTTGCCGGTCATGCCGGTTTTGTCGAGCGCACGCAGCAGGCCGGAATAGCCGCCGCCCATGTTGTAGATGCCGCTGAGCGGCTGGCTCAGCAATTCGAGCGCCGCGGCCTCGGTCTTGGCGTCGTCGTCAAAACCCTCGAGCGGCCCGATGATCTTGTGGCCGGGGAACTCGGAGAGAAGCACCGCCTCGAAGCCTTCGCGGCGCTGGTGGTGATCGGCGAGGCTGAGGGAGCCGGCAATGAGGCCGATAGGTCCGGGGGCGGCGAAGCGGCCGAGGAGCGAAGCGGCCGTGCGGCCGGCGGCGTTGTTGTCGATGCCGACGAAGTGGCGGCGGGCCGAGCCGGGGAGGTCGGAGACCAAGGTTACGACTGCGATGCCACGGCGGGAGGACTGGTCGATGGCGCGGCGCACCTTGTCATCCTCGGTGGCGACGACCACGGCGCAATCGCAGGTCTTGGGGTCGAGTCCGCTTAGCGCGCTGGCGAGGGCGGCGGGGTCGAACGCGTGCACCAGCTTGGTGGTGATCGACAGCCGTTCGCCCTTGGTGGTGCGGGCGCGGCGGTGAATGGCATCGACGAGGCCGATCATGAACTCGTTGCGGCCATCGGGGATGAGGAAGGTGACGCCGAGGTCGCGAGCCCGCGCGAGCAGTGACGCGGAGATATCGCGGCGGAAGTCGAGCGTCTTGATCGCCTCGGCGACCTTGTCGGCGGTTTCCGTGCGTACTCCGGGGCGGCCGTTGAGGACGCGATCGACCGTTGCCAGCGACACGCCAGCCTCGCGAGCGACATCATGCACCGTGGCGCGGCGCTTCACTTCGTCCATCTCGCCTCCTCCCCCGCTTCCGCTTCCTCAAGATTGCGGCTATCAACCCGTCGCACGAAAGAGGAGATAACGGCAATGAGCGTCACGGTGGAAGAGTTCGGCAGCTTCGAGGGCAAGCGGGTCGAACAGTTCAAGCTCAAGAGCGACACCGGCGTCGAAGTCGACATCATTTCGTGGGGCGTATTGGTGCGTGACTGGCGCGTGCCGGTGGCCGGCGGGTTGCGCTCCGTGGTGCTGGGCTTCGACAAGTTCGACAGCTATCCGGCCCATTCGCCGTATTTCGGCTCGCTCGCCGGGCGCGTTGCCAACCGCATCAAGGATGCGACGTTCAGCCTCGACGGCAAGACCTACACGCTGCCGGGCAACTTCCACGGCCACACGCTGCATGGCGGGCCTGAGGGTATCGGCCGGCTGGTGTGGGACGGCGAGGCGGACAGCGCCGGCAATGCCGTGCGCTTCACCCTCGAATCACCCGATGGCGCGATGGGCTTTCCGGGGAACGTGAAGTTCACCGCGACCTACACGCTCAGCGGCAACCGGCTGCGCCTCGATATCGCGGCCAAGGCCGACCGGCGCACGCCGATCAACGTGGTGCAGCACCAGTATTTCAACCTCGGCACCGGGCCGGATGTGCTCGACCACAAGTTCAAGATCGCGGCGAGCGCCTACACACAGCTCGGCGAGCAGTTGATCCCGACCGGCGCGATCCTGCCGGTCGATGGCACGGTGTGGGACTTCCGCGAGGGTCGCAACATGCGCGACGCGAGCGGCAAGCCGATCGACTATGATGGCAACGTGGTGCTGAACAGCGACCGCAAGTTTACTGATCCGATGGCGGTGGTGACCGGGCCGGACGGGCTGCTGACACTGAAGCTCTATACCGATCGGCCGGGCCTGCAGGTCTACAACTCGGTGACGACGCAGGCTGCAGCCGAGGGCAAGACTTACGGCAACCATTGCGGCTTCTGCCTCGAGGACCAGGATCTCCCCGATTCGGTGAACCACCCGCATTTCCCCTCGACCATCTACGGCCCAGACCGCGATTACAGCCACCGCGTCGACATCGAGATCGCGTAAATGGCGGTGTACGTCGCCTTGATCCGCGCAATCGGACCGGTGACGCACGCCAAGATGAAGATGGCGGCGCTGCGCGACGCTTGCGCCGCGGCCGGGCTCGACGACGTGTCGACGGTCGGCAATACCGGCAACGTGATCTTCCGCACCGGCCACACCCTGGCCGAGGCGCGGACGATCGTGCAGGCGGCCGTGGATGGCTTCGGGCTCGGTCCGGCCAACGAAGTGTTCGTCCTGACGCCGAAGGCGATGGCAGCGGTGGTTGCGGCCAATCCGTTTCCCGAGGTGGCCAGGGAACGACCGAGCGAGCTCGGCGTCTCTTCCTTCCACAAGTCGCCGGATTGGGCGCCGGTGATCGGCTGGGCTGGGCCGGAGCTGGTGGCAACGGTGGGTGCGCATCTGATCGTCGCTTACCCCAAGGGGATCACCGGCTCGAAGCTGCAGATCGAGAAGGCGCTCGGGGCCAGGATGACGCAGCGCAACTGGACGGTGTTCGCCGGGCTGGCGGCGAAGGCGGCGGCACTGGCGAAAGCTGCTGACAGCATCTGACAGCAGGCCTCGCGCATCAATCTCCGCGTAACCCAACGTGGAGACGATCCTTGACCCCTTTCACCATCGCCGTTGCCGACGCCGATATCGCCGACCTCAGGAGCCGGCTGCAGCACGCCCGCTTTCCTGACGAGGTCGAGGATGCTGGCTGGGAGTATGGCACCAGCCTCGCCTTCCTTCGCCGCTTCGTCGCCTACTGGGGCAATGAGTTCGACTGGCGGGCCGCCGAGGCGCGGCTCAACCGCTACCCGCAGTTCACTGCCGAGATTGATGGCGAGACGGTGCATTTCGTCCACGCACGGGGCAAGGGCAGCAACCCGGTGCCGGTGCTTCTCACCAACGGCTGGCCGAGCAATTTCGTCGAGCTCTTGCCGCTGGTCGACCGGCTGACCGCCGACACCGACGGCGTGTCGTTCGACGTGATCATCCCCTCGCTGCCTGGCTATGGCTTTTCCGACCGTCCCAGGCACAAGGGCATGAACCTGACGCGGACGGCGCAGCTTTGGGCCAAGCTGATGGATCGGCTCGGCTACCCCCGCTTTCTCGCCTCGGGCTCGGACCTCGGCACCGGCGCGATGCTGAGCCTCGTGCGACACCATCCCGAGCGGCTGCTCGGCGCACACTATTGCAACGTCTTTTCGGGTTACTCAAAGCCGGACGACCCGACGTCGGAGGAGGCCGAGTATTTTCAGAAGGTCGCCTATACCGGCTTCGCCGAGGGGGCCTATGCCCTGGTGCACGGCACCAAGCCGACGTCACTGGCGGTGGGCCTCAACGATTCGCCCGCCGGGCTGGCGTCGTGGATCCTCGAGAAATTCCACCGCTGGGGCGATACGGGCGGGGACATCGAGAGCGTCTTCCCGTTCGAAACGCTGGCGACGCTGCTGTCGGTCTACTGGTTCACCGAGACTATCGGTTCGTCGGTCCGCCTCTACAAGGAAGCCTTCGCCGACCACGAGATCATGTTGCCGATGCCCAGGCACGACGTTCCGCAGGGCGTACTGGTGCCGGCCGAGGCCGACCTCCCGGCGCCGCGCGCCTGGGGCGAAAGGAACCTCCAGAACCTGGTCCACTGGAACGAGGCCCGGCAGGGCGGACACTTCCCGGCGCTCGAGGTGCCGGATGTGCTCGCCGGGGACATCCGGGCATTCCACCGCGAAGTCGTCGCCCGCGGCTAGCGCTTGCCCGTCGGGGTGGCCGTCAGCTCGGCCACCTCATTCGCCGCCCGTTCCACCACGGCGGCATCGGTGCGGTAAAACCAGAAGCGGCCGCGTTTTTCGAGCAGCAGCAGGCCGGATTTCCGCAGCACCTTGAGATGCTCGGATACCGTCGCCAGCGACAGCTCGGAGAGGGCGGCGAGATCGCCCGCCGCCTTCGCCTCGGACATGCAGGCAGCAACGAAGGCGCGCCGGTCGGGATGCGATAGGGCGCGCAGCACTTCGTCGAGGTCGAAACTGTCGATCGCCGTCAGCCCTGGATGAGGGTGAGGAGGTTGCCGGCGGGGTCGCGGACCTGCGCCTTTTTCACCCAGCCATTGTCGACCGCCGGCATGGCGATGGCTCCGCCCTTGGCCTCCGCAGCGGCGAGCGCCTGGGCAAGGTCGGGCACCACGATGCCGAGGGTGAGCGAGGCGGTTTCGGCTTCGACCAGTGCGCCGTCGGGTCCGCCCTCCGGCGTCGCGACCATGCCGTAGCCGGGACCGCGTGGCGTCACCTGCCAGCCAAGGACGCCGGAATAGAAGTTCTGTAGCGCGCCGAAATCCGGGCCGGCGATATCGAAATGGCCGATGCCGTTGAGGCTGTGGGGCTTGCCGCTCATCAGGATCTCCTGTGCTTCGCTGATATTTATTTCGTCATATCCCGAAATGTCAATCGCTGCTGACAGGCTCTGGCAGGAGCGCCGTCGCATGGTGCAGCCAGCCGAATATCGGTAGAACGAAGGACCCTTGGGAGATGACCGCTTGGACAAGACCGAACGCCTGTTTTCCGTCATGGACGCACTCCGCCGTCACCGTCGCCCGGTCACCGCGGCGGCGCTGGCCGAGGAACAGGGCGTATCCGTCCGGACACTCTATCGCGACGTTCAGACACTTATCGGGCTGGGTGCCCCGATCGATGGCGAGGCCGGGGTGGGCTACATGCTGAGGCCCGGCTTCTTCCTGCCGCCGCTGATGTTCACGCCCGAGGAGCTCGAGGCACTGGTGCTGGGCGGCCGCTGGGTGCAGGCGCAGCCCGATGCCGGGCTGGCGGGCGCGGCCAAGAACGCACTGGCCAAGATCGCCACCGCCTCGCCCGATGACCTCCGCGACCGCATCAAGGATACCGGGCTGTGGCCAGTGCTGATGCGCGGTCCGCAGGAGCCGACGCCGGTGCTTGGGCTGGTGCGCGCCGCCATGCGCAACGAGAAGGCGCTGCATATCGGCTATGCCGACGAGAGCGGCAAACAATCGGAACGCGACATCTGGCCGGTGCAGCTTGCCTATTACGAGGGCAAGCAAATCGTCGTCGGCTGGTGCTGCATGCGCGAGGCGTTCCGCAATTTCCGCACCGACCGGATCGTGTCGGCGGCGGAGACCGAGCAGCGCTATGGGCGGCGGCGGTTGCAGCTCGCCAAGGAATGGCGCGAGGAGTGGGCGCGGCTGCACCCGGATTGGGCCTCGTCGCCGGGTGGCTGACACTATCGAAGGACTCGGCTTCAGATCCCCGCCCTGCGCGGGGATTTTTGTTTGCGTCACAACGAGATAACGCTGCTGCCACGCCCTGTCAGCAGGATGGGCGCAGGGTCTCCTCAGACGCCGGGGCCATGGTGGTCCGGCGCGGAACAGGAGCCGAAAATGACCGATTTGGATCGCAGGAGCTTGTTGAAGGCCGCAGCTGCGGCGGCAGTCGTCCCGGCGCTCGGCGCCTTCGTTTCCCGTGCAACTGGAGCAGACGAAATGAGCATCACCCCGTTCAAGGTCCAGGTATCCCACGAGGATATCGCCGACCTCAAGGAGCGCCTGACCATGGCGCGCTGGCCGCATGCGACGAGCACCGACTGGAGCCGCGGGCAGCCGGTCGCGTTCATCAAGGAACTGGCCGACCAGTGGCTGAACAAGTTCGACTGGCGGACTTGGGAGGCCAAGCTCAACAGCTATCCGCAGTTCCTCACCGAGATCGACGGGCAGACCATCCATTTCCTCCACATCAAGTCGAAGGAGCCCAACGCCTTCCCGCTGATCCTGACGCATGGGTGGCCCTCGAGCGTCATCGAGTTCTTCGAGGTGATCGGGCCGCTGAGCGATCCGCGGGCGCATGGGCTCGACCCGGCGCTGGCCTTCGACCTCGTCATCCCCTCGCTGCCCGGTTACGGCTGGTCGACACCGCTGGCGGCGCCCGGCTGGGACACCGCAAAGGTGGCGAAGACCTGGGACACGCTGATGAAGCGGCTCGGCTACACCCGCTATGGCGCGCAGGGCGGTGATGTCGGCTCGCTGGTCGGCAAGGAGCTCGGCATCCTGAAGCCGGAAGGCCTCGTCGGCACGCACCTGCAGCAGATCTTCGCCTTCCCGACCGGCGCACCGGGCGAGATGGAGAAGCTGACGCCGTTCGAGAAGGAGGGCTGGGCCAATCTCGACATGTTCATGAAGTACAACGGCTACCAGGACATCCAGTCGAAACGCCCGGGCACGCTGGGCTACGGCCTCGTCGATTCGCCAATCGGCCAGCTGGCCTGGAACACCGAGCTGTTCTTCGGCTTCGAGGGTCAGGGCGTGCAGTATGTCGATCGCGACCGCTACCTGGCGCACGTCTCGATCTACTGGTTCACGGCGTCGGGCGGCTCGGCTGGGAATATCTACCTCGAGGATGCGCGCTCCGGTTCTGGCTATCGCGAGGAGCGCAACGACACGCCGACCGGGGTCGCAGTGTTCCCGTGGGATTTCCGTTCGGTCCGCAGCTTTGCCGAGCGCGCCAACAATATCGTGCACTGGACCGAGATGCCGAGCGGCGGACATTTCGCGGCGACCGACGCACCGGATTTGCTGGTCGAGGATATCCGGACGTTCTTCGGCGGACTGATCTGAGAGGCCGGTGGCGGGGTGCCTTCTCCCCTTGTGGGAGAAGGTAACCCGGTGGGTGGGGGGAAGCCCCCGCCCCTTCGTTACTCGGCCGCCTCGAGCTCGCCAACGGCCGTCAGCTCGACATCGTGCGGGAAGCGGATGAGGTTGGAATAGGGGCAGATGTCATGGGCCAGCGCCATGACTTCTTCGAGCGTCGCCTGGTCGAGGCCCGGGGCGCTGGCAGTGAGGGCGGCCCGGATGCCGTAGCCGACGCCATCTTCGCGATCGTAGAAGCTGACCGCGCCGGTGACGGTGGTGTCCTCGGGGAGCTTCACCTTGAGACGCCCGGCAGCGGCCTTCATGGCGCCCATGAAGCAGGCCGAATAGCCCAGCGCGAACAGCTGCTCGGGATTAGTGCCCGGGCCGCCGTCGCCACCCATCTCCTTGGGAACGGAGAGCGAGACGGCAACCTTGCCGTCATCGGTCGCGGCGGTGCCGGTGCGGCCGGCATAACCGGTGGTGGCGTGAGCGGTGTACTTGACCTGCATGGTGAAAAGTCCTTGTCGAAGGGAGGAGGAAGGCGGAACGTCGGGGTACATAGACGACAATTAGATTGTGCGCAATTCAATTGTGCACTATCTATCATCGCATGGAGACGAACGTGGCAAACGCATCGGCAAAGGACCTACGGCTGGACCGGCAGCTCTGCTTCGCGGTGTATTCGGCGGCGCATGCGTTCAACCGCTTCTACAAGCCGCTGCTGAGCCAGCTGGGGCTGACCTACCCGCAGTATCTGGCGCTGCTGGTACTGTGGGAGGATGACGGGCTCACCGTGTCAGCCATTGGCGACCGGCTGCTGCTCGATTCGGGCACATTGACCCCGGTGCTGAAGCGGCTCGAGGCGATGGGGCTGGTGAGCCGCCGCCGCGACGAGCGCGACGAGCGGCAGGTGATGATCCGGCTGACTGAAAAGGGCAGCGGGTTGCGGGGCATGGCGGAGAACTTCCCGGCCAAGATCCTCGATGCCTCCGACAGCCCCGGCGAGGAAGTCGACGGCCTGCGCCGGCGGCTGGTGGACTTGCGCGAAAAGCTCGACCGGTCTGCGGCCTAGCCGAACGGGGCGAGGACCAGCAGGCAGATCAGTGCTGCGATATGCAGCAGCGCGATCATGGCCGTCACGATGGCGAAGCTTCGCTTGCTGGTCTTGTGACGCAGTAGCTGCTGCGCGACGAGGCCGCCGGCAATGCCGCCAATGAGATCGATGGTGTGCAGCGACCGCTCGCTCACGCGCCAGCGATCGGCTTGGGCGGCTCGCTTGTCGAACCAGTAGACGATGATGCTGGTGACACCGAGAGCGAGGTAGGCGGCTGGCAGCCAAGCCGGGGCGCGGCCGAGAAGGACGGCGGCGACAGCGAGCAGCACGATGAGAGCGGCTCCAGTGGCGAACAGCCAATTGCCGGATGGTTGCCGAAAGGGTGGCGCACCACGCCGACTGGCGGCCAGGTTCACCGGATTGGCGCTTGCGATCTTCACGTCGTCGGCAGCCGGCCGGCCGTCTCGGCCCTGGGTGAGGGTGAAAGACACCCGATCGCCGACACGCGGGCGCGTCGCGATACGGCCGATGGCCTTGATGTGCACGAAGCAGCGCTGCCCATCGTCGGCCACGATGAAGCCAAAGCCCCGGTCGTCGTTCCATTGCACAAGTTCGCCAGCCTGACGCGCCATCCCCTACTCCGCGAGATCCGCCTCGCTCCACCCGAGCGCCGCGACGTCCTCGATGCGGTCGCGAAAGTCGCTGGCAGTGAGGAATTCGTCGAGCTGCGGCGGCTTCACGGAGCTGCCCGACAGCATGGCATGGACCTGACCGCGGTGGTGGATCTGGTGCATGAACAGGTGCAGCAGCAGATCGTCGGTGCGCTCGACCTGGATGCGGTTGGTGCGGTGGACATGGGTTTGGGCAGCGAGGCGTTCGTCGGTTAGGCCGGTGCAGAAGGCGAGGAGGCGCTCGTCGACAGCGAATTGCGCCTCGGCTAGCGGCCCGATGGCGTCGAACGGTTCCTCCGGGTCCCAGGCCTTCGGCCCGAGCGTGCCGCCCTCCAGCGCATCGACATAGAACCAGTCGACGGTGAGGATATGGCTGAGGGTGGATTTGAGCGAGGGAAAGAAGCTCACGCGCCTCGCTTCGAACTCGCCCGGCTGCAGCGCGAGACAGGCGGTGAGCAGCCGGTGATTGGCGAGCCGGTTGTTCTGCGCGAGCTTCCGCATGATGCGGCCGGCGATGCTCATGGCGTGCCTCCCGGCTCGGTGGGCTTGGTCGGGGCCGCCATGCCATCGGCGACCATGCTGCCGAACAGCTGAGCCAGACGGTTACTGACCGGGGTGTTGGCGGTGGCAAGGACGCGCGACACCTCGCCCACGAGGTTGCCGCTGAGGGTGTTGAGCAGCTCGGTGCCCTCAGCGGTAAGGGTGAGCACCTTGGCGCGGCGGTCATCCGGGTCTTCGGCGCGAGCCACGAAGCCGCGGTCGACCAGCGTGCTGGCGACCCGGCTCGCCGCCGGCAGCGATAGCGCCAGGGCGGTGGCGAGGCTGTTGATCCTCAGTGCCTTGTCGCGATCGAGCAGGTAGAGCGCCGCCAGTTCGGCCAGCGTCATGTTCTCGTTGCGGAGGTTCCGCGCGGTGCTCGACAGCAGCTGCGCCGACATCAGCCGCAGGAACTGCGCCATCGGGCTCATAGGGTCGGCGGCAGCTATTACTTGCATATCTGGAATCATTGCAATCTGACAACAATTATGAACGCGCACTAAATGGTGCGCTCAAAGGCGGTTCAGTGGAAGCCCGTCATAAGGCCGCCGTCCAGTCATCCACCGGGAATGCTGGACCGGCGACCGGAGGACTGGCGCCGTCCCCTCCCGGACAGGAGACTGAAATGAACGTGACCAAATCGGCAAGCCTCGCCCTCGCGGCGATCCTCCTCAGCACCAGCCTCGCCTCGGCGGGTGGTATTCACATCCCGGGCCTCGACGGATCGGGTTCGGGCGACGATTCGCATTCCATCGACATCTTCCACGATGCGATGCCCGATAACGATCCGCCGGATTTCGGCGACATCTTCAACCCGCAGCCCGAGCTTGAGGTCACCATCGATGAAGACCTCTTCGAAGTGCTCAATCCGCCGCTCGATGTCATCGATCTGGGCATCGACATGGGCAACGGCGCGCCTGGCAAGGGCGGCAAGGCAAAGGGCGGCCAGCTCAGCGCCAACGTGAAGCTCGGCGCGGCGCTCAAGTGCGTCGTCTCGGGGACGCCGAGCGAATTCCCGGACGATCTGCGCATCGCCAATGCCGGTGTGGTGGCGCTGCCGGCCGGCACACAGTTCAAGTGGAAGGCGGCGGGGATCAGCGGCGTTGCGAGCCTCGGCAAGACGCTGCAGCCGGGCAAGGCGCTCAAGCTCTCCAACGTGCTGCCGGGCGGCGTCGAAGCCGGCACCGTGTGCTCGGCCAAGGTCATCGGCCTTTGACCGGCGGCGAGGTCCCGGCCGTCGGTGCCGGGACCTCAGCGCATGAAGCGCGCGCGGTACTGCCGCGGCGTCATCTGTTTGGCCGCCTTGAACTGCCGGTTGAAATTGGCCAGCGAGTCATAGCCCACGTCGGACGCGACGTGGGCTATCGGCCGTGATGTGCCCGAGAGCAGCGCGCAGGCCTCGCCGATGCGGAGCCGGGTCACATAGGCCGAGACGGGGCTCCGCACATGGCGGACGAACATCCGGTGCAGGCCGGAGGGCGACAGCGCCGCGATGTCGGCGAGCGCGTCGATCGACAGCGGCTCCATGTAGCGGGTGTGGATGACGTCGAGCACCCGGTCGATACGGGTGCGGTCGGCGGAGTGATGCGGCACCGCGACGGCCGGACTAGCGAGTGGCGTCGCTTCGCCGTCCTCGGCGAGACGGCGGAGGATGTCGATCAATACGCTGAGCCGGTCGGCCGGCGGGCGGGCGAACAGCGCGTCGATCGTCGGGCGGATCGCCTCGGAGGCCGCGGTCGAGAATTTGAGGCCACGCTGCGCCCGCGCCAGCAGGTCGGCGACGGGACGGAGTTCGGCCAGCAGCTTGGTCAGGCCCTCGGCCCAGTCCGGGTGGAACCACATCACCCGCGCCACGTGCGGGGCGGCGGGATCGAGCTTGTCGCGGCTGGCCCAGGTGTGCGGCAGGTTGGGGCCGATCAGCACCAGGTCGCCATCGCCATAGTCGCCGATGTGGTCGCCGATGAAGCGCTGGCCGACCGAGTTGAGGGTCAGCGTCAGCTCGAACTCGGGATGGTGGTGCCACTGGAACGGGATGGCGTCATCGAGCCGGCGGTCGAGCCACGCCCAGGAAGCGCCTTCCGGCGGCATCACCTTCTCGAGAAGCGGCTTCATCGTGCAGATCACCCACCACCAACGCCAGAATAGTATCAGAACTGGCCGGAGCACGGCAACATGCCGGGGCGTGGCGGCCCTAGCCTCTCTCCATCGAAACCGATCCCCGAGGGGGAACATCAGATGGAGGACTATGATGTCGATGGCTCAGGGCATGGCGCCGCAAGGCATGGCGGCTGGGATCAAGCGGGATTCGCACCCGACGACGCAGAAGGTCACCACGCAGCTCAAGGACATCCGGAAAACGCTGCCGCTGCGGGTGCTCAGCGAGGCGGACTTCAAGCACTGGCAGGAGCGGGGCTATGTGATTGTTCGCAATGCAGTCGACGCGGATCATGTCGAGCGGCTGAAGGCTTTGCTCTGGCAGTTTGAGGAGAAGGACCCCAACGATCCCTCGACCTGGTACACGCCGCAGCGCCGCGACCACATCATGAAGGAGCTCAACGGCACCGGCATGGTGGAGATCTACAACCACCAGTACCTGTGGGATAACCGGCAGCAGCAGCGGGTCTACGACGCCTTCGTTGATATCTGGGACATGGAAGAGCTGTGGGTCTCGATCGACCGCGCCAACCTCAACCCGCCCAAGCAAGTCCCGGGCCCGAACCAGAACGGCTTCATCCACTGGGACAGCGACACCTCGCTCGATCCGCTGCCGATCGGCGTGCAAGGGGTGCTCAGCCTCGTGAAGCAGGACGGCGATATCGGCGGCTTCCAGTGCATTCCCGAGCTGTTCTACGATTTCGACGACTGGGTGAAGACCCAGCCGGCAGACCGCGATCCGATGCATCCCGACACCACCGGGTTGAAGATCACCAATATCGAGATGGAGCCGGGCGACCTGATGATCTTCAACACCCTGCTCGCCCATGGCGTGCGCCCCAACCACTCGATCAACTCGGGCAACCGGGTGCGCATGGCGCAGTACATCTCGATGTTCCCGGCCAACGAGGACGACGTGATCGAGCGGGCCGAACGGGTGCGGCTGTGGCGCGAACTCGACCACCCGCAGCGCGACGCCTTCCCGGGCGATCCGCGTGATTGGGAAAAGAAGAATGCCCGGACGGCCAAGCTCAGCGAACTGGGCGAGAAGTTGCTCGGTCTGCGCAGCTGGAGCTGAGATCGACGAACATGATGGCGAGGCGGCAAGCAATCGCCGCCTCGCTGGTTTTCAGCGGCAGCCGGCCATGCTGACCAGCGCGCTAACGATCAGCGGGGTGGCGGCGGTCTCGCCCCAGCGCTTGCTGTTCGGCGCGCCATTGGCCAGCACGTCGCGCACCAGCCCGGCATTCAGCGCCATCGGCTTGCTGCAAGTGACGTAGGGCTTGCCCTTGGCGTCGGTGGCGTTGAGCAGCGCGCCGGCCGATTCACCGACACCCCCGAGATAGGCGTGCAACAGCTGGCCGGCGTGGCGATCGCCGTCGGCGCGATCGAGCATGTCCATAACCTGGGCGACGGAGATCTGCCCGGTCGAGGTACTGGAGGTGGCGGCGAAGGCCGACG
The DNA here is from genome assembly GCF_056405135.1 of Devosia sp. P1_H9. Lineage (NCBI taxonomy): Bacteria > Pseudomonadati > Pseudomonadota > Alphaproteobacteria > Hyphomicrobiales > Devosiaceae > Devosia > Devosia sp. P1_H9. Next base: position 225,140 of record NZ_JBFUCQ010000007.1, read on the forward strand.
AGGCAACCAAAGCGACGAGCAGAACGGCAAGCCGGCCGGCCGACGCGAGACGATGACGAGGCATATCAGGCTCCTGTTGAAAAGCGAACGACGTGCTTGTTACACAGCCATTTATTATTGTGCAACGATAATTTCTTGCTGTATTACTTGATCGTCACGAGCCTTGGAGCCTCCTATGTCAGACACCACCGGACCGGCCGACGCCGATAGCTCGAACGCCTTGCGGCGGCGGCGGATCGCCAGGCTCAGCCAGGTGACCCGCATCGCGGCGCTGGTATTTGCCCTGGGGTTGCCGCTGGGCAGCCTCATCTACTGGGGCTTTGCGCCGACCAACGTGCTGGCGGGCAGCGCGGGACTGCCGGCCAACTGGCTGGCGGATTTTGGGCTCAGCGACCGGGTGCTGGTCATGCTGCTCGCGCTGCTGGCGGTGTTGCCGCTGAGCTGGGGGCTATGGCGGCTGGCCGAGGCGTTGCAGCATTTCCGCGAGGGCCGGCCGTTCGCGCTGGCCGCGGCGACCGGCATGCGCGACTTCGCCATCGGGGTGTTCGCCTGTACCCTCACCAAGCTGATGGCAGGCGCGCTGCTGAGCGTGGCGCTGAGCTGGGACGCGCCCGCCGGGCAGAAGCAGCTGGCGATCTCAGTCAGTTCCGACATGCTGCTGATGCTGCTCGTCGGGGCGGTGCTGACGCTGGTGGGCTGGGCGCTGGCGGAGGCCGCCGCCATTGCCGAAGAAAACGCGCAGTTCGTCTGACGCCATGCCCATCAAGGTCAACCTGGCCGTGCTGCTGGCCGAGCGCGGCGTCAAATCCAAGGACCTGGCGGAGTTCGTCGGGATCACCGAAGCCAACCTGTCGCTGCTGCGGCAGGGCAAGGTAAAGGGCATGCGCTTCGATACGCTCGAGGCGATCTGCACCTACCTCAAATGCGAGCCGGGCGACCTGTTGAAGTTCGTGTCGGGCGAAGCGGAAGACTTGAGCTAGGACGCTTTGCGCCGACGCAAGCGCAGGATCTGGTCGCCACTGGTGGTGAGGAACGGCGGCGACACCTGATTGCGGCCATTGTCCTTGGCGTCATAAAGCGCCGCATCCGCCTCGCCGATGACAGCCTGGAAATCGAGGTTGCGGACGCGGGCGGCGGCGACGCCGAGACTGACGGTAATGACCGGCGGTGCCGGACGGGCGGGATGCGAGATGGCGGCATTCTCGATCTGCCGGCGCAGCCGTTCTGCAGCGCCAAGTGCTTGCGACAGCTCGGTGCGTCGCATCAGCACAAGGAACTCCTCGCCGCCAAAGCGGAAGGCCTTGTCCCCGGCGTTGCGCAGGCCGGTGGCCAGCAGCGAGGCAACCTGCTTCAGGCATTCGTCGCCGGCAAGGTGCCCGAGCGCATCGTTGAATGGCTTGAAATAGTCGATATCGATGAGGACGATGGCAATGTCCTCGGCCGGTTGAGCGCCGGTGCGGATGGCCTCAAGTTCGCGCTCCAGCGCGCGGCGGTTGCCGACGCCAGTCAGCGCGTCACTCAGCGAAAGCTCGGACAGCGTCAGGTTGGCGAGTTGCTCGCGCAGCGTCAGCAGATAGGAGCGCCGGCTTTCGCGTTCGAGGTTCCAGGAGGCGGTCAACGCCATGACCAGGGCCGCTACGAAGATCACCACCTCGGCGATGAACTGCGCGACTTCGTGATCTCGCGTGAAGAACATTTCCGACAGCATCAAGCCGAAGGTGAGCAGGCACCCGGCGACGGCGTAGACGAACCGCACCCGCATCACCATGGCGATGAACAGCACCACCAGGATGATGGAGTTGTGCTGGATTTCGCGCAGCGGGCTCTCGCTCGCCTCGACGATCACCAAGGTCGTCAGCGCGGCGAGGACCGGGATGAGGGTGACCAGCCCTTCGCGGAGCGGGGCTGGCGGGTTGCGACCGAGCAGGACCAGCGCAAGCCCGACGAGAGGCAGCAACAGGCCGAGCCTCAGGCCAACGGCGAAGCCGAAAACATCCGGGGTCACCAGCCAGTCGGCAGCGAGATAGGCCAAGAGGCAGAGGGTGCCGAGGATGCCTTGCCAGGCGAGCATGCGGCAGCGTGCAGCGCCAGTATCGGCCTCGAAGCGCTGCTCCAGCACCGGTATGAACGCCAGAAGCGGTCCCCGCCGAGCGAGCTGCTGCTCGACCAGCGCCTCAGTGACCGTGACCATGGAGGCGTCGGATGCCACCTCGCCCATTCCCTCAGCGGAGTTCGACTGGTCCCATTCTGTGGTCAATGGCGTTAAGGAATTATCAGGAAACGGCTCAGCGTTTGCCGTAGCGAGGTCTCCCACAAAGCGGGGCTTGCCAAGCGCGGCGCAGCGCGCAGACTCGGGGGCCTGCCTGAGGAGACACCGATGAAGCTGCTGCACACCACGCTCGGCCCCAGGCGGGCCGACGAGCTCGGCATGATCCTGCCGCATGAGCATGTGTTCGTCGATCTGAGGACGCCGGACCAGCCCGGCTATGCGGAGGCGGACCTGGCCGATGTGGTGCGGGTGATGGGGCCCGAGATCGAGGCGATCAAGGCGCGCGGGATCACGGCGCTGGTCGAGTGCTCGACCGGCGGGGTCGGGTTACGCGTCGATATCGACCTGGCGGTCAGCCGGGCCACGGGCTTTCCGATTGTCGTGCCCACCGGCAATTACCGCGAGCCATGGATCCCGGACTGGGTGCGCGATGCCAGCGACGCCGAGCTCGAAGCGCAGATGTACCGCGACCTGACAGAGGGTGTCGGCGATACCGGGGTGAAGGCCGCGTGGATCAAGGTGTCGGCGGGCGATGACGGGATCACGCCGCTCGAAGCGAAGATCCTGAGGGCGGCGGCGCGGGCGGCGCAACGCACCGGCGCGGTGATCGGCAGCCACACCATCAAGGGCAGCGTGGTGATGGACCAGCTCGATATCATCGAGGCGGAAGGCCATCGGGCCGACCGCTTCATTTCGATCCACAGCCAGGAAGAGAAGGATTTCGGCCTCAACATGGCCGTGGCGCAGCGCGGCGCATGGATCGAGTACGACCATGTGGGGCGCGCGCCCGATGCACCTGTGAGCGAACTGATCCTGCGCGCATTGAAGGCTGGGCTGGGGCCGCAATTGCTGCTCAGCCACGATCGCGGCTGGTACGATCCGGCGGTGCCGGGCGGCGGTACGCCGACGCCGTACACGCACCTGAGCGACGTGATGTTGCCGCTGCTGCAGGCCGAGGGCGTCGACAAGGCGACCATCCGGCAGCTCACGGTGAGCAATCCGTTCGAGGCGTTTGCGCGCTGAGAAGCGAAAATCGCGAATGGCAGCATGGCGTTGACGGGACTTGCCCGGCGGCTGCAGCAGCGCTAAAATTTCATTAGGATCATAACTAATGAGGTTCCGCGATGAGCGCCGGGCCAAAGTCCTACTTCACTTCCATCCTCAAAGACGCAGGAATCGAGCTTGGCGGCAGCCGGCCGTTCGACGTCACCGTGCATGACGACCGGCTTTGGGCCCGGGCCATCAGCCACGGCACGCTCGGGTTCGGCGAGGCCTATATGGATGGCTGGTTCGACACCGATGCACTGGATCAGTTCATCTACAAGCTGCTCGAATACGACATCTACGCGCACCTGAAGCCGGACCTGGGGCTGGCACTGAGCTTTGTGCGTGGGAGGCTGCTCAACCTGCAGCGCGCCCGCGTCACCGAGGTTGGCGAGCGGCACTACGACATCGGCAACGATCTCTACGCGGCGATGCTCGACAAGCGGATGATCTACTCGTGCGGCTACTGGGCCGAGGCGACGACGCTGGACGCGGCGCAGGAAGCCAAGCTCGACCTGATCTGCAAGAAGGTCGGGCTGCAGCCCGGCATGAAAGTGCTGGATATCGGCTCAGGCTGGGGCGGGTTCCTGAAATTCGCGGCCGAGCGCTACGGCATCGAAGGCGTCGGCATCACCATCAGCAAAGAACAGGCAGCCTATGCCGAGGCGACCAAGGGCGACCTGCCGATCGAGACCCGGCTGATGGACTACATGGCGCTCGAGGGGCAGTTCGATCGGGTGATCTCGATCGGCATGTTCGAGCATGTGGGCTACAAGAACTACGACGCCTATTTCCGTAAGGTGCGGTCGCTGCTCGTGCCCGACGGGCTGTTCCTGCTGCACACCATCGGCAACAATTTCACCTCGACCCACGGGGACCCGTGGACCGAGAAGTACATCTTCCCCAACGGCATACTGCCTTCAATCAAGCAGATCGCGGCCGCCAGCGAGCGGGTGTTCGTGATGGAGGACTGGCACAATTTCGGTGCCGACTACGACAGGACGCTGATGGCTTGGTGGGCCAATTTCGATGCGGCGTGGCCCAGCCTCAAGGACAAGTACGGCGACCGCTTCTGGCGGATGTGGCGGTTCTACCTGCACGTGTTCGCGGCGATGTTCCGGGCCCGCAACATCCATTTGTGGCAGCTGGTGCTGAGCCCGGACGGCATTCCGGGCGGCTACCGCCGGATCTCTTGAGGCGGCGGAATAAACTCGAATCTTGGGTGTTGTTCCTGTTAGCCGACCGGTTGCGGCGGCGAGGGGAGCATGGCCCAGGAGATCCATATGCCATTCAAATATCTGACGAAAAGCTTGACGATTCTGGCCGGCGCGACGCTCGTCGCCAGCATGCTGGCAGCCGCGCCGGTCTACGCCGTCGATGGTGGCGGTAGTGGCGGCGGCGGGAACAGTGGTGGCGGCGGTGGCGGCGGCGGCAGCGATGGCACCTCGGAAGTGGTGCGCGTTCCGTCGCTCGACGACGCCCGGGTGCTGATCCGCGCCAAGAAGTGGAAATCGGCGGTCAGCATGCTCAAGCAGATCGTCCGCGCCGACCCAGGCAGTGCGGAAGCCAACAACCTGCTCGGCTACTCGCTGCGCAAGACCGGCGACTACAAGAACGCCCAGGGCTTCTATCTCAAGGCGCTGAAGCTCAGCCCCGGCCATAAGGGGGCCCATGAATATCTGGGCGAGCTCTATGTCGAGGTCGGGCAGATGAAGAAGGCCCAGCAGATGCTGGCGCAGCTCGAAAAGCTGTGCGGCAACAAGACCTGCGAGGAGTATGAAGACCTGGCGAAATTCATCGCCGCCAAGAGCTGACGACCATGCCTCCGCCGTGACAAGGCGGAGGCCCTACCCCAGCGCCAGGTTCAACCGATAACTCAGGGCTTCGGCCAAATGCGGGCGCGCGACCTTTTCGGCGCCCGCGAGGTCTGCGAGCGTTCGCGCCACCTTCAGCACGCGGTGGTAGGCACGGGCCGAAAGGTTGAAACGTTCGGCGGCCTGCAGGAGGAGGGTCTGGCTATCCTTGTCGGGGTCGACCAGCTTTTCGATCAGTGACGGGCCGGCCGCGGCGTTGGTGAAGACGTCGGGATGGCCGGCTTCAAGATAGCGCTGACGCTGGCGTTCACGGGCTTTCTCGACGCGCGCGGCGACGGCAGCGGAGGGTTCGGCAGTCGCCGGGCCGATCATGTCGGCGGCGGAGACGGCGGGGACGTCGATGCGCAGGTCGATGCGATCGAGGAAGGGGCCGGAGACGCGGCCCTGGTAGTCGAGCGCGCAGCGGTCGCCGCGCTTGCAGGTGTGGCCGGGGGTGCCGGCGAGCCCGCATTTGCAGGGGTTCATCGCGGCCACGAGCTGGAAGCGGGCGGGGAAACTGACATGCGCGTTGGCGCGGGCGATCACGGTCTCGCCTGCTTCAAGCGGCTGGCGCAGACTGTCGAGTACCGATGGCGAGAATTCAGGCAGCTCATCGAGAAACAGCACGCCGTTATGGGCGAGGCTCGCTTCGCCCGGACGCACCCGCAGGCCACCGCCGACCAGCGCTGCCATCGAGGCGGAATGGTGCGGGGCGCGGAACGGGCGGCGATCGGACAGGGCACCGCCGGCCAGTTCGCCAGCGATCGACTGGATCATCGACACATCAAGCAGCTCGCGCGGGTTGAGCGGCGGCAGGATCGAGGGTAGCCGGGCCGCCAGCATGGACTTGCCGGCACCGGGCGGCCCGATCATCAGCCTGTTGTGTGGCATTCCCGACCATGGCGGCGCCCGCGAAATGCCGCACAACGTGAACGTGTTGTGGACAATTCTCAAGCAATCAGTGCGACTACGCCGTGTGATCTTGTTGTCGGCAACTAAGCGCGTTCGGCCCCGCGGGTATCGAGCGTCGGCACAGGGCCGGTCATGCTCGTCGCGGTTGTTCCGCCCGCATTCCGGGCGCTGTCATAGACACCCGGTCAAATCCATGGACGAGCAGCCCAACGCACTTTCCGCGGACCGTCAAAATTAGAAGATTTTTCCACGCTTGATCATATCCATCATACATCTAACGAGTTGAACCGATTCACAGATCATATGCATGATACATATGGGACGCCGAGAACTTTCTTTGCTTTCTTCCTGTGTTCGGTTGCTTCTCCAATACTTGCAGCATACATCGGAGCTCGTCGGCTACTGACGATCAGTGGTAGCGACTATAGCAACCGCGTGGACAGATTATCGCGATATTCGAAAAATTTTGTCCATCAACATGAAAGACCTTATCATGCTCTACAGTATCCCCACCCTCGACCTCGAAATCGAGAAACCGGGTGCAGCGGAATCTGAGCCCCCGACCTGGCTCGTTGAACGAACAATGGAGTCGGGGCGGTGGGTTCTGGGCGGCGAGTGTTCGGCATCAGATCGGACCAAGCTTCTTCTCGACATGGCCGCAGCCTTCAGCAATGGCACTCCCCTCTTCGGCGGCATCGCTGAGCCCCAGAACGTCGCGTACATCAACTATTCAAAGTCCGCCGAGGCGTCTGCGGAACATCTTCAGCAGGTTGGCTTGAAAGCGGGCGATCTGCTCTCGATCCATCATCCACGGTACATTGGCCCGAACTCGCTGCATTCGTTGATCCGCGAAGCAATGCCGAACGGCGGTCTGGTCCTTATCGACGGCATCACCGGCAGCATCTTTGGCGGTCGGAAGGAAACGCTCGACTGGCTTGAGGTAGTGATGGCATCTGCCGCGCCCAAATCGAGCCTGATCGTGGCGCTCCCCGAAGGGATCTCAAGCTCAAGGACGCTTAGGAACCGCGAAGAACGCCTCCTGCGCTATGCCAATTTGCTGTGGCTCAAATCGGAGAAAGGGCAGTTGAACCTTGAGCTTCGACCGCACAATTCCGACGACTCAAACTTCTACTTTGGCGAGAGTGGCTGGCAGAGGTCACATGGTCGGAATCCATTGAACCCCACGGAAGCGGCAATTGTGGACACTTTGAGGAACACCAACGGCGCCCTGACGAACCTCGAGATTCAAAACCGGGTAGAAGCCGGCATGGCGACTAAGGTTTCCGATCGCTTCCACAAGATCATCCAGAGGGTCCGCGCCGACGAGGCCATCTGCCGGCATCCCAAGATCGACGGGCTGTACTACCATCCAGATGCGTGGAGTCCTGACATCGAAAGCGGCAGCTCTCCAACTAGCGGCGCCCCATCTTCAGAGGCCAACGATGGGCGTAACGAGACGCAGATCGTCGCTCTTTCAGCAGCGATCAAGTCAACGGCCTAGTACTGGCCACCCTGCACAACGCAACCGTCATCAACCGTTCGGGTGGTCTGCCTAGCAATCGTTCGCGGCAGGCCACCCTGGAGACTCGGCAATGGAGCGCGTCACTCCACTGAGTCTCCGACTTCTTCCTGGTTGATGGCCGCCAGCTTCTTTCGCAAGCTCATCGGCCCCTTGCCGCAGGTCACCAATGAAACCCCGAGCGTATTCATACATCCGTATCTCAACGGACATTCAGCGAAAGGGTGATGGGCTCAACCGCCAACTCCAGCTGTCAGCTGAATACGCATCTAAGATCGGATTAGAACTTGATACTGCTTTTCGACTGAGGGACGAAGGTGTCTCGGCGTTCCGGGGAGACAACGCAACGAGTGGCAAGCTCCGGGAGTTTCTAGACGCCGTCTCAGACGGAAGGGTGCCTAAGGGATCCTTCCTCCTCATTGAATCCCTGGACCGCCTCAGCCGCCAAACGGTGGTTCAGTCACTCTTCCTCTTTCTCGATCTGATCAGAGCCGGGATCAATATCGTTACACTCGCGGATGAGCGCGTGTACGGAGCTGATGTTGATGAAATGCAGCTGATCATGTCCATTTTCGTGATGAGCCGAGCCCACGAAGAATCTGAAATCAAGAGCATGCGCCTCGCCAAGGCATGGGAAGCTAAGCGGGCCGACGCCAAGAGCAAAAAGCTGACCGGCAAATGCCCCATGTGGCTGCAGCTTTCCTCTGACAAAGGCTCCTTTTTACTGATCGATGATCGCGTAGCCACCATCCGGAAGATATTCACCTGGTCGGCTGAGGGGGCGGGAGCATTCACCATAGCCCGTCGACTAAACCGCCTCGGCGAGGCCTCGTTCAAAGGTCTTTCTTCCTGGGGCACCAGCTCCGTAAGCAAGATACTGGGTAACCGCGCCGTATTGGGCGAGATGCAACCCCACATGATGGTCGACGGTCGTCGCAAACCGATCGGCGATCCGATAACGGGTTACTTCCCCCAAATTGTCGATGAAGAGCTGTTCGAGAGGGCACAAGGCGCTCGCATAAGTCGGCGTGTGTCCTCCGCCGGACGGCGCGGTGTCGGACAGCAAAATCTCTTCACCCACGTGGCGAAGTGCGCACGCTGCGGATCACCGATGCACCTTCTCGATAAGGGTCCCAAACCTAAGGGATCAGTAATCCTTCGCTGCAGCTCAGCAATAAAGGGCACCGGGTGCAGGGCGAAAAGCTGGAACTACCAGCACTTCGAGAGAGCCTTCCTCTCGTACGTTAGAGAGGTCGGACTGCGAGAGCTGATTGGCGGCGAAGGGTCCTTGGAGAGCTTGGCGAAAGCTGAAGCGATCCGTCAAAGCGAGGCCCGCCTCGCGGAGCTGCGTCACAAGCGCGACCGAACATTTGACCTCGCTTCGGCCGAAGAGCTTAGCGAGGAGTTCTATCGTCAAAAGGCCGACGCGCTCTTTCGCCAAATTCGGGAGGAGGAAGCTCGTCTCGACCAGTTCCGCGCTCATTTCGCCTCGCTGCAGTCCGTGGCACGCGTCGAAAACATCGACGAGCTGATCAGCGCTGTCCAACCGGCCTCACTCGAGAACGAGGAGGTTCGAATACGGGCTTCTGCAGCAATCAAGGCAATCGTTCGATCGCTGAAGCTGGAGGCAGAAGAACCATCAAGCCCTCTCCTTCTCCCGTTGCTCAACACAATCGTTGGGCCCGTTGAAATGAGGGTTGTCGACCGCCAGAACCGTTCTCGTGCAAGCTTTCGAGTCTCACTACTCGGTGGTGTCGAGCGTCGGGTAGTCGTCAACAAGTCCGATGGGACGATGTCTGTCTCCGAATGGTCTGACGAGATTTGTCAGGCGAAGCTCGCGAAGGTGTCGGAGCGCTGATGTCTCGGACGCGGCGACCTTCGCGTTAGACTCCGAGCCGAGCGGCGGCTCCAATGCCGATTGGTTAGAACGGTTCCTTGCACTTGGGCGGCTCGACTGGTGGACGCGGATACCCGTAGCTGCCGCCAGCCGGGTTCGGATAGATGCGGTACAGCTCGCCCGACCACATGTTCGCGCCGCTTCGATAGCGGTCGTTCATCAAGTGGCAAACTCCTTTGGCGCTGTATCCGATGAAGTTCTCCAGCGCCGACCGATTGCCGAGTTCCATCGTCACCCGTGCCGGGTCGAACCGAGAAATCTCGTACTTGTCGAAGAGCATTCGGCTCCTGGCGGAGATGGTCTTCATCAAGGTCGGAAGCACTTCATGTGCTCGGTCGATGTGACTCTCTGGATACCCCATGAAGCCGTGCGCATGAGGACCCTTAAGGTCCCTTAGCGGTGGGGCCTCCTTCCAGTAACGTGACCCATCAAAATCGATGAAGAAGCCGGCCACCGGGAGCTGATCCCTTCGGGAAAACTCCCGCCACGCGCTCCCGTATACCAGCGAGTTCGCTACATTCACGATGTAGTTGATCTCGTTGAGCTCGAAGCTGACATCGATATACGGCTTCGGGTCGTACTGCTCCTCATTCACAGGACGGAAAGCGCCAGTCTGTGCCTTCCAGGCCCGTGCGCGACGCTCGTCGGACTTCAGCGTGATCGTATAGAGGCAATCAGACGCGATGCGGTCTAGAACCTTACGATCGTAAGATTTTCTTCCGGTGTAGTACTTGCTGATCTCGTTGACGGTGTTTTCGATCAGAGCTCGTTTGATGCGGACAGGCGAATAGAGCATATGATTTTCCAGTATTGTACTATTGCAGGGCGAAGCCTGCGCCAGGCGATGATGGTGAGGCCAAGTCTTCACGTGGCTGCTTGAGCGACTGAGAATAACGATGGCAGCGGCTCGGGGTCGGCGGACTGGCCGGCAAGCTGTTCATCACGAAGATTGAGGGCTGATCCGGCGGAGGGCCGGCTCGCATACTCATATGTATGCTTGCGGATCTGGCGACAGCCAGCGTCAATGGAATGTCTGCTACGGTGCAGCCGCCAGGGGTGTCAACGGCCGCGTGGACATAGCCCAAGGCCGCCGCCCATTTTCGAGCCTCGACTATTGCCGAAGCAAGTGCTGAACTTCCCCGGGGGCGAGCAGAATGGCTATGCGTAAGTCCCGATGGGGATGGATACTGTCCTTGTTGGCAGTCGTCTTCGTCTGGAGCGTCATCACGGATGACAATGACCAACGCAGCGCTCCGCGACCAACCTCGTCAAACATTCGGCGGGCGGCTATGAGCCCCTCACCTGCTGCGGGCGATGGCACATTTCAACGGATTGCCAACCCCGGGCCACTTTTCGTTGTTGCCGACACGCTTAACGTCAGGTCGACGCCGTCTACTTCGGGTGCCGTACTGCTGACGATTGCGCGCGGGACCGCCGTCGCCCCGACGCACCGAGCCGGGCAGTGGGTCGGTGTTGCCCTGGACAATGGCTCGTTGGGTTGGCTGCACAGTGACTTCCTGTCCGACAAACGGCCCAGCGAGCCGGTGGCGATCGCAAGATCGGAAGCAGCAACGCCGGCACCCACTCAGGCCTACGATCGCGGCGAGGTCGTTCAGTCAATTATCCGAGGAAGCTTGGCGGCCTACCCAGGCCCATGCCCTTGCCCGTATAATCGCATGAGGAAGGGTGGCCAGTGCGGGGGGCGGAGCGCATACAGCAAGCCAGGCGGATATAGCCCAATCTGCTACCCCGGCGATGTGACCGAGGCAATGATCGCCGACTTTGTAACCCGGCGCTAAGGTCGCTTTCGAAGTTCCACGATGACGGTTCGTATCCACTCGAGTTCTCGGTCCGACATCGACGACAGGTCGTCCGTGAGCCGTACGAGCACTTCTCGCGGTTTGGTCGGCTGATCAGGTTCAAAAAGCACTGATGGATCGACCTCCAGAGCCTCAGACAGGCGAGCCACTACGTCGAAGCTCGCGCCTATGCGGCTGGTTTCAAGTCGCTTGATGGTGTCGACGCTTAGCCCAGACGTCGTTGCGAGGGCTTCTTGGGTAAGATTCCGTCGCTTTCTGGCTGAGGCAAGACGATTGCCAAAACGCTCTTTCAGATCGGTCACGCACCCAGCCCCTTCGCCTCAACATTAGGGCGATGTGCTGAACCGCGTCAGGGATACCTAGTACTCCTTGAGATGTTTGTTCGTGTATGTGATATACACGATCATCACTCTGGAGGTGCAAATGAAGGCGTTACTTAGTTCAGTTTTTGCGGTGCTCGTGTCGAGCCCGACCCTTGCGCAGTTCGGGCCGATGCCGGCCAACCAGGTCGGCCCGTCGATGATTACCCAGCTTGAGGCCATGTTTTCCGAAGCAGCGGTGACCTGCTTGAAAGATGCACTGGTCGAGGCCGGCAAGCGTACAGAACCGTACCTGTTTTCGAGTGACTATCGGGTGGGTCAGCTTTGGGTTGCCACAATGGAGAGCGTGGGTCGAGAAGACATCCCGACCTTTATCTGCACGCCAAATGGGTTGGCTGACACGCCCGAGAAAATGGGTGAGGCCGTCATGGCGCTTCAGATGGTCAGCGGTAACTGATGGTCCGTGATGGCGACCACATGATTGCCGAACTCACGACGGCGCTACAGCGGGTTCTCGCTCCCATCGCCTACGTCCACACCGCAGACACCGAAGAAGCCGATACTCGCGCGGCTGCAGCGGACAGCGCCAAAGCTCAGGCTGGCCTGATGCTGTTCATGACTGAAGGGCTCATCCGCGCATCGGTCCGGCAACGCGAGAAGGGCATCTGCGATGTCGCGAGCGTCGTGCACAACGCGTGGCTACGATGGCTTCAACTTGGGGGCCGGCACGCTCGAATCGAAGTGCCGATGGACGGCTGGTTAGTAGACCGGTACCCGCGTGAGTGGCTGCAGCCGGCGAGCGGCTTCGCTGATGCCTTAGCCACGACAAGCTCGATCGGGCGACCCTCGTCGTTGCGTGGCCGTGTTGAACTGCCGTCGCCTGTCTTCAAGCCATTGAGCCACTGTCACCTTGGGAGAGCGGAGAACGACCTACGGCGAGATCTGGCCGCGATACTTGGCGTCGGCACAATAGTCGAAGGGCCGGGCGAGGCTGCTCGACGGATGCCCGTCGAACTTCGTTCCGTCGCCGAGGCGCTCTTCCGTGACCTTCACCTTACTATACAGTGCCTGCCGGTCGGTGGTTGGGCTCGCTATCCAGGACATTGACGATGAAAGCTCTCACCATCGGCTCGTTAACGGCTACACTCTGTCTCGTTCCCTTACCAAGCTGGCGACCGCATGCGCATCGAAACCCTGGCGGACGGTGCGGGCGTCTACAACAGACTCGTGGCGCGGAACATGAGCACCGAAACGCTTACAATCACCGGCGGTCGTTTCAACGGACGCGACGACTGCGAAAATGGTCGCGGCTACCTACAGCTATGCGCGGCGACCAGAGCATATCGTTATGGCACTCGACTACGGGCTTGAGGATCTGGATGCCATCGCGAGTAGGGCGTGGTTGTTCAGCGCAGCTCCGATTTGACTTAAGGTCGGGCGAGGCGCTGGAGCTCTACCTAGACGGCTCAGCCTGCATTCAGAACGGCTCCAATATCGTGCTGATAGAGATCAACACCGCGCGCGGCCCCATCACTTTCTCGCCGGGAGAAGTTCTTCCACGGCAGTAGGACGAGGGCATCGTCAACCTCATCGGCGGCCACAAGGGTGTTATCCGGGTACCGGGATCCCGCTTCCGACCATCGGCTACGGCTTCCCCACCTGGCGGAACCCGATGTTCCGCGACTGGGGGCGATACATCATCAAAGGCGAGGCATACGAGATAAGTTGCAAGGCACGCACCGGCCGCCTCCAATAGCACTTCCAGCGTGAGGGCCCCGCAACCTAGCGTCTGCGGGGCCCTTTCGTATCGTTTAGCTACGCGACACGGGCGGAACTAGGCCAGCGCGATAGTCGCGGACCTGATCGACCTGGTACGGATCGGAGGTTTCGTCAAAGCCTTCCCAACCCTCTGCTTCGTAGTCGCGGCGCCGCGCCTCGATGTCTACAACGCTCGAGTCCTTGAGGATCGCGGTGGCTGCATCAGCCCGGCTATCGTCGACGCGGACTGTCACCAGAATGCCGCCGCGGCGCACGCCTTCCGCGTAAACGTGAGCGTCGCGCTCATCGACGCCCGCATCGGTCAGAGCGCCAATCAGTCCGCCCGCTGCACCGCCAACAGCTGCACCAGTGGCGGCACCTATCGCCGTGGCCAGCAGCCAGCCGCCCGCCACTACGGGACCTACACCCGGTATGGCCAGCATGCCGAGCCCGGCAAGCAGTCCACCGGTGCCACCGACAACCGCGCCCACGCTAGCTCCTGCGCCGACGCCCTCGGCAACATCGTCGCCCTTGTCGGTGTCGTAGGTACCGTCGGCATTGTTGGCGACGATCGAAATATCCTCGCCGTTGACGCCGGCATCCTTCAGCGACCGGACCGCCCGGTCGGCTTGGTCATGAGTGTCGAATAGCCCTGTGATCGTGCGCATTGTTCTTGTTCTCCTAGTTGAGGGTCCCGGACTGGAACTTGCGGTCTCAACGAGGCTGGGAAGCATGCGTTCCTTGAATCCGAGGGCAGCCTAATTCGGGAAAATGGCCCCAGCCTCCAGGAGACCGGGAATCATCCCGCCCCTCATATCGCAAGTTTGATCCACGCTGGCGCGTGGTCGCTTGGTTTGTCCCAACCGCGGGTCTCGACGTCTACGCCAGCATCAAGCAATGAGCCATCGAGCGACGGACTGATCAGCACGTGATCCATGCGCAACCCTGAGCTGCGGTCGTAGCCACCGCGGTACGAGAAGTTCCAATAAGTGTAGATGCCTTTCGCCGGGTGGATAACCCTGAGAGCGTCGATCCAGCCTTGGTCAAGCAGCGTCGCGTAGGCACTTCGCGCTTCCGGGAACGTTACGGCGTCCCAGACCCATCGAGCCGGCACCACGGCATCGATGTCCGTCGGCACAACGTTGAAGTCACCGCAGAGCACCGTCGGTGCGCCGGCCGCCAGCAGCGTGCCTGCATAATCGATCAGGCGTTCAAACCAGCGCATTTTGTAGTCGAATTTCGGCCCCGGTGCCGGATTGCCGTTAGGCAGATATAGGCAGCCGACGATGAGGTTGCCTACCACGGCCTCAAGATAGCGGCTGTGGGTATCATCTGGGTCGCCAGGCACCCCCCGGCGACGCTCGATTGGTTTGGTCCCGCGAGCCAGGATGGCGACCCCATTGTAGGATTTCTGCCCGTGCCAGACTGAATGGAACCCGGCCTCTTCGATGGCTTGCTCAGGAAACTTCTCGTCGGACGTTTTCAGCTCTTGCAGGCACACTACGTCGCTGTCGGTTTGGGCCAGCCATTTCAGCAGCACCGGCAGTCGACCGTTGACACCATTGACGTTGAAGGTGGCTATCGAGGTCATTGCCGAGGATTTTTCCAGTTGGGGCGAAGTGGCGGGCGCAGTCGGACTGATCAGCGCCGCGTAAGCTCAGCGTCTTCGATCGCCTCATCGACCGCTTCGGCCGCTTCGCGCTCGACCCGACTCCGCTCTTCTTCGATCTCTCGGGCATCGAGGTGCTCAAGCCCAACAACCTTGTTCGTCGCCGGCGAGTGCTCGATCAGATAGTCGAGCTTCACGTGCAGGGCCGCCTCACTGCGCGCGCCGGCCACAAGGATAACGCCACTGATGACGATGGCCGCCACCGAGAGGAAAATGTTGAAGCCGAACATGAAGCCTTCGTTGAATTGCAACGCAGCACCGATGCCGATCCCTGCCATCAGGGCAAGAAAAGTGGCAATGAACCCTCGCCAGTCTGAGAGGCAGTCTGCGAGGCGGTAGATCAGTCGGCTGATGCGGCTAGATGTGGTTGTGGGCTTCATGGCGGCATCCACAACGTCCCTGACGCGATTTAGATGCTCCCGCGGGAGCGTAATGATCGAACCAGCGTCGCTAAACCGGGTGCACGCAGGCAGCAATTGCCCCGGCTCATTAGTCAGAGTTGGCGATGATGGTGATCGCGTAGCCGACCGAGTGTCAGAGTTTCTTAGCAGATGGTCGATTAAGTTCTGGTCCCGCATGCTGGGTGCTGTGATGCGTAAGACCTCCCATGCTGTTTCTGAGCAGTTGAGCCGAGTTCTCCTATTCGCCGTGGCGGCTGTGTCGTTGGCAGCGGTCAGTTTTGGCTGGTGGGCAGCCGACCAGATCGACAACGCTTCCGTTGCGCAGCAACGACGCTCCGTCACAGTCGGCCTGCAGGAAATCGCCGACCGCATCCCGGTCGAGCAGGATAGCTCGGCGATCTGGGACGATTCCGTGCTTAACCTTCGATCCGGCAATGAACCTTGGCTCGCTGAAAATCTCGCGGAATGGATGAGTGAGTATTTCGGGCACGACAAGGTCTACATACTAGACCGGACGGGACAGGTGGTGCGGGCGGTATGGCATGGCGAGCGCGTAGCCGATGCCAGCTACGACGCGGATCGTACGTTCATCGACCCTCTTGTGCAGCAGTTGCGGCATGACTTGGCCACGGCCGCGGGGGAGCAGGACTACCGGAATGCCGTTATCGGGCTTGGGACTATCGACAAGGTAGTTTTCCCGAGCGGCGACGTCGGCATCGTTAGCGTCCGACCGATCATCCCGTCCACCGATGCCGTGGAACAAGAGCCGGGCACCGAATTCCTGCATGTTTCGGTGCTCCTCGTCGACGAAACCTTGAGCCAAGCGATCGCGGCTAAGTATGCCATCGACAACCTCACGTTTTCGACGGATAGCGCTCTGACTGTGGGCTATGTTTCTGCACCGGTCCTCGACCAATCCGGCCGCATCTTGGGCTTCTTCAACTGGTCGCCTAACCGACCAGCCATGTCGTTGATCTGGCAGGTGGCGCCGGCCCTTGTTGGTGCCTTCGGGCTTGGAGTCGTGCTGCTGCTGCTTTTGATGCGGCGGCTCAGCCGCACCTCGGCGCTGCTTGAGGCCAGCGAAGGCAACGCGACGTTTCTCGCCTTTCACGACGCTTTGACCCTGTTGCCCAACCGGGCACTTTTCGCCGACCGGCTTGGTCAGGCTATCGCCAACTGGCGGCATTCCGGCGCGCGCTTCGCCCTTCACGTCATCGACCTCGATCGGTTCAAGCACGTGAACGACACGTTGGGGCATCCGGCCGGAGATGAACTGATGCGACAGGTTGCTGCTCGCCTCAACGGCCTTGTCACCGACGTAGATACTGCGGCCCGCATTGGAGGGGACGAGTTCGCGATCGTGCAGTTGGATGTAAAGGACGTCGGCGCGGCGCTGGCGGTGAGTCAGAGGATCGTTGTGGAGCTTCAGCGCCCTTTCGACCTGATGGGACACGAGGCACTCATCGGCGCGAGTGTGGGCGTGACGCTCTCCGACGAGGGCACTGCAGATGCTGACGATCTACTGCGGCAGGCGGACGTCGCACTTTACGAGGCCAAGACGAGCGGGCGCGGTCGCTACCAGCTATTCGCCGGTGAACTGGACCTGGCTGTCCAGGAGCGTCGCACCATCGAACTCGACTTGCGGGCAGCGATAAACGGCGTGCCGGGCTTGGAACTTGTGTATCAACCGATCTACAGCGCCGACGGTGAGCAGATGCTGGGCGCGGAAGCGCTGGTCCGGTGGAACAGCCCGAGGCATGGTCGCCTGTCGCCGGCGATGTTCATTCGACTTGCCGAAGAGCGCGGCCTCATCGATCAACTGGGTCTATGGGTGCTGCAGGAGGCTTGCACCTTCGCTGCCAATTCATCGTTGCCATGGGTAGCCGTGAACGTCAGCCCCCAGCAGTTTCGCGCCGAGCGCTTCGCTGATCAGGTTCTGAGGGTTTTATCTGAGACCGGGCTCTCCCCGCGGCGCCTGGAGATCGAAATCACCGAGGGGCTGCTTCTCCAAAGCTCGCCTGAGGTCCAAGCTACCCTGAACCACCTCCGCGCGGCTGGAATCCGGGTTGCACTCGACGATTTCGGCACCGGCTACTCGTCTATCAGCTACCTGCGGACGCACGGAGTCGACAAACTGAAGATCGATCAGTCCTTTGTCGCCAAGCTCGGCAAGGACACGGAAATCGACAACATCGTTAAGTGCATCATCGGGCTGGCGAGCGCGATGCACATGAAGGTCACCGGTGAAGGCGTAGAGACGCCGGAGCAGTCACGTTTGCTTCGACAGATGGGCTGCGACCAGTTGCAAGGCTTCCTGCTGTCCCGGCCCGTCGCACCAGAGCGGCTCCTGGAACTCATCCCGCCAGCAGAAAACCCCCGGCGCTCTGCATAGCCCACTGAAGCTCACGGCGACCTAGCATAGACGGCCTGCTCGAAGCCGGGCTGCCCGCTCGCGGTTTAGCATTTATTCGCTGGCCAAAAGGCAGCAGCCGACGGTGGGGTGTTCGGACCCACAAGGTTCATGTTTGCCTGACTGGACACTGGCAGATTTCCAGATGCTCGCTTCCGAGACATGCTGAGACAGGATGACGACCTGCGGCAAAGGTATCAAAACCTCAAGCGGCAATTGGAAGCTGCGAACAAGCACGGCATCAAGGAATACCTCGCTCAAAAGGCACCGTTTATCGACGCAGCTGTTGGTTCCGCGCCGAGGACGCAATGACAGTGCCGAGGTCCGCTTTGCGCCAAAAGCGGTCGGTGAGAAAGCTGTTGGCGGCGGCTCTGCCATGACCAGTCGGATGCCGATGTCGGGAGCAGACGAGGTGCGCAACGCGGCCCGCTTCGCCGTTGGAGGCGATCAAACAAGGGACGGGAACTTCGGCAAACGAAAGAAGCATTAGCTGAGCTATCTGTGACGACGGCAGCAGTGCCCAATGAACGGTTGCGCGAGTGGATCGTTGGTGCATGAGATAGATGGGGGCAAATCGACTGGAGCATCCATGGACGCCTTGCTCACAATCCTCAACATCGCCGGCGCTGTTTCCCTCCTCTTGTGGGGCACGCATATGGTCCAGACAGGGATGCAGCGGGCGTTTGGGCCGCGACTGACTGCCGTTCTGTCGAAGACACTGAGCAACCGAGTGCGCGCATTCTTCGCGGGCATCGGCGTCACGACCCTCCTGCAATCGAGTACCGCCACCGGTTTGATGGCGACGAGTTTTGCTGCCGGAGGGTTCGTGGCCCTGGTGCCGGCGATGGCGATCATGCTGGGGGCCAATGTCGGCACAGCGCTGATCGTAACGGTGCTATCGTTCAACGTCGTAGCGTTATCACCGCTACTGGTGCTGATCGGAGTGCTGCTGTTCCGTCGTGATGGCGGGGCGATGCCGCACGACCTGGGGCGAGTATTCATCGGGCTCGGGATAATGATCCTGGCGCTCCACCAGATGCTCATGATGCTTGAGCCACTCGCGCATTCGGTCGAGCTTGTCGGCATGCTCGGGGCGATCGCAGCTATGCCGGTGCTGGCGATCGCGCTCGGGGCAGTGTCGGGGTGGCTCGCGCATTCGAGCGTGGCGGTGGTGCTGCTGGTGATGTCGCTCGCCGCTAGCCGGGTCATCGCACTTGAGCCGGCACTTATGCTGGTTGTCGGCGCCAATCTCGGAACGGCGCTCAACCCGCTCCTCGAAGCAACCGCCGGTGGTCCTGAGGGGAGGCGGCTGCCGCTCGCCAATCTCGGTAATCGCTTTCTTGGCGCCGCCTTGTCGTGGCTGCTGATCGGACCGATCCTAAATGGGCTCGTCGCGGCTGGCCTAGAGGGAGCTGCGGCGGTGGCAAGTTTTCACCTCGTCTTCAACCTGGTGTTGGCGCTGCTAACGCTGCCGTTCCTGACACCCCTATCGCGCCTGCTCGAGCGGCTGATCCCGGATCGGGTCGACCCAGCCGATCCCGGACAACCGCTCTATCTCGATCGTGCGGCGCGAGAGACGCCCATCGTGGCGATCGGAGGCGCTGCTCGTGAGGCGCTGCGATTGGCTGATGCCCTTGAAACGATGCTCTCAGGAGCGCGAGAGGCGCTGTCCAGCGGGGACCGCAAGCTGATTGCCGAGACTCGGGCCCGCGACGATGTGCTCGACAGCCTTAACATGGCGATCAAGCGCTATCTCAGTGAGTTAGATCCAGAGGCGTTGAGTGAGGATGACCAGAGAAGGCTGCAGGCAATCCTGATGTTCGCGATGAACATGGAACAGGCAGGAGACGTTATCGACCGCAACTTGCTTCCGCATGCCACCAAGCGGCTGAAGCGCGGGCTGCTGCCTGACGCCGACAACGAGGCGGAGCTCATCGATATGATGGACCGCCTCATTGCCAATACCCGGACGGCAGCATCGCTACTTGTGACTGAGGATGCGCGAACTGCCCGCGTACTAGCAGAGGAAAAGCTCGCGTTCCGTCGCTCTGAGGCGCAGGCAACCACGACGCATTTTGCCCTGATGCGCGACGGGATCACCGCGGCATCTCAATCCAGCGCGCTGCATCTGGATCTGATCCGCGACATGAAGCTGGTGAACTCCCACATCGTGGCGGCCGCCGCTTATCCAATACTAGACAGCGTGGGCGAGCTGCTACCAACGCGCCTAGCTTCGCCGGCCGAATAAGCGAGCCGTGCACCGACGTCAGTGCGACCAGAGAACCCTGGTCATCGGTATCCCGACTGACGCTTGAGTGACTGGCGACCAGGGCGTCACTGGGCCCGGTGTGCGGCGAGCCGACAGCCATTCAACCGGTCGAGATCGCCATGTAGCCGGTGCCCCACCAGGCGTAGGCGTCGACTGCCGATCCGGCGCAGCGATGGACGGCTAGATGTCGCCTGAGGTGGTTCCTCCGGCTTGATCCGGAGCCAGTGCTGCCGCTAGCGTGGCGGACATGTGCCACGCCTACTCTATCACCACCAATCTCGAAGCCCTGCGGCGGCTGCGATTCACCTTCGAGGTGGCGACAAATATCGGCAACCTGCCACCGCAGACGGGGATCTATCCCGACATGCTGGCGCCGATCATCCGCAACGCGCCGGGCGGGTTCCGGGAGCTGGTGAAAGTGCGCTGGGGAATGCCGAGTTCGTCCAGGGCACTCTTCTTGGCGGCTAGGGAGCGGGCGAGAAAGATCGCCGAGAAGCAGGGCCGCAACCTCAGCCAGGCCGAGCTCGACGAGCTGGTGCGGCTGGAGCCCGATCGCGGCACGCACAACGTGCGCAACACCGACAGCCTGCACTGGAAGCGGTGGCTGGCACCGGAGTTCCGCTGCATCGTACCGTTCACCAGCTTTGCCGAGTTCAGCAGCCAAACCGGCCCTGACGGCAAGAAACGGGGCAACACATGGTTCGCCTTTGACGCCGATCGGCCGCTGGCCTACTTCGCCGGGATCGTGGCGCCGCAATGGGCCAGCGTGCGCAAGACCTCCGAGGGGATGATCACTACGGATCTCTTCGCCTTCCTCACCACCGATCCGAACGATGTCGTGGCGCAGGCGAATCCCGACGCCATGCCAGTGATCCTCACCACGCCCGAAGAGATCGAGATTTGGATGACAGCGCCATGGGAGGAGGCCAAACTACTGCAGCGGCCTCTGCCGCCCGGTGTGCTGCAGGTGGTTTCGGTCGGCCCGAAAGAGGACCCGCAGGAGCCGGTCGAAGAGCCCTCATTGTTCTGAGACCTTTCCGGTACGGTGGCTAAGGCTTGTGGTTCGAAAGGTTGTCAATGAGGTCTGATCCAGCGAATGCCGGGGTAAGACGGGCTGTCCTGATCGTGGCCCTGCTTAATCTGGCCTACTTTGGGATCGAGTTCGCAGTCGCCCTTTCGATAGGGTCGGTCTCACTCTTCGCCGACAGTGTCGATTTCCTTGAGGACGCTTCGGTAAACCTGTTGATCTTCTTCGCCCTAGCGTGGACGCCTATCACCCGTGCCCGCGTCGGTATGGTGCTCGCCGGGATCCTGCTGGTGCCGGCCCTGGCGCTCCTCTTGGCGCTGTGGGGGAAATTCACCAACCCGGTTCCACCCGAACCGTTTGCCTTGTCGCTGACAGGCGCGGGCGCGTTGGCGGTCAACCTTGCCTGCGCCTTCATCCTTGCTCGGTTTAGGGCCCACAGCGGTAGCCTCACACGGGCGGCATTCTTGTCAGCTCGCAACGATGCCATTGCAAACGTGACGATCATCCTGGCGGGGCTGTTGACGGCCTACATCTGGCAGTCCGTGTGGCCTGACGTGATTGTCGGATTGGCGATTGCCGCGATGAACATCGATGCCGCTCGCGAGGTCTGGGAAGCCGCTCGAGGGGAGCACAGGGAAGCTGCTTAGCAGCAGCCAAGATCTATTCGCGCCGGCCGACCGAAGGGCCAGAACCGGATGCTGCTCTACCCTGCCCGGCGCAGCGGCACTGGCTCCGTAGCTCGCGGCCGCGGAGGTGTACTCCAGTACAGCGACACATGCCGGCTGCCGCAGCGAGGACAGCACATTTTCTGTTGCAGGCGTTCAATTGGGAACTCGTGACCGAGCCCGGCCACCAGGCTTTCGAGGTCGATCGAGAACGCCTGGATGCAGGGCTTTTTCGTCTTCAGCCCTTCGTGCCGGCCCTCGCATCGGAGGCCAAGAGTCCAGCCCGCATGAAGAGCAGCGCCAAGACTGCGAACATCATTGGCAATGTACTTTCGGGCAAAATGGGCGGTGCAATCGACACCGGGGTACTGCATCGCCTTCGGGCACTGGCCGGCCATAGCGACCAACCGGCACACATCGGCCAACGGCGGATTGCCGAACTTTCTGCGAAGGGACCCGACGCTGTATTCGCCGTGACGGCCGCAGGGGGTGCAGACAATCGTCAACTTGGGATGACGATAGTCGGAAAGGTAGCCGCTAAAGGGGTCGTCAGGCGCACTCATTTCCGATTGATACATCCGGGAACGGAATGAGAACAAGGATGGGCGCGCCCGGGACTCAAATTCCGCCTTGCCCGCACTACGTGTAAGCCCTGCCGTCTGACAGCCCCGCAACATCTGGCATGGTTCAGGAAACGAAGGGCCTGCCCTGGGAGCGCAGCCCCGGAGGGTTTGTGGCTTTTCCCGATCGCCGCGATCGGCCCGAGCGCACGGCAATTCTCAGGCCGATGACTTCGCACTCCGGGTCCTGGACCTGGACCGTTCGCTGTGGGCTGGCTTACACCACCGGGGTCGCCAGCAACAACCAGGTGGCTCGTCAGCCTTTCGAGTCGAGCAGGGTTTTGGGGGACAGGAAAGGCCCGTGCAGCTTTAGTGGCCGCGTCCCCTTACCCGGCGCCGAACTTTGAGCAGGGTCCGGAGCGACGCATTTTCCGGATCCCGCGTTCGGGCCATCCCAGCGTCCACCGGAATTGATGCAGCAGGTCACGGGCTCCCCGTAACCAAATTTGATACAGTTGTCGTACTCTTCGATGTCCCACACCTGCTCGTAGCTGTCGTTGTTGCCCGCGCCCGAGGCGATCGGCGGTGGTAGGACAACGGTGGCGGAGACGAGAACAGCTGTGAGGGTGCGACGGAGGCCAAGTGACGTCATCTTTCTCTCCCATGTCGTGGCGACGCAGGAAACGTCGTCGATGGAGCGGATCTGACGCTATGTCGTGAATGGCCTCTGAGTGTAGTTCTAGCACTTCCTAGGGTGGCGCGCGCGAGGCAATCCGCACTGTCGCGTCTTACTTCTTCAGTCCGTGCCGCTGCTGGCGCCTACCGGCCGGTAGTGAAGCTTTCTCGGTGCGCCAGTCCCTGGCGCCATCTCCGGCACGACTCTTGACCGTGAAGCCCCGGAACGTCTTCCGGGGCTTCACGGTGCAGTTTACTTCACGAGACCCGCGGCCTTGCAGGACTCGTAGGTCAGAAGCGCCAGATCGATGCTGGTAGTCGTCGCGGCGTCAATTCCGGCGTCAGTCTCACCGGTGGTTGCATCAGCACTCGGTGCAGCGTCGGTAGCAGTGTCGGTCGAGGCGGCAGCTCCCTGGGCCTGCTTGGCAGCCAGCGTATCGCAGGCTGCCTGCACCTTTGGAAGATCCTCTGCCGAAACAGCGACGCCGCCCACCATGGTGCCACCGACGACGGCGCCCGTGGTCATGGAGCTGTCGTCGACGTAGATGGTGATCGATCCGTCGGCCTGATTATGAACAACGGCAACCACATCGCCGGCCTTCAGACCTTCGGCCTCGAGCTTGGTGACGATGACGGTGTTCGCCGTCACCGCGTCGCGCAAGGTGGTGAGGGCGGCGGCGTTCGTCGTCACAGCGGTCTTGAAGCTGTCCATGTTCCCGGAGGCGCTGGCCTCGAGCGCGGACACCTTGACGATGTTGATTTTCGCGGGATCGGCAACTGTCGCCAGATCCACAGTGCCGGAGGTCGCCAGATGCGCCGACAGCTCGTCGACGGAGTCGAGATCCGTGCTGAGGGTGACGCCTGCCGTCGTGGACGTGGTGGCATCCTGGGCAACCGCCACGGCAGGCCATGCCAGCCCGGCGAGCAGTGAAACAAGCACAATCGTTTTCATGATTTTCTCCTCTCCATGCAAGCAGGTTGCGCTGTCGAAGAGTTGCCGCGCTTTACCGCTTGCGGCCCCAATAACTTCGCGTGACGAAGGAAGTTCCGGGCGGACGGGACGATCCTTGAAGGTAGAGGCCCCTCGCATGTGTCAGATCGCGGCACCGATCTTAATGCGTACTCTGGAACACTAACGCTCGGGGGAATTTCAGCGTCGGCTCACTGAACATCTCCCCGCCATCGCTTACTCGGTTCCGCCCACGCACGTCATGGATTGAGGAGCTGACTTAGCTCCTCATCGGCACGCATCTTGTCCGCGTTGTACGCCATGGTCTCGAGGTTGCCATTGGGCAACTGGACTATCACGTCGTGCACGCCCAAGCTGTTGGGTTCTTCAGATATCCGCGTCGTCTTGGTTAGCACCCACAACCACTGATCCCGCTCGATAGGCAGCTTCGGTTTGGCCATTCATCGAACTCCGTCGTTACGGCCGCCGCGGCGGATTCAATGACTACGCTGAAAGAGGGTTCCCGCTAGGCGCCACCGGGAATTGGCTCCGCTGGGCGGCGGAAACCAAAAGCGTCGGGAGAGGTTTATCCTTCCGTTGCTTAGAACCAAAGCAGGCGGCGGACGTCAGAGGATGGGAGATCGTCCAGGTTGCCACGATGAGGATCGCGCAAGTCGCTCCGCTGTTCGAAAGCGTGCCGCCCAAACTTTACGGTGGCACTGAACGCGTGGTCTCGTTCATAACCGAGGAACTGGTGCGCCGCGGCCATCAGGTGACGCTTTTCGCCAGCGGAGATTCGGTGACCTCTGCCGAGCTCGTCGCCGGCTCTCCCGCCTCGTTTCGGCTCGATCCTTCCCTTGGCATGGCCACTCCGTATCATCTGACCATGCTGGATCAGGTGATGAAGCGAGCGGATGAGTTCGACATCCTGCACTTCCACACCGACTTGCTGCATTTCCCTCTGGTGCGCCCCATTCAGGGCCGGACGCTGACCACGCTGCACGGCCAGATCGGCTACCGTGACCTCGAATGGTTCTACAACCATTTCGCGGACGTCCCGCTGGTCTCCATCTCCGACGATCAGCGGCGTCCCATCTCGCATCTCAACTGGGCGGGGACCGTCTACAACGGACTGCCTCGTGGCCTGCTGCAACAGGGCAGCGGCGAGGCGGGCTACCTCGCATTCCTGGGACGGATATCACCCGACAAGGGGCCCGACGCTGCCATCGAGATCGCAACCAGGGCCGGCCTGCCACTACGTATCGCGGCCAAGATCGACGTAATGGATCGGGAATACTGGAACAGCAGGATCGAGCCGCTCATCCGTACCCACCCTCACGTCGAATACATCGGCGAGGTCACGGAGCAGCAAAAGTCGGAGTTTCTGGGCAATGCCCTCGGACTGGTATTTCCCATTACCTGGCGCGAGCCCTTCGGCCTTGTAATGATCGAGGCCATGGCCTGCGGCACGCCGGTCGTCGCATACCGCAAGGGCTCGGTGCCGGAAGTCATCGAGGAAGGGGTCACTGGTTTTATCGTTGATACCGCGGACGAGGCCGTCGAGGCTGTAAAACGTCTCAGGGCGCTTGACCGCGATGCAGTGCGCGCCGCGTTCGAACGACGCTTCACCGCCGACCGCATGGTGGACGGATACCTTCGCATCTACAACGAGTTGCTTGCCACGGCCATGCCCGCGGCCGCTCCGCACCACCTATCACAGCCTCGGCTACAATGAGGAGATCGCCCATGGAGAACCCACAGGTCGTTCCCGAACGCCGCCTGCCGTCGGTCGAGAACCGGAGACGGGCCGAGGTAGTGGTCGCCCCATTCCTGAAGGCCTTAAAGGGGTGGAACGCCAAAGCCGCGTATCTCGGCGTTCGCGCCTCCTCGGCCTACAGCTCGCCAGAGGAAGGAGCTTTGGCCCGCCTTGAGGCCGGCGCTCTCCTCGCGGAGGTCAAGCACCGTCACGCTGAGTTTCGCGTCGCAACCAAGGGTGAGCCACCACATGGTCGCATTGATGATGTCGACGCGGCTTTTGAGCGTTTGGTGGAGCAACTGCGGACCCTTTCGTGGCCACCCTGAGGAAACTTGCGACACCACAAGGTCGAAAGGGCCTTCGATTCATCCTGTTGCGCGTTGCCATGTCGGCCGCCCTCTGGGCCGGCATCATCGGCGCAGTGCTCATCCTGCTCGGGATCGCAGACTAAAGCTTATTGATGGCACTCTGATGCCGGCGTGGATAGGCCCCGGCCTCGTTAGCGAAGTAGAGGCAGTAATGCCGACCTCGCTTCTGGGGGCCTCATCACATTCATTCGCAAAAGGAACTAAAGGTCAACCGAGAGGTTCGTTTGTAGCGGGTAGGCTCGGAGTAATGAAATGAAACACCTAGCTCTTACATCTCTTGCACTTGTCGGTGGCCTCGCGTTTGCGGTGCCCGCGGCTGATGCGGCGGAGGCGACGCGGTCGATCAACGTCAGATCCGGCCCCAGCACCTCCTATCGAGTCGTCGATCGATTGTTTCGCGGCGAAGACGTAAACGTCCGAAGGTGCCGCGCGAACGGGTGGTGCTACATCACCCATCCTGGTCCCGATGGCTGGGTTTCGGCCCGCTATCTCGTCTCGAACGAACTGCGTGATGAGTATCTGTCGGGCCGGCGCATGCAGCCGAACCTCAGCTTTAGCATCATAATCGGCGGCGGCGGCTTTGGCGGCGGCGGGGGCCGCCACGACGATGACGACAACGGCAGGCCGCGCGAGGAGCTGGTCTGTCTCGTGACCTTCTTCAACGAGGAGGATGTCGCAGCCGGCGCAGACGCAGATGTGGAAAGCGCGCGGGTGCTGCCGCGCAGTGAAGCCGAGGCACGAGATCGTCCCAACGATCGGCGCGCTATCTTCGATTACGGTACCGACCGACAGACCCGAGAGACGTGCGACTATCTCGACAACCTGAACTGACGCGGTCGACCCGTAGGGGTCAGCACTAGAAGTTCATGATGTGGCGGACGTCCGAGTGCGGGCGCCCGCTATGTCTGTCCAAAGTGCGTCCCCCCATGCTCGGAACCAAAGTCCGCCATCGGATGATGGTGCAATCCGCGAGAGCGGACGATGGAGGGCGCCCCCGTCCTCATCCCGCGCAGGGCGATGTCGCCCCCATTCCCCGCGCAAAAAAGGAACCCCGGCCACCCCAAGCGGCCGGGGCTCTTTGTTATCGGCTTCGAGTGGGGCATCGAGCGTCTACGTATGCACGCCCAGGCTCCGCCTGTTCGGCTTGTCGCGGTGCTTTGCCGCCAACGCGGACTTAACATTCACCAAAGGAATCCCCAAGATCCGGTGAATTTCTTCAGGGGTCAGGTTCGGCTGCTTGGCCACCAAGGCCCGCACTTGAGAGGCAGCGGGCGGCTTGATCGAGATGGTCATGAACTTCCTCCGAAGCTAGGCGCCGCAGGCGATTCAAACTTGCCCGGATCGATGGAGTTCCCGGAAACGAATCAGTGATCGCCGGGCGACTCGGATTCGTTCCGCATCCGCATTAAATTGCGATCATGCTCCTCGATAAGCCCGCCCTCCGGTTCATCCAGCCCACCAAGCCCCGCCTGGTGGATACCGCGCCGAGCGGTGAAGGTTGGCTGCACGAGGTGAAGTTCGACGGCTATCGCACCCAACTGCATGTCGAGGCGGGCACCGCGAAAGCCTTCACCAGCAGCGGAGCCAACTGGACCGACAAGTATCCGCAGATCGTTGCGGCCGCAGCCCAACTGCGCTGCACGTCTGCCATCCTCGACGGCGAGATCTACCTGCCCGACGCCCGGGGCGCGGCCGACTTCTCAGGCTTACCAGCGGCCATCCGCTGGCGGCCGCAGGATCTGATCTTCGTCGGCTTCGACCTGCTGCACCTGGACGGGGAGGACGTCCGCAGCAGGCCGATAGAGAGCCGGCGCGCCAAACTGCACGAGCTCCTGCAGAGCGCGCCGGCACCTTGCCTGGCGTTCAGCGAGGAGCTCGGCGTCGACGGGCCCGAAGCGTTCGCCGCGATCGACGCCCTGGGCCTCGAGGGGATCGTCTCGAAGCGCCGCGGCAGCCGGTACAAGAGCGGAGACACCGACCTGTGGCTGAAGACGAAGACCTTCACCGAGGGAGAGTTCGAGGTGCTCGGCGCCGATCTGTCGCCAACGGGGGCGCCGGTAGCGATCCTTGCCCGCCGAAACGAGCACGGCCTGCACTATGTGGGGGATGCCTTCATCACGCTGAAGGCGGCGGACCGGGAGGACTTCTGGGCCTACGTTGAGGCGAACACGGTCGACGCCCCTGCTCTGCCCTTAAGGCGGCGCGGCACCTGGTTGAAGCCCGGGCTCATGGCCAAGGTGAAACACTTGCGTGGTGACGGCACCTTGCGAGCTGCCTCACTCAAGGGGCTACGTCATGATCACCGCTAAGCAGCACCCGCCAGAGCCGGGGATGCCCAAGGTCGAGTTTGTCGAGCCGGATCTCGCACGCTGGACCTTCACCAGTGCCGATCGCGAGGTGCAGAACCTTGAGTTCCGTTATTGGTGCGGGTGGTTCGGGTTCGACGAAAACGACGAGCCGCACGAGGTCGATGGTCTTACCTGGATGGTTCGCCGCCACTAATGGCGACTGAAGGCCCCATTCGGAACGCAACCCGTCGAGCTAGATTTCCTTTCCGAAGTCGCCCCCGGCCGCCCCTTGGTCCGGAGGCCACAGATCCGGCGGGCAAACGCTGCAACTCAGGTTCGCTCGCCGGATCGCCAAAGGATTGATGCCCTGTGGCCGCAACCTGGGGACATCAAGAAAGGAGCGGGGTCGCCCAAACCGGCGGTCCCGCTCCGCTAACAGAAGGCGGAAACCAAAACTCGGCCTCGACGTTGCCGCTTCCATCATCCGTTCCGGTGGAGAGACAAAATGGCAGACGACAAAGCCAACCAAGGACAGCAGGACCGGTCACGCGTTGCGGCTGAGCAGCAGTACGAAGTGAGTTACTTCGCCGACAAGCACGGCATCACGCTCGATGAGGCGCGCGAGATCATCAGGAAGGCGGGCCCCAGCCGGGCGGATGCCGATGCCGCCGCGAACCGCAAGAAGGGCTGAGAGGTGGCTGGCGACGCAAGCCAGCGCGTTGGCGCGTCAGTCTAGTTCTCTGGACTGGCGTTGTAGGTACTGCGTCTCCCAATGCAGGCGGGTTTCCCACAGCGCTCCATCGGCATCGGTGCGCACGAGCACCTTTAGGTCCCTGGACGAGCTGTCGCTGGGGAGACCGTCTCGAGCTATCTCTGCAAGGGTACGCGCAGCCCGAACCCGCGCTTGCCACCTTCACGCTGCAGAACCTCTAGGGCTACTCAATTCGCGTTAGAGATGAGATGAGCGACCTCAGGGCCTGATTTTGTGCAGTGTGCCGTTCTCGGATCAGGAACTCACCGAGCTCATAGGTCGTACCTTCGCCGCCTGATGCAGCATTGGGCACATGCCGCACCGACACGATGTCACCGTCGGTGGACAGAAGTAGCCACCGATCGCCGCTCTCGCTCGTGTAGAAGACGCGTTCGCCGTTTTGCATGTCGTACCTCGTGGGCCGTGGCTCAGAGCAAGGTAGGCGGTTGGCCGGGGGAAACATACTCACTTTCACACCTCGAGACGGCCGGGCGCCGCGGGAACCAACCTCTGCAGGCTCCATTTCTGTTGGATGGCGCAGGATGATCTCTTTCCCGAGTTGCAGGCAACGCCGAGCGGATTGAAATATGATCCTGAACTGATCGGATCTGCCGAGGCCGCGGATCTGGTGCGACTGATCGCGCCGCTGCCATTCAGGGAGTTCGAGTTCCACGGCTTTACGGGCAAGCGCAGGGTGGTGTCCTTTGGATGGAAATATGACTTTTCCACCCAACGCCTCGAGAAGATCGGCCACATTCCCGACTTTCTCCTCCCCTTGCGGGACAAGTCTGCGCGCTTCGCCAGCCTTCCTCCGGAGTCGCTGGAGCAGGTGCTCGTCACTGAGTACCAGCCCGGCGCTTCAATCGGTTGGCACAAGGACAAGGCGGTGTTCGATGAGGTGGTCGGGGTCTCGCTCGGGGCGACCTGCACCATGCGCTTCCGCCGCCCGCGCAATGGGCTTTGGGAGAGAAGAAACGTGACGCTGGAGCCCGGGTCGGCGTACCTCATTTCGGGCGAGGCACGCACGGACTGGGAGCACTCCATCCCGCCTGTCGCCAACCTGCGCTATTCGGTGACCTTCAGGTCAATGAAACGGTAGCGCCCGCGCGTGGCGCTCTATTTGCTGCCGTACATCTGTTGCTGCTGCCGCATGGCAGCCAACAGCAGTTCGAGCTTGGTGGCGGGTAGTTGGGGGACGGGCATCCCTTCGGCTTTGGGGGCGGTCATTTCGATACTCCGCGTCTGACACCCATCAACAATTTCGTCAAAGTGAAGTTCCGGGCGCGATGGCTAACCTGCTCCAGATCGCACGGGACAGTCTGACGAACCTCGCCAGCCGTCTAGGACCGAGCGCGACAAGTCCGCGTCCTCGACCTATGTCCTGACTCAACTGAGATGCTCAGCTCGTCGCCGCCTATTGGAGAAACTCGCTCTCCCAGTTTTCGAACACCGCTGACAAAAAACTCCCGCTGCCGATGTACGACCACAGATCCACCGTCTGCGATCCGTGCTCGACGCGCGTTTCGTTCTCGACCCGCAGGCCCGCCATCGCCATACCCAGAAGGGAAAGAGCGGTGAGTACAAGCAGTACGATCGTCAGCCCGTTATTGCGGAAGAAGCTCATAGCGACCGCCCAACAAATGCACCGGTCACTCGGCCTTGTCCGGGGAATGAAGTTCCGCGAGCCTTCGCCCTACTCTCGCCCCATGCCTTCGGGTTCGAGGATGTCTCGAAGTCCTCAAGCGACTGGGGACTTTCGAGGTGTGCTCGCGGCGCAGAGTCTGCATAAAGTAGCCCGGTTGTGTCCCGTGCGCCGCCGTTCACGGCAGGCCTGCTCCGACCGAGGTGGTGCCGGCGATGCCGAGATCCAGCCATTGACTAGACCGGTGCATGCGTTGCGTGGCCTCAGCGCAACAGCATCTGGCGCAGCTGTTCCCGCAGCGCGTTGCGCATGACCTTGCCGTTCTCATTGCGGGGTACGGCGTCAATCTGAAAAACCCTATCCGGCACGCGCTCGTTCAGCTTGGGCGCTGCCTCTGCGATTAGACGATCAGGATCGAGGCGTGCCGAAGCAACGACAGCTGCCCAAATCTCGTCGATCCCTGCCGTGTTCGTGCATCCAACTACCGCAACGTCCGTCACACTGGCCGACAGACGCAAAACCTCTTCAATCAGTTCCGGCGCAACCACGACGCCGCCCCGGTTGATGATGTCGCCCGTGCGACCGGTTATGACAACAAGCCCATCCGGTTCAATGCGCCCGAAGTCCCCAGGGTAGAACCATCCGTCCGACGTGGTTTCCAGCGGCTCGCCACGGTCTCCCACGTAGAATGCGATTTCGGAACTCCGCACCCGGAGCACGCCTTCGCTTCCGGCGGGAAGGGCACTGCCCGTGTCATCAACGGCTTCGATGGTTGCCCACGGGAGTATGTAGCCCGCCGCACCCTCGTGCCGCTCGAAGTCGGCCGCCGTTGCAGATGTGAGGCCACCTACTTCGGTTGAGCCATAGCCGCCGATGACGAAGCTGGCGAGGCGTGAGCGGATCTCGCTCAGCATACGGATTGGCAACTTGGATCCGGCAACCGAAACGCATCTCAGACTTGGCGGCGGCGCAGCCGTCCCAAGCGCGTTGAGGATACCCTGCAATTGCACGACAGCACCCCCGATGGCGCTGACATTGAACATCCGGACCAACTGCAAGGCTTCAACGTAGTTCGATGAGAAACACAGCAGCGCGCCGACACTATGGGTCAGGATTGGCGACATGATGCCGGCAATCGTCGAGAACCCCATCATGTTTAAGGCGGCACCACTCAGGATGCGCTGGTTCATGTAGGTTTGGGTGTGAGCCATCCTGAGCTCGAGGGATGCGTTCGTCAGCGCCACGCATTTTGGACGGCCTGTAGTCCCTGACGAGTAGACGTATCTCACCACGTCGTCAGGATTGGGGAAACCAGGCATCCCCATTAGCCTGGCGTATTCGATTGGGGCGGACTGATCGAAGCTGAACCACCGGGGATCCACCTTTCGAACCGGAAGGTCTGACGGGGGGAGATCGTCGCGGTCGGTCAGGAATAGATCTGGGCGTGGTCCGCTCTGCTGCGTGACAAAGATCGTGCCCACAGATGCCGACCTGACGCCCAGCAACGCCAAGGCATAGATCATGGCGGTGTGGTGAATCGGGTTCCGGATGTCGAGGATGACGAGTTGCCGCGGCTTCACGCCGAAGGAGGTCAGGGCATCCACCGCGGCCGCCGTCGCCCCCATGAGCGAACCGAAGTTGGCGACACCGCCACCATAAGCAATCGCGGGGTCCTGCTCGGACCGCCGCGCTTGGTGCACAATGGCTTTTACGAGCTGCATGCCCGGATCAGAAGTGGAAGTTCACGCCGGTCCGCACGACAAGGCCCGAAGGCTTGTACTCGGAGTCGAAGCTGCCCTTGCCGGTGTCGCCAGAAGCGGTAAGCGGCGACATCTGGTACATCAGACCTTCGGTCTTAACGCTGAGATTGTCGTTTACCGCGACTTCGACACCGGCGCCGGCGACGACGCCGGTGACAAAGCCCGATGCTGTGGCGGGAACGGGCGTACCCTTACCTAGGTCGGAAACGTTCGCAGTATAGCTCGCTTGGCCGCCGGCAAGGCCAAGGGTCGCGTAAGCCAGCACCGGACCGTTGGTCACACCGAATCGACCACGTAGGGTCAGCAAAGATTCCAGCCGCTCATCGCCACCGGCGAACGGAATGAGATTGGTGTTGGTACCGTCGACCGTCGTCAAACTACCGTCGGCTTCGATGCCAACAACGAAGTTCTCGAGCTGGACGTTGTAGCCCGCCGTAAGCCCAGCCAGCCCACCTTTGGTGGCAAAACTCAGTTCGTTGCCGTCGGCTTCCAGGTCGCTGGTGGTGGCCACCACTCCAAGCGAAGCGCCGACATAGGCCCCCGTCCAATCGTAGGCCGATTGCCCAAAAGCGACTGCAGGGATGAGAAAGAGCGTCGAGCCCAGCGCCGTAGTAGCCAACAGTTTGCCACGCATGGCAGCCCCCAAAATAGACTCAATGACGACGCTACTGTGACGATTAGCTCCAAGCTGCTGAAAACGCTATGCCTTTTGTGCCACAATTCGCACAAAATGTGGCCGTTCTTGACTGGCCTTTTCCTGCCGGCAGAACAACAAAAGGCCCGGCGTTCCCCAAGAAAACCCGGGCCAGTTGGAGCTTGTGTAGGATCCTTCCACCGCCTCGGCCGGTTGAGAGGCGCGGTGTCGCTGCCGCGCCTCATGTCTCTTTCCAGACCGTTACTGACGATGCCGGCTTCCTTGCAAGACGCGTAGGTCAGCAGGGCCAGATCGATGCTCTTCGTCGTAGTGGCATCGATCCCGGCGTCGGTCTCACCTGAAGTAGCGTCCGACGATCATCCTTCGCGAGCGCTTTGCTGCGCTCGATGGCCGCGCCTATTTTGAGGGAGCACGCTGGGCGCCGATGGCTTCGGTGGGAACTTGTCGGTCATGGCTAGTGCCACCGGCTCGCGTCCCGGGGGTGCCGGCGCTCCATTTCCCGCTCGTAGATCTCGAGCGCGAGTGGCGTCTCGAGGATCGCGAGCACTTCACCGAGCGCCTCCTTTGCCGATACCCTGCTGTCGCGCGGAAGGTACTCATAGAGCACGTCGGAAATCATCACGACGATGTCGTCGGCGTTGACTGGCAGGTGCCCGAGGCGTTCCTCGGGCGCTGAGTTGGTCGGGTGGTTCAGGTCAACCATTGGGTCTCTCCTCCAGGTGAACATCGGTGGCGGGTTTGTCTTCGCGCAGGCCCTTGAAAGACGGATGCCGGATCAGGCCGTCCGGGGTGATCTCGGTGTATTCGACCTCGGCCAGGAGGCGCGGCTCGACCCAGCGGGCGGCCCGCATCTCTGCCCGCGGCATTCCGACAACCGGGGGCCGTTCGTCGGTGCGGATCAGCTGCAGAACGTCCCACACGTCACGCCGCATCTTGTCGGTGAAACCTGTGCCCGCGCCGCCGCGGTAGGCCAGGCGGCCCGCCTCGTACGTGGCGAGGAAGAGCCCGCGGACATTGTCGACGCCATACTCGGGCGGCCGCCACCCGATCACCCGAACTCCTGCCGCTGCACGCACTTGACCTTGAGCCAGGCGGTGGAACGCTCCCCTCCGTAATAGCGAGCAATCGGGGACTTCGCGATGACGCCTTCGAAGCGGCCTTCACACATCGCTTTGAACACGTCAGCCCCGCCACCCACGATGTGATCCGAATAGGCGATCGGGCGTCGTCAGGCAGGTTGGCCAAGAGGGCTTCAAGCCGCTGCTTGCGCTCCAGTTGGGACAGCCCGGCGATGTCCTCGCCATCGAGCTCCAGCAGGGCGAAGGCGTAGAAGACCACCGGTGTTTTGCCGTCGAGGCTGTTCTTCAACAGCGTGAAATTGGTGTGGCCGTCTTCGTCGATGGCGCACAGTTCGCCGTCGATCAAGGCGGACCCGGTTGTGAGCTTCGACAGCGCCGGTACGACGTAACCGAACTGGCGCGTCCAGTCATGGCCGTTGCGGGTGTAAAGCCGCACCTGGTCGCCGGCGATCGCCGCCTGCATGCGGTAGCCGTCGAACTTCATCTCGAACAGCCAGCTGTCCCCGGTAGGAACACGGCGCTCGAGCGTCGCCCGCTAGGCGGACCAAAAGCAGGAAGGATGGTAGATTCCGAGTCCCTGCGGCCTTGCCGTCGCGTGCGGGGAGCGGCCTTCACGGCCGGCATGAGGAACTCGTGTACATCGGCGATTCAATGCGGCGGGCACTGTTCGGTTGCGTACCGTAGCATGCCCGCAGACGAGCAGCCGATTACGCCATAACCAAATTTCACTCACTCGGTTTGCAGTGGCGGCATTGATCTAGGTTAGTGCCCTACGCCGTTTCTCGACGCTTAGAGCGGTTAGTAGTGCAGCCTCATCAGCCACTGGCGTGTGCGAAGGCACCATCTCCCCCAGGCCCCCTGGGAAGATCGCGTGCCGGATCCTCTGATAATCCCGACGAGGCGCTCCGGAAAGTGACCGGACAAGATGCGGGAAGCCCGCCTGACTAAGCCCTTGGCTTATGACCGGGCCTGGTGGAGCCGGGTATTCGTCAGCATCGTAAGTTTACTAGCCACGGCAGGGGCCTCTCAAGGAGCAGGTGATGAATTCCACTCGGCCCAAACCGGGCGACCCCCCTAGTCGAATTCATCGAGAAGAATCTTGCCCGCTGGACGTTCGCCAGCACCGATCGCGCGACACAGCAGGCCGAGTTCAACTATTTGGCGCGTCTGGTTCGGATTTGAGGAGCCAGACCAGCCGCACGAGTTCGGAGAGAACGTCTGGCTTGTTCGCAGGCGGCCCTCACCGGCGGCCCGAACGAATTAATCGTGGGGCGGCCAACGGCCATTCAAAATCGCTTCGATGTCCTGAACGCCGCAACGCGGGGCATCAAAGGGGCGGAAACCGGTGGCCCGTATTCCCGATCCCCACTGAACTAAACCGCTCCAATTCAGTATCTGGATCGAAACTTTGAGGCTGTTGGTGTCAGGTAAGGAGTCTTGGAACTGTCGAGTCTCCAGCTAGTTCGGAGAGGGCAACCCAAGGAGACGCCCTCATGGCTCAGAACGATGCCGCCCTCGCCACCCTGCCCGTCATCCAGTTGAGCGAGTTCGTATCAATCCCGCAGCTGGGGCTCGGAGTGTGGCAGATCGAGAACCAGAAGGTTGTTCCCACGGTGACCGCCGCCCTGGACGCTGGCTATCGCTTGATCGATACCGCGCAGGGCTATGACAACGAGGCGGGCGTTGGAGAGGCACTAGGAAGCAGCGGCGTGCAGCGCTCGGAAGTCTTCTTGACCACCAAGCTGCGCACCAAGGCCGCGGGGTTCGACGGTGCGCTGGCTGGCGTCCAGGAGTCGCTCTCCGCACTCAACTTGGACTTCATTGACCTGATGCTGATCCACTGGCCGACACCGGCGCACGACAGGTACGTGGACACCTGGAAGGGATTGATCGAAGCGAAGGATCAGGGCCTTGTCCGAAGCATTGGCGTTTCCAATTTCACTCATGACCAGTTGGAACGCATCATCGACGAGACCGGTATCGTCCCTGCCGTGAACCAGGTGGAGACTCACCCATACTTCCAGCAGAAGGACCTCCTGCCCTATCTGGCTTCGAGGGGCATTCGCCACGAGTCTTACTCCCCCTTGGGCAGTGGTGAGGT
This sequence comes from Devosia sp. P1_H9, assembly GCF_056405135.1. NCBI lineage: Bacteria > Pseudomonadati > Pseudomonadota > Alphaproteobacteria > Hyphomicrobiales > Devosiaceae > Devosia > Devosia sp. P1_H9. The sequence goes on from NZ_JBFUCQ010000007.1 coordinate 261,557, forward strand.
GCTCGACGATCCGATCATCGGGGAAATTGCCGCCAGCGCCGGCAAATCGCCCGCACAGATCATCATTCGCTGGCACCTGCAGCGAGGCTCGATCGTCATCCCGAAATCAGAGACTCCAGAGCGCATCCGCGAGAACTTCGACGTCTTCGGTTTCACCCTATCCGATGGGGAGATGGGACGAATCTCCGGACTAGATGATGTCGAGAACGGCCGAACCGGCAGCGATCCGGACACCTTCAATGATCTCTACTAGTTGACCGGCCAAGTAACGTAGCAGTGTTCCGGAACCCTCCTGCTGCAAGCAAGTTCATAATCCGCTTCCGGGTCACGTGCGCTGGGCCGCGCGCACGCGGAGGACTGAAACTCGCACCGGGGATGCCCTATGACTATCGATCTCGACCGTTCAGCCATCCAGCCTCGTGTGGCCACCGGCGCGGCGCCGCAGGCCGTCCGGTTTGGGCCGCTGGTGGACGGGGGTATGACGGCGTTCCGTCTTTGGGCGCCAAGCGCGCCGTCAGCAGACCTGCTTATCCAAGGCCGCGACGCCGTCCCCATGGTCCGCAGTCCCGAGGGGTTTCTGCTGGCCCCCGTGGAGAATTGTGGGCCCGGGACACGCTATAAGTTTCGGGTAGGCGACTTGGAGTTTCCGGACCTCGCGTCCCGGCAACAGGATGATGACGCGTCAGGCTGGAGCGTGGTGCGCAACCCTTTGCGCCCCTCGGACCGTAGAGTCCCCGTGCGTCCGTGGCACGAGACGATCATCTGCGAAGTCCATATCGGTACTGTAAGTCCTGAAGGCACCTTCAACGGACTCAGGAACCGCCTCGAGCACTTTCGCGATGCCGGCTACACCTGCCTCGAGATCCTACCCGTCAATGAGTTCCCTGGCACCCGCAACTGGGGCTACGACGGCACACTGATCTTTGCTCCCGAGCACAGCTACGGAACGCCCGAGGAACTGCGACAGTTGGTCGATCGCGCCCATGAACTCGGACTCTCGATGATCCTGGACGTGGTCTACAACCACTTCGGGGAAACGGACAATTTCGTCCAGGACTATGCGCCCCAGTGGTTCAGCGACGACGTCACCACCCCGTGGGGACCGGGAATCAATTTCGACGAGCCGATGGTCCGCCAGTTCTACTACGAGAACGCCGTGATGTGGCTGTCTGAGTACGATTTCGACGGGCTGCGCTTCGACAGCGTCCACGAAATCAAGACCGGCAGCCGCGAACTGTTCCTCGGTGAATTGGCAGAAGCAGCAAAGGCCGCCAAGCCGCATGCCTCATTGATCCTTGAGAACGTTAGGAACTCCTTCAACCTACTGGAGCGGAACGATCGTAACGAGCCGATGCGGTACTTAGCGCAGTGGAACGACGACATGCACCATGTGCTCGCCTACTTAGTCACCGGCGAGGGTGCGAAGACCGGGTACGACGATGCGACGAAGGATCCTTACGCCGACTTGGAAAAGGCGCTCGCCGACGGCTTCGTGCACGATCCCTCGGAAGGTGACGGTAGCGACGGACGAACGCGGGGCGGCGATGGCGCGAAGCTTCCGCCCGACAGCTTCATCACCTACGTGCAGAACCACGATCAGCTTGGCAACCGAGCCGACGCAAAGCGTCTATCCGAGCGGATCATCCCCGAGCAGTTGGACTTCCTCCACTTCGCCAAGTTCCTCGCCCCCCAGGTCCCGCTATGCTTCATGGGGGATGAAGGCAACCTGACGAGCGGCTTTCCCTTCTTTCTCGATCTGCCAGCGGACGTGGCCAAGGCCAAGAGCAATGACCGCTACAAACAGATGCGGGAAATGTTCAAGGAGGAGGTGAAGCCCGGACAATTGCCCGAGCCGAACGCCCCCCAGACGTTCGAGATGGCCAAGCTTCCCTGGCAGGACTACGAGAACCTGCCCGAGCGCCAAGCGGCCCTGGATCGCTTTAGGGCACTGGGACATTGGCGGCAGCAGAAATTGTGGCCCCTGGCGGCGACGCCTTGCCTTGATGCCAAGACTGCTCGGCAGGGTAACTGCCTCATCGTCACATGGACATTCGAAGCTGGCACTCTATCGATGGCACTGAACCCGACCAACGCTCCAGCTGACATTGCCTGCGAGGTCAATCGTACGCCCGTTTCCACGGGGCAGTTCTCCCAGGCTGGTGATGTGCTCCGGCTCGGCGCGTGGTCGGCCGTAGCCTGGTAGTGGTGATCAGTGGGGCGCGTGACGCCGCCCCACTGAAGCTCATCACATCACCGGCTTGCCGCCAGTTACCGCAATTGTGGCACCGGAAATGTAGCTGGCTTCGTCGCTTGCCAGCATGACGTATGGTGGGGCGAGTTCGCGGGGTTGCGCGGGCCGGCCGAACGGCACCTGCTTGCCGAATTCGACGACGTTCTGCACGGGCAGGCTTGCCGGCCCCAACGGCGTCCATACAGGCCCTGGCGCAACCGTGTTGGCCCGGATGCCCTTCTTGGCCAGCAACTGAGCCAGTCCAGCGCTGAAGTTCTGGATCGCCCCCTTGGTGACCGCATAGGCCAACAACTCGGGACTCGGTTCATCCGCCTGTTTGGAGGCCGTGTTGATGATCGATGAGCCCGGCTTCATGTGCGGGACGGCAGCCTTGGTGAGGTAGAACATCGCCGAGATGTTGACCGCCAGGGTCTTCTCCCACTCCTCGTCGGGGATCTCCTCGAGGCTCTCGAAATAGCTCTGGTGCGCGGCGTTATTGACCAGCACGTCGATCCGCCCGAAGGCCTCGACGGTCTTCGCAACCAGATTGCGGCAATGTCCGGGGTTTGCAATATCGCCCGGCAGCAACAGGCACTTCCGGCCTGCCGCTTCGATGACCTTCTTCACGTCGGCAGCATCCTCCTCCTCGCTGAGGTAGGAAATTGCCACGTCGGCGCCCTCACGGGCAAATGCAATTGCGACGGCCCGGCCGATGCCGGAGTCGCCGCCAGTGATCAGGGTTTTCTTTCCCTCCAGACGCTGTGACCCCCGATAGCTGTCCTCGCCATGGTCGGGCACCGGATCCATGCGGCTGGCGAGGCCAGGGTACGGCTGCTGCTGTTCAGGAAAGGGCGGCTTTGGGAAGTTATCGAGCATCGCAGAACCTCTTAGTTGCATAGATGGGTTCAACTTCGGCAAGACGCTTTGGTTCAGGGTGGGCGCGCGTTCCGGCGACCGCGTCGGATTGGTCGCGGTGAGTCTCTCGAGCAGTGGTCTGGACTCCGAGGAATCGTCGAAAGCGATAGGGGGAACCTAGTTGGCCGCAGGAGGTTGCGAGTGGGCGGAGTGTGCTTCGCCCAGGGGATTACATGCCGCTCGTTCTCATCCTTAGATTTATTTTCGGCCTGCTCTCGCTCGCCATCCTGGGCGCCGCTGCCTACTTCCTGTGGCGGTGGTATGATGGGGTCACGGTTGTCGATACCGATGGCGTCGTTCACCGCATCCGTGAAGATTGGCCGCTATGGATCGCTGCCGGCGCGTCGGTATGGTCGTTCCTCGGTGGCCTCATTCTGAAGCCATTGCTCGCAGGTCGAGACAGGCGGGTACTGAACCTCGTCCGAGCTGAAGAGGCTCACGTAATCGACAGCCCCACAGGTTCCATGCTTTACGTGGAGACGCACGGCCCCGCGGGCGCGCCCACTATCATTCTCACCCATGGCTGGGGCTTGGACAGCACTATCTGGGGATATGCGGTCCAGGATCTCGCGACCCACTTCCGCGTCGTCACCTGGGACCTTCCAGGCCTCGGGCGCTCCAGGGGCAAGATCGAACTGGAGACTTTTGCCGCCGACCTCCGCTCCATCATCGATCTGGAAAATGCGGGAAAGGTCGTCCTCGTTGGGCATAGCATCGGGGGAATGACGATCCAGACCTTGGTGCGAGACGATCCGGGCTTCGTGGAACGACGGGTCGCCGGCATCGTGCTGCTGAATACCACCCACACCAATCCACTTCGCACCATGATCCTCAGCCCGCTCTGGCGCGCCCTGCGGTGGCCGCTGATCGAACCGCTAATGTGGCTGGCAATACCGCTGCAACCGCTCGTGTGGCTTTCCGCCTGGCAGAGTTACCTGAGTGGGTCAGCGCACCTCGCCAACCGCATCGGCTTTGGCAAGCACGTCAGTCGGAGCCAACTTGATGCGGTTACCCTCTTGGGTACGCGTAACCCACCCGGCGCCCAGGCACGAGGGAACCTTGCCATGTTTCGTTGGAACGCCACGGGCGCACTCGCAAAGATCAATTTGCCCGTGCTGGTTATCGGCGGCGCGCTAGATATCGTCACCAAGCCGGAGGCCAGCCACACCATATCGGAGAGCACTGCCGCTGCGCGTGTCTCGATCATCGAGGAGGTCAACCATATGGGTTTTCTCGAACAGTACGAAACCTACAACAGCGCCATAGGCCAGTTTGCAGCCGAGGTTCAGCCTTGAAGAGCGTCACGCTGAGCTGTGGGATCCTGCCTTGATCTGACGTCATGGACGAGACAAACCTGACCGCTGACGAGCGCCGCGCCAAAAAAGCTGAAAGGCGCGCTAAGCAACGCGAGATCACAAACTTACGGGCGGGCAAGATGCACGAGGCGCGCTTGCTGGCTGAAGAAAGTTGGTCCGGCCGTGCTCGTCGATCGCGCACACCTCGCCGTCGATCAGCACGGTGCCTCTCGTTAACCGTGAAAACGCCGGCACGACGTAGCCGAACTGCTGCGTCCAGTCGTGGCCGCCCCGGGAATACATCCGAACCTGGCTGCCCGCGATAGCCGCCTGCGCCCGGTAGCCATCGAACTTCATTTCGAACAGCCGGACGAGGTGAGGGGCAACGTGTGGCTTGTTCGCAAAACACTCCAAGAACATGGGAACTAGAATGATTCCAACGCGTTGCAACTATCGGACTGAGCCTAACGGGCCGGGCCACCACACACTCTAAAGTCATACTCTCGGTCGCGCCGTTCCCTAAAGCGGCGCGACCGTCTTCTTTTGCCGTTCCGCCGCCTACCGTCATGGGCGGGTCGACGGTTCACGGGCCGCCTCCTTCACCTCCGGCGGGTCCTCAGTCTCGAGGCGACGTTGGATAGCCGCCTTGGCACCCTGAGCAAACTCCTCGCTCGAGTACGGACCCCACTCGACCTGTTGCCCGTCAACATACGCATAAAAGTACCATTTGCCGTCCCGTCTATCGGGGCCGAAAACCCGCTCTGTCATCATCGCTCCCTTTCGGGGCGACAACGCAGCATGGCTTTAAAAGTTCGCGCCTCAGTCGATCAAGCGGCGGTTCGAACCGCAGCGTCAGGTGCTTCCACTTAGGGGCCGTCCACTGTCACGTCGGCCTTCGCCGGTGAGCCAATCGCTAGAAGCGTCGCTGCTTCGCCGAGGTCAGCCAGTCGAGACCCGCGATCACCGGTGTCTTCCACTCGATCGTCAGGCCCTGCTCGTCGGTGCGAATCTTCCAATCGACGACGTCCTCGATGTGAGCGGCGGTAGTGTCGAGCACCACGTCGTTGGAGAACCGCACTGTAACATCTAGCTGCCGGCCAGTTTGCTCCACCGTGACGTGCTTTTGCACGTCGCTGTCGACCTGGAACTGAAAGTCGAGATGGCTGTCCATGGGTTCCTCGTCGTGCCGGATCCTATACCTTGCACGCTTCATCAATTTCGAACAGTGCGGCGGGGTCCGAAGGCCACCTTGGACACCCGCCGCGTACCAAGTTCCCAATAGGGGCGGGGGGACTTGGTTATTGGATACTGGCCTGTTTTTCCTCGACCCTACGCAACAACTTGCTGTGAACCCAACCGATCCGATCTCCACCAGTCGTGATCAATACCCACCCCCCGTCCTCCTTGATGACCGTAACCGGTGTGCCGCCCTTCAGCGAGAATAGCTCTGGGGTTGTCTTCTTGGGGCCGGCTCGGACGCGCAGGGACTCGACTGCGACCGTGTGGCTGAAGGTCGATGCCGGCGGCTTGGCCAGTGGACCTGGCTCTTGCGAAAGGGACGCCACCGGCACCGATTTCGCGATGTCGAGATCTTCGGGCTTGGCCGTGGGCAGTACGGCCACGTAGCTCGGTTTCAGATTTGTGGTCTTGACCGGTGTCGCCGCGGCAATCCTGGCAACCGTGTCGGCGGTGAAGCTTAGGCCGGTGACAGTCATGACGCCGGAGAGCAGCATGACGGATGCGAAGAGTGCCAAGGACACGAAGGTGCGGGCCATTTTCAGCTCTGATTGTCGGAGCGATGGTCGGCCAGTGGAGGGTACATGTGTATTTGGGATGATGGCCAGCCATCGCTCACGGAGAGTCAAACCTGAGCGGACTGCCTGAGTTCCGGATAGCGACTTCAGTCGCCATCGGACCGGCCGACGTGACCTTCAGTGCTTGCTAGGCAACGCCGGCCGCTGCGTGTCTATCGCCAGTTGGCGAACTGGCCCACCAGCACGATGCCAAGTGCAATTAGAACGACGATGGCGAACCATGCTGCCACCATCCATCCGATGCCGTAACGCCCCCTGAGCACGCGACCCTCCAATATGGGCCCATGGCGCTTGAACTACTGCTGGACCCGGAGCATCAGGACGGAACATTAGCTTGGTTCGCGTCTGGTGCAATGGGCGATGCCGAGGGGGCATTACACGTTGCTTCCGAAGAGCTTTCTGCCCCCGTCGCATCGTATCTTACGACCTTACACCTTACGCGCATTCGATCGCGCAGCGGGAAAGTATCGGTAAAGGGTCGAAACAGAGACGCCGAGAGTCCTCGCAGCCTGATCGGCGGTAACGCAAGGTGATGCAAGTAAGGCCTCGGCAGCGACACGTCTGTCGTCCGATAGCGAAGGCGGTCGACCCCCTCGTCTCCCCGCAGCTCTGGCGGCTGCAAGCCCCGCCGTGGTCCGCTCCCGGACGAGTGACCTCTCGAACTCGGCAAGGGCACCGAAGAGGTGAAATACGAGCCGCCCTCCTGGCGTCGTGGTGTCGATGCTCTCGGTAAGCGAGAGCAGGCCGACACCTCGCTGGTCCAGCAATTCAGACGTCGACAGCAGCTGGCTCAGAGATCGAGCTAGCCGGTCCAGTTTCCAGACCACGAGAACATCGCCACGGCGTGCGAATTCCAGCGCCGCCTTAAGCTCCGGTCTGTCCCGTTGAGCACCGGACGCCTGCTCGCTAAAGGTACGCTCGCAGCCCGCTGCCGCCAGTGCATTCATTTGTAGCTGAGGGTTTTGGTCGACGGTCGATACTCGTGCGTAACCTAGCTTCACGGGACCTCCAAGAAACGTTCCGGTCGCTGTTTCTGACAAGAAGGGGTTTCAAGAAACAGTTCTTGGAAGCGCTTATGCGACCCTTGGCGGGTAAATCGCAACCAGCTCGACAGGCTCTCAAAAACCTACGTATCTGCGGGCGGCAAAAGTTTACTCCGCCGACACCGCCGTTAGTATGTCGCTGAAACTTGTGGGGGCCGACGAAGTGGCACTGGAAGACCTAGTGGTCGGGGGCGCGTACACGCGGTCTGACATTGACGAAGCGATCGGTAGCAACCGCGTCGCGCTAAGCCGCGAGGGTCCAATCTACTTCCCCGAGCTCCAGTGCGCTTTCTTGTTTGTGACGCTGGTGAAGTCGGGGCGGGCCGAAGGGCTGCACTACAATGACTGGTTTGAGAACGATTTCTTCCACTGGGACAGCCAGAATACTCAGCACATCGACACACCGCGCATAAAGCAAATCACGTCTGGTGACCTCGAGCCGCACTTGCTGGTCCGCGTGGTGCAGATGGTCAAAGGCAAGACGCAGCCGTACGTCTATGCAGGCCGATTGCAGTTCGCTACGCATGACGAGAGCACGCACAACCCAGTGCATATCGTCTGGGAGTGCTTGGACTATCAGGACGAGCCAAATGCGGCCCTGAAAGCGGTTTACCACTGGTCGCCGTATGCTGCCGGAGCGCCGCCGGAGCGTGAAAGTGTCGCGCCCTCAGTCAGCAAGCGCAGAGCCCGCGGCCAGGCATTTCTTCAGGATGCAGCGCTAAAAAGGAAAATAGAACTGCACGCCATGGAAGTCGCGGTTCGCTGGTATGAGGGCCAGGGCTATATCGTTACCGACACATCGGCCTTCGAGAGTTTTGATCTAGAATGCCAGCTTGACGGGCCTGGAAGGACGCGGGTTGAGGTAAAGGGAACCTCCGGTTCCGCCGACACGGTCTTCTTGACTGACAATGAGGTTCGGGCTGCACGAAGCGACGGTATTCCGACCGACCTCTTCATCGTGTCGGATATCGAGATTGCTGGTGGACCCAGCGAGGGGTGGGCAGTGCAGGGCGGGCGAGGAGCTCGTATTGAGGGCTGGATCCCCGAGGAGGACCGGCTGCAGCCGGTCCAGTACCGGTACTCGGTGCCCACCTCAAAACTTGAGCCGATTTGATGATGTCGTGGCGCCACGGGAGTTGGGGCCCAGCCTGTCACATTTCGCATCGCATCACTAAGCATCATGGTCCAGCGCCGACGAAGCGTCACGAGGCGCGTGCGGTTTTGCCTGCCGCAAGGGCCCTACGTTCCGTGCCCAAGCGCGGCCGCAGATCGAGCCCCTTCGCTATCAGCCGCACGCCCCCGCCCGTTTCAGCTTCAAGCGTCCGCGCCTCCAGATTGAGAAACGCAATGAGTTCCTCAAGGCCCAGAGCCTGTCCGGTCTCTGGATGTTGCCAAGTTCGATTGGATGCCACACTGACAACAAGGCAACCCGAACGGGAGTGCTCCGGCGCGAGATACTTAGTGAGCAATTGATCCTTCAGCGCCTGCCGCAGGTCGGCGGCTGACCGCTGCTTCTCGCCGATCTTAAGTTCGATGATCCCTTGTTCGGGAGAAGAGGTCGATCGCAGTCGGATGTCGGTCTCTTTTTCGTCGGCCGTCGCGGCTTCTTGATCGACGGTGTAGAGATGGTTGCTGCGGCTGTTGAGTTCATGGGCGAGTGCGCGGCGCATAACGCGTTCATCTTCGATCGCCGCCCAATTCTCACGGGGTGACGTATCCTGCAGCAGGAGGTCATCAATATCCTCCAGGCGGTCCCGCAAGAGTTGAAACATCCCGTCACGGCTATTCGGGGGAAGCTCACCATACGCATCGAGGGCTTTAAGATCGACCTCTGACACGGTGACAGCGTCAGCCTCTTCAGCTGCTTTTTCTTCCGCGAGAATGCGTCCGCGGTCCGCAAAATGGGCGAATAGCGGATCGTCGATCAGCGCCATCTTCGTCGCCCAGCCCTCGGCCCCACCTAGATCGAGGATCGCAGTAAGAATCGCGTTTCTAGCATTCTCGGCGTTGTCGCGGGTGTCAGGTGTGAACGTGCCCTCGTGGAGGGCATCGTCGGCGGGCCGGACGTGGGTATATGCCAGGCGGATAAGGCGGAGCAGCACCTCTGGCGTAAATGCCGCGCCCTTTATGTAAACAGCGTTCTCGCTATGGTCGCGACCAAACAAAATCGCAAACCAACCAACGGCTTCCGTATCCTTGCCTGGTGCAACCGCTGCTAGCCCGGCCTCAAGCATCGCCGTTCCGCGGACGGGGTTGAGGCGGAAGAGGAGTGGCAGCCAAATCCGGGCGCCCTTTACGCCCAGCCCGTCTTGCAGAAATCCGGCCATCGCCTGCTCGAGAAAGGTCCGATCCGCTTCGCTGCCAAACTTCATAAGCACGTCGATCGCCTGATCGATGAGCAGGTCTGCTGCGAAGACAGTGGCGTCGGGCTTCAACATGGCCCCCACCCATTCCCGCACCCGCGGTGCGAAGAGAGCGGCCACAGCTGGCGATGCGTGCTGCACATCCTGCAACGCACTTGAATGGTTTTCGTCGGGGTTCTCGTAAAGTGAAAGCGTCAGCTCCGCGCCAAGCACCTTGTCAACTGCTTCGGGGTGAGCGGCCGCAAGGCCTTCAAGCCAGAATGGGAAGCCATTGAGGTGGATCGGTGCGTACCGGCAGGCAATCTCGGCTTCGTCGGAAGTTAGCTTTTTCGCCCAATCCGGGTCCTCCGCCTCTGCCTCAATACCCGCGAGGCCAAACTGCCAACGCACAAGGAACGTGCCCTTCTCGCCTTCGGGCCGCTCACTGCGGAGCGTCGGTCGATCGCCTCGCCATACCTTGCGCATGGTGACCCGAAGCCGGTCAGCAACCGCGTTGCCAAACTGGCTCTCGACGTATTCCCTGTTCCATCCGGCCGAGCGGCTGTCGGACCCACTGCGCTCCATGACGCGCCACAGATTCCAGGCGGTTCCCGGCGCCCTTTCGTCCTTAAACAGGTCGTCTGGCTTGGCCGCGATCTCGTTCCAAAACTCGACCCAGCTGGCATGGGCTTTTGCGGCTTTGCGTGCCTCGGCCTTTTGGCGTTGGGTATATTGCCGTTCGTATCGCTGCATCTCAGCGTCCAGCGGGCGAGGCTTCATTCGCTCTTGAACGGTCTCTGTCATGACCACGGAATCTGCGACCATAGGCAAGAGATCGGACAGCGCGATTCGACTCTCACGAGCGTGGTGCATCAGAGCCGTCATTTCGGCCCACAGGACCATCTGACGGTGAAATAGCGGCTCGGCGGGATCGGCCAAGCGCTTTAGTATCCATGCTTCGTCCTTCTCCGCGATGAGCGGCAGTCCGCCTTCTTCGACGATGGTGTAGAGCCGTTGCCACGGGTCATTGGGCGGAGATAGCGCCGCGAGAAACTCATGCTCTGCCCAAAAGGCGTCTTCACGTGCCGCCGGGGGCAGATCGGCGATCGCCGCCTCCAGCGCTTTCACGCGGTCGTTGTCGCGGTGATCTCTGTCGTTCAGACGTAGCGCCAGCAGCGTCGATGCCACCAACGCGGGCGTGCGAACACCGAGGTCCCATTGGCGGCGGCACGCCGCCAGGAGGGCATCCAATAAATCGTGGCGATCGGTTCGGAGGTGGGGGTGACCGTCCTGCCAGTGCGTTCCCGCTCGTACGAGCGCAGTCAACAACTCCCGAAGCGCCTCAAAGTCGATACTGTCTGGCGCCGTATCCTCGATCATCTGGGGCAGATGATACGTAAGGCTGCCGACCGTGCGTTTGCCCTCACGAATGCGAGCTAGAATTTTGCCGAGCGTTGGAATGGGCAAGTCAGCAGGGAACAGATGCAAGAATGCCCTGCGGGTGGCGTCCTCATTCCAATCGGCCGGCGATGTTGCCAGCGCGTCCGCAATCTCTGACACACGACGATCATGAAGCGCCACTAAAGTGCTGACCGCTGTGCTTCGCAAGGTGGGCGGCATCTTCTGATCGCACGCGACCTCGTATGCAATATCCGCGCACGCTGGGATTGGCCCGGTGGCAATGAGGTCGAGGATCAAGTCCCTCACCTCATGATTGGCGATGCCGGCATTCCACAGCCGCTGGATTGTGTCACCCAACTCCGGAGACGCGAAGCGGCGCACCTGGACATGTGGAATGCTTAGCCCACGCCATTCCCCGTCCTTGTAGCGGGCAATAAACGCTTCGAGAGCCATGATGCGCTGCTCCGGCTGCAGCGATTGCGGGTCGCCAAAATCAAGCACAACCGATGGATCGCGGGTAACGATCTCATTGAAGATGGTGTCGCGGGTCAACGCCAGCCAAGCCGCGACCGGGCGCATCGACGGTCGGACTATCGGCAGTCCCTGAGCCGTCTCCGCAAAGAGGAGACGCTTGATGGATTTGATTGGGACGCCGCGCTCGAGCAGGGCCTCGAGCCGAACGGCGGCCAGATATTCCACGACTGACCGGTGATGAAACCGGACGCGGCCGTAGCTCGCAAACCCAAAAAGCGGGCGCTCCAGCAGCATCTTCTGTTCGTCAGGGTTTGCATCGGACAGCAGCCGCGACACGTCCAACGCGGAGTCACTTGCTTCCACATCGTCCGTGCTTGCGTCGTAGCGCAAGGTGAGTTTCCGCATCAGAACAGCCGCCAGCGCCAATCGACTAGCATAGGATCGTGCGGCCGCAGCCGACAGGGTCGTGCGCTCCTGGCGGTTAGTGTTTGGCTTCAGCTTCGCCGCGACGTTGGAGTCAACCTGATCGCGGTGGCTCCGTATCCGTTGCTGATCACGCCAGTCGGCGCAGAGCTCCACCAGATCCTGGGGTCGCTCGGCAAATTCCTGGGCGTCACGTTTTGCGATATCACCCAGCAAGTCGTCCGGGTTGCTGACGTTCTGAGTGATCGCCAACGCCCGCATCTGGGTTGTTGAAAGCGGCAACAGACCCACATTTGCCCACCCGGCCTCGCGGTTTTCCTTTTCCTCATTGTTCGAGCGGCCAGTTTGCATCGCGACATCGGCGAAGGCATCTGCAGACGCAACCACAGTGTCGGGCTTGGGAATAGGGAACTGCTCGACCATCAACTGGCGATCAATTGGCACCGGACGGCTGGTGACGATGATGCGGACGCGGCCCAGCTGTCCGTCGACGAGTTTCCTGAGCTTCCTCAGGGCGGTATCGAACTTGCCCCGAGTGAGCTTTAGCTCGTCGATCGAGTCTAGGAAAAAGGTGGCCAAGTCAGATTGAGAGCGCTGCCAACGTTCCAGCCGCTCTAGCTCCCCAGGCAAAAGCATGTCGCCGATCGCATCGGTTGCGAGGGTAGAAAGGTCGAGGAAAAAGGCGGCCTCGCCCTTTTTCCATAGTCGCTTTTGCTGCTCCCGGCACTCATAGGTTTTGCCCGATCCGGATTCCGAGACGAGAAGCACCCGCCTAAACTGGAACAGGTCATCCCATTCGAGTTCCTTCCGCCAGTAGCCGCGACGGGCGACCGTTATTGCGGTCTCGAGGTCGGCCACTTCCTCATTGGTCAGACGATAGAACGTCCGGTTCACACCGTCAGTTGGGGAAGCAGGCATGACATTGCACTCGTTCAGGGCCGATTTCTTAGATCACGGTAGTCGGATAAACGAGTCTTGAAACCGCAGTTGGAGATAAGGAACACGAGGTACCGCTCAAGCGTCCCTCGATGGCCACGGTGGTGTCATCGCAAACGGCCTTTTCTGCGGTGTCTAGACCACCACTCCCACCTCAGATTGTCCGACGGCTTCTGGCGCGAATCGGATCTTGATCACATCGGCTTCGCCCGCAAGGCGGCCGCTGAATAATGGTCTACAACATTAGCAGGTGACAGCTGCCAGCTTTAGTGCGCCATGCGAGCATTTCCAGGCCTCTCTCGCGTTCGAACCACGCAATCCGGCATACACAACCTTGCCATTGTCGGCGCGCCGATGACTAGCAGAACTTTCGATCTTGAAGATTGCGGGCCTTAATCCGCGGCCAAACGCTGTGCTCCCTAACGCTCTCAGGGTCAGCTTTTGGCCCCAAGCGGCCATCGCGTCTTGGCGCGTTGGGCCTCCTTGTCCTAGGTTGTCCAATGCGTTCCGCAATTCTAGGAGAGCTAGCATGGCGTCCACATTCACCGTGCACGAGGCGTCCGGATATGAGCAGCTCATGGGGCGATGGAGTCGCAAGCTGGCACCCGCATTTGTCGAATTTGCCGGGCTCGCTACCGGCGAGAAGCTGCTCGACGTCGGGTGTGGTACGGGCAGCCTGACTTTTGAACTCGCCGCACGAAGCGAGCCGGTCGAGATCCGCGCCATCGACTACGCTCCGGCATTTGTCGAGGCGGCGCGGCAGGCCAACACCGATCCTCGGGTGACGATCGAACAGGCGGACGCCACTGCATTGCCCTTCGAGGATCGGACATTCGATCGGGCGATGGCGATGCTGGTGTTGCACTTTGTGCCGGACGCGCCGCTGGCCATCAGAGAAATGCGCCGCGTCGTCAGGCCAGGCGGCGTCGTGGCGGCGGTGGTGTGGGACCATCTGGGTGGCATGTCCGGGATGCGTATGATCGTGGACACCATCGCAATGCTGTCGGAAGGTGGGCGCCAGCTTCGCAACCGGTACGTCTTCCAGCCGATGATGCAGCCTGGCGAAATGAAACGAGCCTTCGTCGACCAAGGACTGAACGACGTGGCGGAGGACCAGCTGATGGTCCGGATGGACTACCGCGACTTCGATGACCTGTGGGCGCCCATAGCTGCCGGCGAAGGACCGCTCGGCAAGTTTGTTGGCCAACTCGAAGCTGAGGAGCTCAATAGAGCAACCGCCGCAGTTCGAGATGCATACGAAGGCGGGAGACCTGACGGCCCGCGTTCGTTCGCCAGTTTGGCGTGGGCCTGCCGCGGGATTGTTCCGTAAAGCCGGCGGCATGCTGCCAGAAGGCCCTGGTCCGGTCCCCGCCAGCGACCGCTCTTGGCCCAAAGCGGACTCTCGTTCATCTATGAGTAGTTGGCGGCTTTGCGCCCCGTTCCGGCCGTTCACCGCCCCGGCGAGACTTCCCGAAAGCAGCCGGTCTTCGCATCGCAGGTACTCGTGAGAGCTGGCGGTCGGCAGGATCCACTGCGCGAGGACCTATGCCGAGGGAGGCGGAGAAGCTGGGCAACGCCACCGCCTTTCATTTCCGGGGTGTTGTCCGCCCGCAGTTGGGTGGGCGGGCGGACAAAGCGCAACGGCTACTATGGGAGGCTAGTACATCGTCCGCGGATTGATGGCGTCGGCGGGAATCTGCTGGATCACGTCCCAATGCTCGGCAATCTTGCCGTTGTCGACCCGGAAGATGTCGACGATGACCGTTCCGGGCGAGTTTTCAGATTTCGGCTGCGCGGTTTGCAGCATTACGAGATCGCCTTCGGCAATGACGCGCTCAAATTTTACCTGCTGCTTTGGCCAGTTCAAGATGCCCAGGCCTTCGAGGAAGGTCTTCACGGCCTCCCGACCGTCGGTCATCGAGGGATTGTGCTGGATGTACTCGTCGGCCCAGTAGCGGTCGAGCGCGGTGAGATCGTGATCGCCGAACAGTTCCTGATAAGCCTTGGCGACCAGTACCTTGTTGGCTTGAGTCAGTTCGTAGTCCTGCACGATCTGGGTCTGGGTGGCGTCCTGGGCATAAGCAGGTACCGCCAATCCGGCGACCGAGGTGGTCACGAGGAAGATGGATGCGAGAATCGTCGTCTTGAACATTGGATCGTCTCCTGGTGTTCGCGCCTAGCTAAGCGCGCGGGTAACCAGAACGGTGTCGACATACTGGGTCATTCGAATGACCTTGCCGTCCTTGATCTGGTAAAGATGGGCGAAGGGCGCCGTCATGGACTTGCCCGTCGCGTTATAGGTGCCGGAATAGACGCCGAAGGCGGCAACGCGATCGCCGTCGGCAAGGTAGGTGTGGACGTCGGCGCGGTAGCCGGTCCATTCCGTGCCAAGGCGGCGGAATACGCCCTCGATCAGTGCCTCCGGTCCAACATAGGTGCCGGCATAGGGGAAGCCCTCTGCCTCCGTCCATTCCACGTCCGGCGACAGGACAGCGCGCAGATTGCGGCCGTTGTCTTCGGAGGATCCCTCATAGGTCCCCCGGATCAGCTCAAGGTTGGTGCTCATCTCAACCCCACTGCATTTCGCCGGTGGCGACCTTGGAGCCAATGTCGAGGGCGACACCCATGCCCAGGTTTGGAAAGCGCGCTTCGAGCGCGGCCTTGAGCGTGGTGGAATCGCCGCCCTTGGCCAGTTCCTCCTCAAAAGCCAGCAGGTACGCCTTCGTGTGCTCGATCGCGGTAAGACCGGTCGAGGCTGCGGGGTCCATGTGGCCCGGAATGACGACTGACGGATTGCGGGCGGCAATCTCGTCGAGATTGGCGATCCAGGCCGCACGCTGCTCCCTGGTGCGCGTGTCGGCGGTCCAGACATGCACGCCCGAAAAGATCAGGACGCCGCCAAAGACGGCATTCAGCGTCGGAACCCACAGATAGCGGCGATTGGCGAGGCCCTCTGCCGGGACGACTTCGATCGTTTCGCCATCCACGGTGAGCGTCGGGCCGTCAAAAGCCTCCGGAAGAACGATGTCGGCCTGGGTCTGGGGGCCATTCTCGTTGAGCTTTGGACCCCATGCGGCCAGCTTCTTGTCCACGTTGCCCTTGATGGCTTCAACGGTCGCCGAAGCGGCAATGACCCTGGCGTGCGGGAACGCTTCGCGAACCGGCTTCAGGCTGAAATAGTAATCGGGATCGGACTGGCTGATGTAGATCGTGGTCAGCGTCTTGCCCGTCGCCTTGATGGCTTCGGCGAGCGCGCGCCCGTCGGGATAGGTGAAACCGCCGTCGATCAGAAGGACCTCGCTCGGGCCTGATAGCAACACCGGCGCCCGGAAGAAGCCGTTCCCGCCGGCAGGAAAATGGGTCCAATTCAGAGTCGTTGTCATGATTGTCTCCTTGGTGATTTTTGTCGTCGTTGGGATGAGGGCTCAGGCAGCTTGGAGCTGAGCGATCAACATGTCGGGGCCGCCAAACAGCGCGCCGTTGGGAAGCAGCCGGCGATTGTTGCCTTCGCCGACGACCAGCGCGGGCACTCCGTTGGCGCCGAAAAGCGCCATATCGGCTCGGGAGGACGCTATCCGCGCCCGGTAGGCGGCCATCAACTCCTGGTCCGGTACGCGAAGACGGTCGGCAGCCTCGGTGAAACCGGCATCCGCAAGGATGCCGATCACGACGCCCATATCGCCGTTGTCCCGGCCGTCGACATAGCGTGCGCGCTGCAGCGCTTTAAGCGCCGCCATCTCTTCGGATGGCGCCTGGAGCCCCACCGCCACGATGGCCAAGGTTGCTGGCGCGGAGTCGAACGGCGCGCCGGTCGCGCCGAGTACCTGCCGGCGGTAGGTTTCGCTGAAAATCTGCCCAGTCAGCCGGGCGATGCGCTGATCGTTCTGCCAGGCATAAGCGGCGAACGATTGGTCCATGGAGCGGGCGCCTTCACCGGCAAACAGGCCGGTAGGGGACAGATGAATAGTTGTGCCATCCACACGGCTCAATCGCTCGAGGGCACCCCTGGCCCCGTAGCACCAGCCGCAAAGCGGGTTGAACAGGTAGGTGATGTTCATGTCCTGCATCCTTAAATGTCGTGGATGCAAGCTACGCCGCGGTTATTGGTTGATCGAGGACGTCAAAGCGTACACAATGTTTGCGTAAAGCATACAATGTGGGTGGTGCGGTGCAAGCTATTCGCCTCAATCGATTGGCCTACTTTTCCGCCGTGGCCGAGACGGGATCGTTCACCAAGGCCGCAGACCGGCTGGGGATCACCAAGGCCGTCGTGAGCCAGCAGGTGAGCCGCCTCGAGGCAGAACTCGGCACCAGTCTACTGGTGCGAACGACGCGGCGGGTCGAGCCGACCGAAGCCGGCAGGCTACTTCACGCGCGCTGTGTGCTGATCTTCAGCGAGGTCGAGGAAGCGGTCGGGGAAATCGCTCAGACCAATGCAGAGCCAACGGGAACCTTGCGCATAACCGCGCCCAATGACTATGGCGCGTCCACGATTGCACCTGTCATCGCGGCCTTCACCAGGACGTACCCGGCCTGCAGTGTGGAATTGCAGCTATCTGATACCAAGGTCGACCTGATCGCCGACCATTTCGATCTCTCGATCCGCGTCGGGTGGCTGGACGATTCCAGCTATCACGCAAGGCGGATCGGTACGTTTCGGCAGCTGTTGGTTGCATCGTCTGACCTAGCGCAAGCGTGGACCGCCAGCGTGCCGGAGGATCTGGTTGGTCTCCCCTTCATTGCCAATGCGTCGCTGAAAGAGCCGTTGGTCTGGCGCTTTACCAAGGACGATTTCGACCCCAGAACGGTCAGACTTCGGCAGAACATCTTGACCAATTCCACGCCCGCGGCGCTGGCGGCCGTCTTAGCTGGAGGGGGAATGTCGGTTTTGCCGGACTTTCTGACCACGGAGCATCTGGAGGGCAGCCGGCTGATCCAACTCCTGCCAGCCTGGAGCCTACCAGCTGGAGGGGTTTATGCCGTCTATCCGGCAGCGCGCTTCCGGCCACCCAAGGTCACGGCGTTCGTGGCGATGTTGTCACGTTCCCGGAGCGATCAAACAAAGCTAGAAAAGTAGATGTTTCTATCGCCTGACTAAGCAGGATGTGAGGGCATGCAGGACCCCTTCTTCATCGTCCTCAACCGCTTGGACTCGGCCGACACCGAAACGCCCGCATTCTCGGCCACCTGACGGATGGTAATCCTGCGAGGCAACCCGTCTTCCTGCGCCTGCAAGGGTTGGCACCTCCTTTCGAACCGCAACGACTTGAGGATTGGGAGATCCTCGTCCTCTCAGATTAAAGGTGTTGCGGCGACCGGTTGAACCCACCGCCCCTTTCCGGCCGTTCAACGCCCCGGCGAGACCATCTCCTCATGGTTGAGGTGGACCAGAATCCGCAGACACGAACCAACCCATCGGGTGCGAGCCTCGACAAACGCTATCGAGGGGACAAACAGGCACGTCTTGACATCTCAACTAAATTGATATCAGTTCAAGTTAGTTGAGATGGCGGAGACCGTGCCAACTGAAACGGAGGATCAGATATGGAAATGTTCGTCGCGGCCGCCTTCGGCGCCGAATGCTTGATGGCTAAGGGCGGACTGGGAGGAAGATCGGTGTCGGGGTGGTCGCGAGGCGACCGTGCTTCGACGGCCATCATTTGCCCCATGCTCTCGAGAGGAGAGCCTCTTTGAACCAGGGGTAGGGCCAGGCAAGGGAATTGATCGTGAAGATCAAGAGTATCAAGGCTTTCAAAATCCAATATCCCATCTCCGGTGGCAACTCGGCGGAGGCAAAGGGGAGCTCAATCGCTCGCCGGGCACCCTGGACGGTAGATTCCGAAGTCGCGAACCCGATGTCACGGTATCCCCGCTACAAGCGGCTTCGACAGAGTTGGAACCGCAATTTTGCGGCCGTGGGCGTGCTCGTTACGGCCGACGACGGGTCGTGGGGGTTTGCTACGGCCTCCTACGGCGAGCCTACAATCTCGCTGATCAACGACCATCTCGGCCCGCTTCTTGAGGGCGAGAATGCTCTGGCCACCGAACGGCTGTGGGACATGATGATGCGCATCACGTCTCCGTACTCGCCCTCGGGATTAGCCTCCTACGCGATCAGCGGGATCGATCTTGCACTGTGGGACCTCAAAGGTAAGCTTCTCAAGCTGCCCGTGTACGAACTTGTGGGCGGACCGGCGAGAGAAAAGCAGTTTTGCTACGCCACCGGCAACGATACGGATTGGCACATGGAGCTCGGCTTCAAGGCCACCAAACTTGCCTGCCCCTACGGTACCACTGACGGCCTAGAGGCGCTCGACAAGAACGAGGAGTTCGTTGGCAGGACCCGAGAGCTGATTGGCCCGAAAGTCGAACTCATGCTCGACTGCTGGATGGCCTTCGATGTGGAATTCGCGGTGCGTCTGGCGCACCGGCTGAAGCCCTTCAACCTCAAGTGGATGGAGGACTGCCTGATCCCAGAGGACCACACGTCGCACAAGGCCTTACGGGAGCGTCTTCCCTGGCAGACCCTAGCGACTGGCGAGCATTGGTACACACCCTATACATTCTTCGAGGCGGCGAAGGACAGGGTCGTCGATATCTTCCAGGCAGATATCCATTGGGTCGGCGGTTTCACCGCGACACAGAAGATATCGGCGATCGCGGATGCGGCGGGGCTCGAGCTGATCTGTCACGCCGGCATGAACACGCCTTACGGGCAACATTTTACCATCAGCAGTCCCAACAGTCGTTGGGGTGAGTTCTTTGTGGGTGGGGCGCCGGGCGTGCCCCTGGAGGAGACACATAGCTATCCCGGTATGGCCATTCCTAGGGACGGCTATGTCGTGGTGAGCGATGAGCCTGGCTTTGGTCACGGACTGAGCCTCGAGGCCATCGACAAGATGACGATCTAAGACTGCACAAACGGCCGACACGGTCGGCCACGAGGAGGAAAATATGAAACGAACTGCCCTGCTGGGCAGCGCGATGGCGCTGCTCACCCTGCCACTGCTTGCATCAACGGCGCTTGCACAGGTTGCCGACATGCCGCGCAACGAGACCCTGGTCCTCACCCCTTGGGGAGACCAGCCCGCCCAGTTCGCCAACACCGAGAACTGGCACCCGTACCTGACGTCGGTTTCCCATCAGCGCGACGCGATGCAGTTCACCGTCAACGAGGCGCTGTTCTACACCAACCTCAACGACGGCAAGCTGATCCCGTGGCAGGCCGAGAGCTTCGAGTATGCTCCCGACTTCCTCAGCGCCACGCTCAAGTTGCGCGACGGCGTGGAGTGGTCGGACGGGCAGAAGTTCACCGCCGATGATGTGAAGTTCACGCTCGAGACGCTGCGCGATGCGCCGCCGGAGGTCAACGGCTCGGCTTCGTTCAAGGAGTGGGTCAAGGACGTCACCGTCACCGATCCGTTGAACGTCACCATCAACTTCAACAAGGCCGCACCGCGCTTCATCCGCGATTTCCTCGCGCTCGGACACGAGAACCACTACCCGATCCTGCCCAAGCACATCTGGGAAGGCCAGGACATCGCGACCTTCACCAACTTCGATCTCGCCAAGGGCTGGCCGGTCGGTACCGGCGCCTACAAGCTGGTCTCGACCACCAACCAGCAGGAGATCTTCGATCGCCGCGACGACTGGTGGGGTGCCAAGGTCGGCTTCCAGGACCTGCCGGCGCCCAAGCGCATCACCCTCGTGCCCGTCTCGAGCGATGACGCGATGGGCCAGTTGCACATTGCCAACCAGATTGATGGCGGCCGCCAGCTGCTGATTGGCACGTTCGAGGCGGCTCGCGCTCAGAACGACAAGCTGGTGTCGTGGAACACCGAAGGGCCGAACTGGGGCGCTCCGGACGGCTGCGACTACTCACTGGTCTTCAACATGATGAAGGCGCCGTGGAACGACGTGAACGTCCGCTACGCCTTGAACTATGCCATCGACCGCACCGCCATCAACGACATCGGCTACGAAGGTGGCCAGAAGCCGGTGACCTTCGCGTTCTCCAACTACATGGCCGGTACCTGGCTCGGCGAGGGCAGCCCGCTCAAGGCCGTGCTCGACAAGTACAACCTAGACAATCCCGATCCGGCCAAGGTCGAGGAGTACATGACCAAGGCCGGCTATGCCAAGGACGCCAATGGCCTCTGGGCCAAGGACGGCAAGCCGCTGACCGTCACGGTGCGCACCCCGGCCTTCATCCAGCCGACGCTTGCACCGCTGACCCAGCAGTTCAAGAACGCCGGCTTCGATGCGGTGCAGGCTCCGGTCGACGACACCTGGCTGCCGGACATGCAGAACGGCAACTTCGACACCATGATCTTCGTCCACTGCGGCAGCCAAAGTGAGCCGCTCGAGACCCTGCAGCACTACCACAGCAAGTTCGCCCGTCCGCTGGGTGAGGTAGTGCCGAACCTGATCGCGGGGTCGCGTTACATGAACCCGGAATACGACAAGCTGATCGACGCCATGGACGCGGTGCCGGCCAGTACCGATCCGAACTCCGACTACATGAAGAACGCCGTCGCTGCCCTCGACATCGCGCTGCGTGACCTGCCGCAGATCGACCTGCTCGAGGAATATCACGTCGTGACCTTCAACACTGCCTACTGGACCGGCTGGCCGTCCGCGGCTGACCCGTACGTCGCCCCGTACACGCCGTGGGAGGCGTTCAACGTGGTGATCCACAACCTGAAGCCGAGCGGCGCGCAGTAAGCGCCACAACCGTAAGCGGGCGGCGGTTCTCTGCCGCCCGCATCCGTGACCCTAGTGGAGATGGACAATGCAACACCCACCGATGTCATCCCAGCGAAAGCAGGGATCCAACTATCAGCTGGCGCGGGCGGAGGCTTGGATCCCTGCTTTCGCTGGGATGACACCGAGGGTGTGGCGCCCTCACAGGCAGTCCGCAAGATCGGTTCACCGATGAGCAAGGAACTCCTGCGCTACCTGCTGACGAGGTTCGGCCAGCTCTTGCTGATCATCTTCGTCGCGGTCAGCATCAACTTCATCATCCCCCGCCTGCTTCCGGGCGACCCGGTGCAGACGGCGCTGGCGCGGCTGCAGACGAGCGGCGGGGCGCAGAATGTCGATATCCAGGCGATCTCGGCCGCCTATCGGGCCAAGTACGGCCTCGATGCGCCGATCCTCACGCAATACATCAATTACTGGGGTGACCTGCTCCAACTCGACCTCGGGGTGTCGTTCGCGAACTTCCCCGAAAAGGTCTCGACCATGATCGGCAATGCGCTCCCCTGGTCGGTGACGCTGCTTGCCGTGGCGACCCTGATCGCCTTCAGCGTCGGTTCGCTGCTCGGCGCTCGTCTCGCCTGGCCCGGGTCCGGCCGGACGATCAAGTCGATCGTGCCGCTGATGATGATCCTGACCTCGATCCCGTTCTACCTGCTGGCGATCATCCTGATCTATTTCTTCGCCGTGGTGCTGAAGTGGTTCCCACCCGCCGGCGGCGTCGACACCACCCGCATCATGCGGCTCGATTGGGCCACCACCGAAGACATGCTGCGGCACGCGTTCCTCCCCTGCCTCGCCATTATCCTCGGCAATGTCGGCTTCTGGGCGCTTGGCATGCGCAGCCAGATGGTCTCGGTGCTGGGCGAGGACTACATCACCTTCGCCGAGGCCAAGGGCCTGCATCCGAACCGGATTTTCGTCTGGTACGGCATGCGCAACGCCCTCTTGGCACAGGTGACCGCGCTGGCGCTGTCTCTCGGTTCGGTGGTCTCCGGCGCCGTGCTGGTCGAGGTGATCTTCAACTATCCGGGGCTCGGCTCCCTCCTCTACGTCGCGATCCGCGGCCAGGATTACTTCGTCATCCAGGGTGTGGTGCTGATGCTGATCGTCTCGCTGGCGGTGCTGCTGTTCCTCGTCGACCTGATCTACCCGCTGCTTGACCCGAGGATCCGGCGATGAACCTTCTCAACTCCCTTCGCCGCAACTACGAGCAGGGCCGGATCAGCGGCGTGCTGTTGCTCGGCCTCGCCATCCTCGCCGCCATTCTGCTGTTCAGCGCCATCGGCCCGTTCTTCGTCGACGCGGTGAACGCCCAGGTCGGCGCTGTACGTCCGCGGAGGCCCCCCTCGCCCGAGTACTTCCTCGGCACGGATTCGCAGGGCCGCGACATGTGGACCCTCTTGATCTACGCCACCCCGAACACCCTGAAGATGGGCCTCATCGCCGGCTTCATCGGCGTCGGCTTCGGCACTGCGCTCGGCCTCATCGCCGGACACTTCGGCGGCATTATCGATGCGGTCATCCGGGTGATCTCGGATGCCCTGCTGACCGTGCCGGCCATCGCCATTCTGGTGATCATCGCCGGCAATATCGACCGCATGACCACGCTGGTGATGGCGCTGGTCGTCGCCTCGCTCGGCTGGATGTTCACCACCCGCACGGTGCGGGCGCAGGTGCTCACCATCCGCGAGAAATCCTATGTCGAGGTGGCGCGGGTGAACGGCGAGAGCCAGTGGGAGATCCTCTTCACCGAGATCATGCCCAACATCATGCCCTACATCGTCGCGAGCTTCGTCGGCACCGTCTCGGGCTCGATCCTCGCCGTCATCGGGCTCGAGGCCCTCGGCCTCGGCGCGCTCGACGAGATGACGCTCGGCAACACCATCTACTGGAGCCAGCAATCCTCTGCGGTGCTGCGCGGCTATTGGTGGTGGTGGGGTCCACCGATCGTGGTCATCGCCGCGATCTTCATTGGTCTGTTCCTGACATCCGTCGGCTTCGACCGCTTCGCCAACCCAAAGCTGGCCAAACGCTGATGACCGACAAGACCAACCCCATCCTCGTCGTCGAGGATCTGAACGTCCACTACGACACCGGCAAGGGTCCGGCGAAAGCCGTGAACGACGTGTCGTTCTCGCTGCTGCCGGGCGAGCGGCTGGGGCTGATCGGGGAATCCGGTTCGGGCAAGACCACCATGGCGACAGCGCTGATGCGCCTGACCCGGTCGCCCGGCCGCATCGCCAGCGGTTCGGTGATGCTGGACGGCCGCGACATCCTCAAGATGAGCAACAAGGAACTGCGTGAAACCCGGCTGCGCGATATCGCGCTGATCCCGCAGGGCGCGATGAGTTCGCTAAACCCGGTGATGCGGCTCGAGGAGCAGATGATCGACGCGATCGTCGCCCACAAGCCCGGCATGCGCCGCGCCGAACTCGATGCCCGTGTGCAGGAACTGCTGAAGAACGTCGGCCTCGCGCCAGAGGTGGCGCGCCGCTACCCGCACGAACTGTCCGGCGGCATGAAACAGCGCGCCGCGATGGCGATCGCCACCTCGCTGGCGCCCAAGGTGATCGTCGCCGACGAGCCGACCAGCGCGCTCGACGTAGTGGTGCAGCGCCAGGTGATGCAGACGCTCGGGCGGCTGCAGGACGGGCTCGGCGCCGCCGTGGTGCTGATCGGTCACGACATGGGGCTGATCGCGCAGTTCGCCGATACGGTGGGCGTGATGTACGCGGGCCGGCTCGTCGAGATCGGGCCGGTCAAGCAGATGATCGAAAGCCCCAAGCACCCGTACACGCGGCTGCTCGTCGACAGCCTCCCCGGCATCGACCGGAAGCGTGAGCTGACCGGCATCCCCGGCCTGCCACCGCCGCTGGTCGATTTGCCGCCCGGTTGCAGCTTCAACCCGCGCTGCCCGCTGGCCTTCGATCGCTGCGTGCGCGAGACGCCGCTGCTGCAGGAGGTGGCGCCCGCCCAGAGCGCCGCCTGCCACCTGTATCCAGAGCATGCGGCGCTCCCGCCGCTGCCGCCCATGACACGTGCCCACCAGGAGCTCCGCCCGTGAGCGCTCTCATCGAAATGCAGGGCGTCACCAAGAACTATGGCGCCTTCACCGCGCTCGACAACGTGACGCTGTCGCTGTCCGACACCAGCCCGTCGATGACCGCCGTCGCCGGCGAAAGCGGCAGCGGCAAGACCACGCTGGCGCGAATGATGCTGGGCTTCATCAACCCCTCGCATGGGCACGTGCTCTACCAGGGCAAGGACGTTGCCAGGATGACCGGCGCCGAGCAGCGGCAGTTCCGCCGCGAGGTGCAGCCGGTGTTCCAGGACCCATTCGACGTGTTCAACCCGTTCTACCGGATCGACCACGTGCTCGAGACGCCGGTGAAGCGCTACAAGCTCGCCGACAGCCAGGCCGGCGCACGGGCGATGATCGAGGACGCGCTGAAGCGTGTCGGCCTGCGGCCGCAAGACACGCTGGGGCGGTTTCCGCACGAGCTGTCGGGCGGCCAGCGCCAGCGCGTCATGGTGGCCCGCGCGGTGCTGCTACGGCCCAAGCTGATTATTGCCGACGAGCCGGTGTCGATGGTCGATGCGTCGCTGCGCGCCACTATCCTCGACGAGCTGAAGACGCTGAACCGCGAGCTCGGCATCTCGATCGTCTACATCACGCACGACCTGACCACGGCCTTCCAGATATGCGACAACATCATGATCCTCTATCGCGGCACGGTGTCGGAGGCGGGGGCGGTGGAGCGGGTGATCGGGGCGCCCAAGCACCCCTACTCGCAGTTGCTGGTCTCATCGATCCCGCTGCCCGACCTGTCGAAGGCCTGGGGCGGCGAGGAGATCCCGGTGTCGGAAGCCTCGGCCTCGCGCGCCAACCCCGGCTGCAAGTTCGCGCCGCGCTGCCCGCATGTCATGGAGATGTGCTGGGAGTCGCCGCCTCCCCAATACACGCCTGATGCCCACCGGCTGCTGACGTGTTTTCTTTATCGGGATGCGCCGATCTCACCTAACCCGGATGTCGCGACGGTGTTTCGCGCGCCGGACGTTCCTGTCGTGCAGGCATGGAAATGAACCAGATCGATCTCAACGGCCATGTTGATCAACAGGCCGTCGCAGCCCTCATCACGCTGTCCGCGCCACTGCTCGTTTTCATACTGTTTCACAAATACTTCGTCATGGGCGCCAGCAACACGTCCGGCGGCAAGGAATAACGATGATTGCATACCCTCTCCTCCGTCGACGCCAGGTTCACCTGGACTTCCACACCTCCGAACACATTCCAAACGTTGGCGCTGAGTTCGACGCGGACGATTTCGTAAGAACGCTCCGGGATGCAAGCGTCGATTCGATAACCCTCTTCGCCAAGTGCCATCACGGCTGGTCGTACTATCCGACGCAGGCAGGGAGGTTGCATCCCACCCTTGTGCGGCCCAACCTCCTCGGTGAGATGGTCACCGCCTGCCGAGCGGCCGATATCGAAACGCCCATCTACCTCTCGGTGCAGTGGGATGAACGCGTCGCCCGCGAACACCCCGAGTGGCGGGCTATGAGCGCAACGAACTCCCTGGCGTTTGCCGATCCGACTGAAAGATCGGCACTGGGGCAGCTCTCGGCGGCATGGCACACGATCTGCCTGACCCATCGGCCATATATGGAGGAGCTGAAGGCGCAGACGAGTGAGATCATAGCCCTCTACAATCCGCCGGGCGTGTTCTTCGACATCCTGCAGCCCCCCGACTGCGTCTGCACCAACTGTCTCGACCGAATGCTGCGGGGTGGCCTGGATCCGCTTCTTCCGGCGGACCGACTGAAAAACGACTACGCCGTACTTGAAGAGGTCAGGTCGGAACTCTCGGCTCATGTCGACGCTGCAAACCCGGGCACGCGCGTATTCTATAATTCCGGCCATATCGCAAAGCACGGCAAGGACGCTTATCGCGCCTATTCGCACCTGGAACTGGAGAGTTTGCCGACCGGAGGCTGGGGCTATGATCACTTCCCCGCTTCTGCCCGATATGCCGACTATCTGGGGTTTGACTTCCTTGGCCAGACCGGAAAGTTTCACACCTCCTGGGGCGACTTCGGCGGGTTCAAACATCCCGATGCACTGATCTATGAGACCGCACAGATGTCGGCCTTGGGCGCGAAATGCCTCGTCGGCGACCAGTTGCACCCCAGCGGTCGAATGAACCGGGCCACTTATGCGACGATCGCTCCGGCCTACGACCGGATCCGTCGCTTGGGGCCGCTCCTGGAGGGAGCGCAATACCAGGCCGAAATCGCCATTCTCGCCTCCGAATATTTCCATCGGGAGCAGGATGGCAAGAACCACGCAGTCGATGACGGCGCCGTCCGGATGCTGCTCGAAAGCCATCGCGGTTTCGACATCATCGACCCAGATGCCGCCTTCGGCAATTACAGGCTGATCATCCTCCCCGACAACATTCCGGTGGACCTCGAGCTCGGCCTGAGGTTAACCGCCTTCGTTAAGAAGGGCGGAAAGATCCTCATGTCAGGCACATCTGGTATCGACCTACTGACCGGCGCGTTCAGTGTCGATGGCGGCATAACCTACCTTGGCAAGAACAAGTTCGAAACCTCCTATGTGGCAGCGGCCGGACTGAAGAAACTCCCCGACGCTCCGTTCGTCATTTATTGTCCGTCCGAGTGCGTCAGCGTCCAGACGGCGGAGGTTCTGGCGGAATTGCGGGATCCGTATTTCGACCGGACCTACGCTCACTTCTGCTCGCACCAGCATGCACCGGACAATCCGTATGCGGCCAGCCCGGGCCCCGCAGCGACGGTGAACGGAGGAATCGGCTACATCGCGCTGCCGATTTTCGGCGCCTATCACGACGCCGGTCAGCCGCTCTACCGGTACCTGGTGGACGCAGTCATCAATCGGTTGCTTCCCGATCCACTGGTGGTTACCGATCTTCCGTCGGCCGCCCGGGTCAGCCTCGCCAAGTCAGGCGAGGACTATGTGCTGCACCTGATGCATGGCACTCCGCAGGTGAGGGGGCGGTCAGTACAGCTGCCGGCGCGTCATCATCGCCAGGCGATCGAGATTATCGAAGACATACCGGTCCTGGGCCCGTCGCGCACGAGCATAAGGCTGGAGGGGGATTGGAGCGCCTACGATGCCCTCAGCGGTGAGCAGTTCGCTGCGAGATCCCTCGATGGTCGGCTGGAAGTAGACGTGCCTTCCCTGCATATCCATCGCGCCGTAGTCCTCACGCGTGGCACGGTGAACAAGCCGATTCTATCGTTCGAACGACTTAATGATGAGCAGGGCAGATGATCTCAGATCGGAAGGCGACGATTTACGACGTTGCTAAAACGGCCAACGTTTCCGTGGGCACTGTTTCTCGCTATCTCAACGGGCAGACCTTGAGGCAGTCGAACCGTGATCAGGTGGAACGGGCGATCGAGGCGCTCTCCTTTCGCGCCAACTCCATGGCGAGGGCCATCAGGGCCGACTCCACGAAGGTGATCGGCTTTTTGGTTCGTGAGATCGATGAATTCCACGGCACGCTTCTTGAGAAGCTGTCCAGGCAGTTCCAGGCTTCCGGCTACAAGATAATGACCTACTGCCACGACGAGCGGCAGGAGGAGGTGATGGATGCCGTCGACTACTTCGTTGGACAGCGTGTGGACGCCCTGATCATGGGTGGCGCACCGGAGGCGGCTGCGGCTGTCCGGAGGATCATCGAGGAGAATATTCCCGTCATCACCTACAATAACGACGTTCTGGGCATGAACGTCGATCGCGTTTTCGTCGACAATCAAAACGCCGCCGCCCGCGCTGTGTCCCACCTCATTGATCTCGGCCACACCAGGATAGCCCACATCGCCGGCCGGCAGGACGTCTCCACCGGCGTTGCACGCCGCGAAGGGTACGTGACGGCATTGCGACGCGCAGGGATCGATCTGGAAGACGCGTTCATTGAGCAGGGCAACTGGCACGTCGACGGTGGGTACGCCGCAAGTGCGCGGCTGATGCACCTGGAACGCCCTCCCACGGCGATATTCACTGCAAATTACCAGATTGCGGTCGGCGTTCTCGAAAGCGCCCGCGACCATGGCTGGAGCATACCCGATACGTTTTCTCTGGTGAGCTTTGACGACACGCAGCTGTTTCGCTTCTACCCCGGGGGCATTTCCGCCATTTCCCAACCTATCGATGAAATCGCCAGAAGCATCGTCGACACCACGCTGGCACGACTGCAGGGTACTGACGTCGCTGCAACCACCACCCGCACGATACAGTGCAATCTCATCCTGCGCGGCTCCACCCGCCCGCCTGCACGCAGCTAGGAAATGTCCAAGATGGCGACGAACAGTGCCTTTCGCATTCTCGACTCCGTCGAGATCGCCATGCGCGACGGCAGCAATCTGCGCGCGAATGTCTGTTTGCCAGACGAGACCGGCCAATGGCCTGTATTGCTCCAGCGCACACCCTATCGAAAGGACGATGCCTTCTCGACTCTGGATTTCCTGGCAGCGCTTCGGCGCGGCTACGCCATCGTGGTCCAGGATACACGCGGCCGCTATGCCTCGGACGGGACCTTCACCCCGTTTGCCAACGAGGCAGAAGACGGCACCGATACGATCGCTTGGCTGCGCCAGCAAAGCTTTTGCAATGGCCAAGTGATGATGTTTGGCGGCTCCTATACCGGGGCCACGCAAGTCCTGGCTGCGGCTGACCATCCCGAAGGGCTGATCGCCGTCTCGCCGTTCCTGACCACCGCGCGCCATGGCGACACCTGGAGCTATCGCGGCGGAGCGCACGAACTGGCCTTTCTCCTGCTATGGGTAATCGAAAGTCTCGGCCCGGAGGATTTGCGGCGCCGCCTCAATGACATGCCGAAGGCAGATGCGGAGAGAGCCACACGCGTCCTTGCTGACTTCCAAAAAGATCCGCACGTCGCCTTCGCCCGGCTGCCAATTCTTGATGACGACCTGATTGCGCTCGCGCCCTATGCCGCCACCTGGTTCAATGCCGAGCGGGCGGCCTCGGGTACGAAAGATCGCGAACATCTCGACGCCCTCCAGGCCAGCGACGTGCCCTTCCTCATCACCCCCGGCTGGAACGATCTGTTCGTTGAGGGGGCGATCGAGCTTTTCGAAACCGTGCGCAGCCGCTGGAACCGCGCCGCGGACGTTCGGGACCGTCTCATCATCGGGCCCTGGTCGCATTGCAATCCGACCGACTGGCAGGGGGATAGCTGGCTCGGCTACGCCGCTTCGACGGCCACCTTGGTCACCGAGCAATTGGCCTTCTTCGACGAGGCGAAGGCCGGTACCGTGCCCGCGACGCCCATGGTGCGATACTTTCGGTCCGGCTCGAACTCCTGGCACAGCGCCTCGGATTGGCCTTTGCCCTACACCGGAATACGCCAGCTATACCTCAGTCAATCCGGCCTGGGCCCGATTACGTCAGAAGACTGGTCACGCACTTATACGTCGGACACGCTGAACCCAGTGCCCACCGTCGGCGGCGCCAACTATGTACCCGGCCTCCAGCTGGGCCGCAATTCCGGCCCGAAGGATCAAAAGCACATCGAGAGCCGCGACGATGTGTTGCTATTCACGTCCGAGCCACTGGACACAGACCTGGACGTAACAGGCCTGGTCGAGCTCACCGTCTGGGTCGCCTCGGACGCCCCGACAGCAGATTGGACGGCCAGGCTCTGCGAAGTGGACAGCACTAACCGCAGCACTGGCCTCGTCGACGGCATTTATCGCCAACCGGTCTGTAGCAAGAGGCCGGCCGAAATTGTCGTCAGGCTCGGCCATATCAGCCATATGTTCGCAGAGGGTAGCCGCATCCGCCTGCAGATCGCCTCATCAAATTTCCCGCGCTTCGATCGAAACCCTCAATCTCAAGTTTCGTCCGTGCTGGCTCGGCCAAGTGAATTCAAGCTAGCCCACCAGACGGTCGTAGGCGGCCCGCGCTTTCTCAGCCGGCTAGCGCTTCCAGTCCTCAATTTGAGCTGAGCGATTCCCTGGGGGTGAGTTCAGTGATGTTCGTAGGCCAAAGCCAGAACAACGCACGCTTGAGGGCCAGAGCGCAATGACCGCTTCTGGCGCAAAGCGGACATTGGTCCGCCAACGAAACAGGCGGCGAAAAAATAATGGTCTACAACATCAGCAGGTTATGGCCACCGGCCGCCGCCACTTCGAGGGCGCGGCGGGCGACTTCCTGGCCGCGGACTTCGGACAGGTCCGGGAGACCTGTTGCGTCGGTTTGCCGCCGCGGCACCGGCCGGGTGCAAAGCTGGAAGCCGCCGAGGTGGTTGACCAGCGCCAAGAGCGTCTGCGGCGCGACGATTTCCAGGTCGTCGCCTGCCCACGCCGCCTCGGGCCCCGCACTTTCAGCACAGATGATGCCCATGTCGCGCGACAGCGCGGCGATCGCCGCAGGCAGCACCCCGGCGGTCGGCGCCAGCCGGCCATCTAGGCCGAGTTCACCCAGCGCCAGATAACCCTCCAGCGCGTCGGACGGGATGGCGCCGATGGCCGCCATCAGCCCGAGCGCGATCGGCAGGTCGTAGTGGCTGCCCTCCTTGGGGAGATCGGCCGGCGCGAGATTCACGGTAATGCGTTTGGGCGGCAGGCTGAGGCCGGAAGCATAAAGCGCGGCGCGCACCCGCTCGCCGGATTCCTTCACCGCCTTATCGGGCAGGCCGACGAGAAAGAAGTTCGGAAGCCCCGGCGCGATCTGCACCTGGACGTCAACCGGCACCGCCTCGATACCCTGAAACGCCACGGTCGCGACCCGCGTGACCATCACTACGCCCCCAACCATCCCCGCGCCGAACGCTATCAGGAGAATTACGGATGGCGCAAGAACATTAAGGGAACAGAATATCGGAACAACAATAACCGCCGAGGCATTCAGCTTGCCGTCGTCCTGCTCAGCACGTAGCGCCGATGCCGGATAAGCTCACCGCGGGAGCGAGACCTGGCCTCGACTGTATCCATGCCACGTTGCCGCTCCGGCTATTGTGTGCGATCGACGCCGTACCAGATCTGCCGGGCCACCCGGTTGAGCGGCGCGGTGATCCGCCATTTGGAGGTT
The DNA here is from genome assembly GCF_056405135.1 of Devosia sp. P1_H9. NCBI lineage: Bacteria > Pseudomonadati > Pseudomonadota > Alphaproteobacteria > Hyphomicrobiales > Devosiaceae > Devosia > Devosia sp. P1_H9. The sequence continues at coordinate 293,286 of NZ_JBFUCQ010000007.1, forward strand.
CGGTTGACGCGCTTCGCCAGCCCGGCCATGTCTGGAACACGTCCGTGCAGGATCTTGACGCCGCCGCCGATCGCGCCCGGATAAGGCAGCCGATAATTGTAGGCCATGGGCAGCACTGCGAAGCGGATATCGGTGTGGTAGAGCGCGTGGCGGAACGGCTGCTGATCCTGCTTGAGACCTGTCTCGGTATGCCGCGCTGACCAGAAATCGAGGAAAGCATCGGTTTCGGCATCCTTGCGCAGCGCCACCAATCCGGAATTCAGCTTGGGGAACGATATCGGGATGCCGTCATCGTCCGACACTCCGCCCCGCTGCTGCAGCTCGACGGTCCAGAAGGGCGTTACGGCCGCCGCCAGCGGGAAGCGATCGAGGATCGTGAACAACTCGGGGACCGGATCGCAGACGAAGGTGTCGGTGTCAATGAACACCGTTCGGGCGAACGGACTGTGTCGCATTGCCCACATCTTGAGCGACTTGACGTGCATGCCTGGGGGCGGCGCGACCTGGATGTCGAACAAGTGCTGCGGCATGGGCTTGTCGGCAACAATCGCCACTGCAGCCTGAGGCATCACCGCCTTGATGCTTGCCGCGGAGCGTTCGGCTTCGATGAGCCAACGGTCGCCCCTGGCGCAGTAGAGAAATCCCTGGTCGGACATGTGCACTTCCACCGGCCTACATCTGAACGTGATTTCTGATCAGCCCCGGCGCGAAGTAGGCGACGATTTCGGCGCCGTAGATCACCAGCGCGTAGCCCGCTCCAAAAACGAACGAGCCGCTTGCCGTGAGCGGATCGAGACCCAGCGGGCGGGCACGTGACGCGATCGTCTGCCCGTTCCTGCCGATGGTACGCACCAGCCGTACGGCGCCGCCGAGCGGGCTGGCGTGCAGCCAGCCCAGCGGTCGCTTGTGCCGCCGCCAGTAGACATTGTCGTGGCCCTGGCAGACAGCACGGATGAACGCATGCCGCAGCCCTTCGGGCGCAGGGTGGCTGACAGTCGCATCGGCCGCCCGCCAGATCTGTATGCCGTCGGCCTTGAGACGGCCCGCCAGCTCGACGCATTGCCCGCGATAGCTGCCGGCGCGGCGGAAGCCGTAGCGCTCGAGGATCTCGCGCTTGAAGGCGACGTTGTTGGCGTAGAAATGTCCGGTCGGGCTGACGCCGGTGTGCTTGGGGTTGGGTTCGAAGAACCAGAAGCCCGAGAACAGGCGGTCGAGCAGCGTGTCCCTTGCAAGGTAGGTGTGGCCGCCGACCACCTGCACGTCATCCCGATCCACCGCCCCCAGCATGTGGCCGAGCCAGCCGGCATCCGGGATGACGTCGCTATCGAGGAAGACGACCGTATCGGCGGTGGCCGAGGCCGCGCCAAGGTTCTTCTGCTCGAAATAATGCAACCCGGGGGCCGCGATGTAGCGGATATCGCCGGGCCAGTTTGCCGGGTCGAGTTCTTCATCGACGGTTGAGCGCGGCACGGCGACATCGACCTCGCCCGGATCATAGGCGACGAGCAGCTCGAACCGGGTGTTGTGCGACCGGGCGTAGTCCCTGGCTTGCTCACCGAGCCTCGACAGCATCTGGCGTGCCCGGTCGACATCGGACAGCAGCGCGTTTTCCCACTCGATCACGATTGAAGCAGTTGATGGCAATTTTGGCCCCCCGACCGATTGCCATCAGAAGCTATCAAACTGTCCGGCGCAGCGCGAGTCCCGCGTTAACCATGCTGGAATAACAAAGGGTTAGCGCAAGGTTTCGTTAAGCGCGCCATGTTGATTCAAAGGCTTCCGATCTCTGTCCGAAAGCCAGACGACCAGCATGCTTGCCGCCGCCCGCCCCGCGTTTCCGTTCGCCAAATCCCTGCTGCTGGTCGGGCTAACCCTGCTGCTTGCCGCCTGCGGGCGCTCGCCTACGCATGACTATCGTGGCATCCCCGGCGACAACGATCCGCATGACGGGGTGCGGCGGGCCTGGGGCCTGCCGATCCAGGGGCTGGATGTGGCGCGCTACCAGGGCCGCGTCGATTTCAACGCGGCGCGGGGTGGCGGGGTGCACTTCGTCTACATCAAGTCGACCGAGGGCAAGGACTACATCGACCCCAATTTCTACGACAACTGGCGCGGCGCCCAGGCGGCTGGCCTGGCGCGTGGCGCCTATCATTTCATGACCTGGTGCAGCCTCGCCTCGCAGCAGGCCGCGTGGTTCAGGCGCATGGTGCCGAACGATCCGGACGCGCTGCCGCCGGTGCTCGATCTCGAGTGGAACAACCACTCGAGCTGCAAGAACAAGTTCAACCGCGAGGACGTGCTGGAGAAAGTCCGCGTGATGCTCGCCGAGATGGAGCGGCACACCGGCAAGGTGCCGATCATCTATACCGACATGAACTTCTACAGCGACATCCTCGCGGGTGAGCACTTCGATTCCTCGTTCTGGTTGCGCTCGACTGCCGCCGAGCCGCACACCAAGTATGGCGACGAGCCGTGGCTGTTCTGGCAGTGGACGCAGACCGGCACGATGTCGGGCGTGCGCACCGAAGTCGACCGCAACGCGTTCTATGGCAGCGAGGGCGACTGGGTGACGTTCCTGCTCACCGGGTGCGACCCGCGTACTGTCGACCGGCTGGGCCCGCAGGGACGTTGCCAAAGTCACAAGTAACGGTGCGCGAGTGCTTGGCGGCCTTGTCAGTATTTCGCCTTGGTTCTAGCCTCACGTAGTGATTTGCCGGCGGAGTCGGCGCGAAACAATGGAAGGGGATACGCTATGGCCAAGGGTCAGCTGAAATCCAACAAGGAAGCCAAGAAGCCCAAGAAGGAAAAGCCGAAAGTGCTGGCGACGGCCGGGATGACCCCCGCCACTGCCGCTCCGGCGAAAAAGAAGTAATCGGGCTGATCGATCATTGTTCAAGGGCCGTGGCATCGCCGCGGCCCTTCGCTATTTGGCGGCGGTTTCGAGCAGCGGGGTAATCAGGCCGCTGGCTTTCACCCCATCGAGCAGGAACTGGACTGCGAGGGCCGCGAGCAGCACGCCGACGACGCGGCTGACCACGGCGAGGCCAGTGATGCCGAGCAGCCGCTGGATCGGGATGGCGACCAGCATCACCACATAGCAGAGCAACAGGATCGCCAGCAGCGCCGCGACCACTACGAACCAGGCGAGATTGAAGCCGCCGGTGCCGGTGGTCAGAAGGATCACCGCGCTGATGGCGCCGGGACCGGCGAGCAGCGGCGTCGCCAGCGGGAACACCGAGATATCGGAGCGGTGCTGCGCTTCGTTTTCTTCCTCCGGCGTCGTGCCGGTGCCGCCCGAGTGGCGGGCGAACACCATGTCGATCGAGATCAGCAGCAAGAGGATGCCACCGGCGATGCGCAGCGCCGGCAACGTGATGCCGAACAAGCGCAGCAGCACCTCGCCGAACACCGCGAAGAACAGGAGGATCACGCCGGCGATGACGGTGCCGCGCAGCGCCATCGAGCGCCGCTCAGCCTGGGTGTTCTTCTGTGTCAGCGCCGCATAGACGACGAGCAGATCCGCCGGCCCAAGGGTGGCGAAGAACGTGGTCAGGGCGAGGAGAAGCGTATCGACGGGCATGGCGGGACAATGGCCGAGGCCGGGCCGAAAGGCGAGAGGGCGCGAAGGATTTCACCCGGTCGCGCAAGACCTCCGCAAATCAGCCGCAAAGCCGCCCGACTGAACAGCGGCTGCCATGACCATTACCCTCGACGCATCGCCGATCGATGTACTGCCTGCGCCGCGACCGCTGTGGGGGACGCTGGCGTCGTTCGGCTTGCATGGCGCGCTGCTGGCGCTGTTGCTGATCGGGCCGAACATACAGCGGCTGCGGCCGGTGATGCCGCGCAGCATTGCCGTCGAGATCGTTTCGGCGGCGCAATTCGCGGCGCTGCTCAAGCCGGCTGAAGTGCCGGAGGCCAGCCCTCCGCCGGCTGCCACCACGACACCGGATGCAACACCGAACGCGCCAACAGCTCCAGCCGCGAAACCCAGTACCCGCACCATCAGTGCCACCGACTTCTACGCCGGGAGCCTGCTCGCAGAACCGGCCAGCGAAGCCCTGCGGGATGGGATGAAGACGCTCGATGGCAGTGAGCGGCTGGTGCAGCTGTGCAGCATCGAGGCGATCGAGCAGATCCGCCACGCCCGGCCGGAATACGACCCTGACACCGTCGTCGCCTACGCCATGGCTGACATGGCGATGCGCGACGGCGCGCTGATCGCCGACGGCGCCGCCTTCCGCAGCCGCCGTGAATGGTACGAAGTGCACTTCAGCTGCGCCGCCGCCGCCGACTTCTCGACAGTCGAACGCTTCGAGTTCTCGGTGGGTGACTTCATCCCGCACGAGCAGTGGGACGCGCACTACCTCACTGCGGCCGAGAGCGATGAGTGATCACTAGCGACGTCTGGTCCACCCACCGGTGTGGCGTCGGCGCTACAGTTGAGGAATTTGCGTTGTCCTGAGGCGACGGTAACTGTGCAGCGAGGCGAACCATAGTATCGGTGACGCGAATACTTAGTTTTGGGGCACCAATGAATAAGCTGATCCCGACCACTGCGGCGATTGCACTGCTCGCTGCCACGCCGGCTTTCGCCGCCGACCTCATCGTCGATGAAGCAGCGGGGTCGCCTGCCGCTCCGGATTTCGGCGGTTTCTATGCAGAGGTTTACGGTGGCGTAGTCCTGCCCGGTATCGCGACGTGGAACGGTGATGACTACGACCTTAACCTCGGGCCGGCTCTCGGCGCGTCAGTGGGCATGAGGACGCCTGTTCTCGGCCTGTCGGTGGGGCTCGATGTGATGTGGACCTCGGCCGAGTACACCGACTACAGCAACGAGTTCCAGCACAGCCTCAGCGGCATGGTGGAAGCCGAATACGCCGTGCCCTTGAACGACACGTTCGAGCTCTATGGAGCTGCCGGCCTCGGCTTCGTCGACATTGTCTACGAGGACACGCTCGGGGATAAACTGTCCGACACCGGCGCCGGCTACCAGGTCGCCATCGGCGCGCGGGCCAACCTGCTGGAGAACGTGGCGCTGTTTGCCGAGTTCAAGCACCAGGACACGTTTGGTACTGTCGATCTCGTCGACATCACCACTAACGCCGTCAGCGTGCCGACCAACAATCTGCTCGTCGGCCTGCGTTTCGCAATGTAATCGCGGTCCGCCGTATGCCAAAGGGCCGCCCCGTGTGGGCGGCTTTTTGCTTTGTGTGGCGGTCGATCACGACGCGTCGGCGAGCCCGGCGGTGACGAGGTCGTTCAACCGTTCCGCATCCGTGCCTGCAACGAGGCAGGCGAATGCGACGCCGAGTTCTGGGCTGCGCACGGCCTTGGCTTGAGCGCCCATCCATTCGCCGCCGTGGATCAGTAGCGGGCGGCCGCGGTGCTGGCGGAGGCCGAGGCCCCAGCCGTAGTCGACGGGCGTGCCGTCGTTGAGCCGGCCCGGGGTGGTGACGAGGGCGGCGATGCCCAGGGTGTCCCGATTTTGGTGGTCGAGCCACTGGACGAAGGTGCGGGCGGTCGCCCAAAGGCCGAGGCCGCCGTGGGTGAGCGGCAGGTGCGGGCCGAGCAGCGCGGTTTGCGGCAAGGCGGTGATGTCGGTGGCGAAGCCGATGCCGTCGAGCTGAAGCGGCTCGAACAGCCGGGTGGCGGCGAACTCGGCGAGCGGCATGCCGCTGGCTTCGGCGATGATGCGGGCGAGGAGGACGTAGCCGGCGTTGGAGTAGCCATGGGCGGCGCCGGTGGTGAGGGCAGCTCGGCGAGATTGGCGAGGGCGTCGAACACGAACGCTTCCGTCCAGTCGCTGGTCATTCGGGCTTCGAGCTCGCCAGCGGGGGGTAGGCCGCTGGTGTGATGTGCGAGCTGGCGTGGCGTGATGGTTGCCGACCATGGTGGGAGGCCGCCGACATAGGCGGAGAGCGGCAGGTCAGGATCAACACGGCCGTCATGCACCAGCAGCGCCAGGGCGGTGCCGGTGACCTGCTTGGCGAGGCTGGCGACGTAGAAGTGGTCGGTGGGCAGGACCGGCTGACCGTTGGGCCAGCTGCCGGTGACGTGATCCTCGATGATGCTGCCCGCCACCCGCGCCAGCGCCACCGGCGTGTCCGGCGCAAAACCCGCTCGCTCGACCAGCGTCGCGAGCGGGGTCATCTGGCTCAGGCCCGCCGCTTCTCGATGGCGTCCCAGATCATCACGGCGATATCCGGCCCGCCGAAGCGCTTGATTTCGCGAATGCCGGTGGGCGAGGTGACGTTGATCTCGGTGAGGTAGTCGCCGATCACGTCGATGCCGACGAAGATCATGTCGCGCTCCTTGAGCGCGGGGCCGATGGTGGCGCAGATTTCGCGCTCGCGCTCGGTGAGCGGCGACAGCTCCGGGCGGCCGCCGACATGCATGTTGGACCGTGCTTCGCCATCCGCCGGGATGCGGTTAAGGCCGGCCACCGGCTCGCCGTCGACGAGGATGATGCGCTTGTCGCCCTTGCGCACATCCGGCAGGTACTTCTGCACCATGAAGGGCTCGCGGAAGCTCTGCTCGAACAGCTCGATCAGCGAGTTGAGGTTCTGGTCGCCCTCCTGCAGCAGGAACACACCGGCGCCGCCATTGCCGTAGAGGGGCTTGAGGATGATGTTGCCGTGTTCCTTGCGGAACTCGCGGATCAGGCCGCGATCGCGGGTCACCAGCGTCGGCGGCATCAGCTCGGGGAACTCGGTGACGAGGATCTTCTCCGGCGCGTTGCGCACCGCAGCGGGCGGATTGACCACATAGGTCTTGGGGTGGATGCGCTCGAGCAGGTGGGTGAGCGTGGTGTAGTTCATGTCGAACGGCGGATCCTGCCGCATCAGCACCACGTCGTAGGCCTGGAGATCGGCCCGTGCGAACTCGCCCAGCGCGTAGTGCTCGCCCTTGGGCTTGTCGAACACGGTGATCGGGGCCAGCTCGGCCGACACGTGGTTGTCGCGCAGCGCCAGGGTCTGCGGCACGTAATAGTCCACCTTGTGCTTGCGCGCCTGCGCCTCGAGCATCATGGCGAAGGTCGAATCCCCCGCCGGATTGATCGAAGCGATGGGGTCCATCTGCACGGCGATTTTGAGGGACATGAAGCGGTCCTAGCTGGCGTCGAAAGCGCCTTTGACATGGCGCGGCCACGTGCGCGGCGCAAGGAAAATCACATCGAACCGGAGGGGCGTTTCGGCGAGGGCCGGGTGGCGCGCAACATAGTACTGCGCGGCGCGGGAGATGCGGCCGGCATTGACCGCAGCGAGGGCCATGGCCTCCTCCGAGCGGGCCTGCCGGGCCTTCACTTCGATAAAGGCGGTGAGCCCGAAGCGGCGGGCGACAAGGTCGATCTCGCCGACCGGTGTCTTCACGCGCGCCGCGACGATGCGATAGCCCTTGAGCCGCAGGTACCACGCAGCCAGCGCTTCGCCGCGGCGGCCGAGGAGTTCGGCGCCGAGCCGGGCACTGCGGGTCTGGTTATTCCTCGGCCTTGAGGGCGAGGGCCGCATCGTAGACCTCCTTGCGCTTGAGGGCGTAGCGCGCGGTGATCTCGTCGACGGCGGCGCGCAGCGGCTGCGCAACCAGCGCCTCCTCGAGCGCTGCCTTCCAGTCGGCCTCCTCGACCACCACGCCCTCGGCGCCGCCGACGAGGATCACAGCCTCGCCCTTGGTGTCGCCGGCCCCAAAATGGCGTGCGAGTTCGCTGAGCGTGCCGCGCTCGACCCGCTCGAACCGCTTGGTGAGCTCGAGCGCTACTGCGGCAGGCCGGTGGCCCAGTGCTTCAGCCATGGCGGCGAGCGTATCGCCGAGACGGCGGGGCGACTCGTAGAACACCAGGGTGTCGGGGCGCGCCTTGAGCGCTGCCAGCGCGTTGGCGCGGGCCCCGGCCTTGGAGGGCAGGAAGCCGATGAAGCCGAAGGCGTCGGTGGGCAGGCCTGCGCTTGCCAGCGCCGCGAGCAGCGCCGATGCCCCGGGAATGGCGAATACCGGCAATCCGGCTTCGCGCATGGCGCGGACCAGCGGGAAGCCCGGATCGGACAAGAGTGGCGTGCCGGCGTCCGAGATCTGCGCCACCGCGCGGCCCGCCTGAAGGCTCGCGATCACCTCGCCGATACGGGCGCGTTCGTTGTGCTCGTGCAGCGACTTACGCGCGGTGCGGATGCCGTAGTGATCGAGCAGCGTCGCCGAGTGACGCGTATCCTCGCAGAGGATCAGGTCGGCAGCGGCCAGCGTCTCGAGGGCGCGCAGCGTAATGTCCTTGAGGTTGCCGATCGGGGTGGCAACGACATACAGCCCGACCGCCAGAGGGGCCGCGGGAAACTCGGTTCCGGCGATGAAGAAGCTCTTCGGCCGATCGTCCACGCCGCCTCCGATTAACACGAAGTTAAGCTCGGTCTTTATGAGCCGGGCCCGATTCTGTATAGACGCCTTTCAAGGTGCGCCACGCGCGGCAGAGTGCGGGACTTGATAAAGGTAGGGCAAGTGAGAATTGCAACGGGCGCGAACGCGCTGACAGGGCTCAGGTATCTCGGGCTCGGCCTTGCTGCTGCGGCGCTGCTCTCCGCCTGTTCGCCGGGCAATTTCAACTTCGGGCCGGGCGGCGGCACGACCGCCGGGGCGAACCAGCCGCTCGCCACCGGCAAGACCTTCGGCAAGGGTCCGGTGCGGGTGGCGCTGCTGCTGCCGCTTTCGGGCGATCCCAATCTGGCGGCAGTCGGCACCTCGATGGCCAATGCGTCGGAGCTGGCCATCGGCTTTGTCGAGACCAACCCCAATATCGGCGAGAACATCACCGTAGTGTTGAAGGACACCGGCAGCACGGCCAGTGGCGCGGCACAGGCCGCGACCCAGGCGCTGAGCGAAGGCGTCAGCCTGATCCTCGGGCCGCTGCGCGCCGATCAGGTCACCGCCGCGGGCCAGGTGGCGAAGGCGGCTGGTATTTCGGTGATCGGCTTCTCCAACAATTCGGGCGCCGCCTCGCCGGGAGTGTTCCTGCTCAACATCCTGCCCGAGAGCGAAGTGAAGCGCTCGATGGGCTATGCCAAGAAGCTCGGCAAGAAGGCCTTCGCGGGTGTGTTCCCGACCACCGATTTCGGCCGCATCCAGGAAGGCGCGTTCCGCCAGGCCACCGCCGATCTCGGACTGAATGCCCGCGCCGTCTACAACTTCTCGTCGGAAGCCGAAGCCCGCACCGTCGTGACGCAGCTGGTGCCGATGCTGCAGGCCGGGCAGATCGATGCGCTGTTCATCCCCGACCGGGCGACGGCGCCGAGCTTTGCGAACCTTCTCAACGAAGCCGGTATCGCGCCGGGCAAGGTGCAACTGATCGGCTCGGCCGACTGGGATGGCGATCCTTCGATCCTCAACACCACGACGCTGGCCGGGGCGATCTTCCCCGCTATCGACGACGCCGGCTACAACGCGCTGCTGCCCGAGTACCAGGCGAAGTTCGGCTCGGCGCCGCACAAGTTCGCCACTATCGCCTACACCGCGACGATCCTCGCAAATGCCGGCACACTCGCCAACGGCACGCCGAAATACGACCGTGCCCAGCTGACGCTGCCGGCCGGCTTCAACGGCCGCGACGGAGTGTTCCGCTTCCTGCCCGATGGGCGGAGCGAATACGCGCTGGTGATCAAGCAGGTGTCGATCGGCGGCGCGAGCGTCGCCGAAGGGGCGAAACTCTAGCGCCTAGCTGTGATACCAGCCGTTGAGGTGGGCCTTCTCGTGGCGCAACACCTTGCCGCGGGTCTCGGCGCTCAGTCCCTTGACGATCCAGATGACGTCGCCGCCGATGCGGGAGCACCCTACGACACGGGCGTCGGGATCGCTGCGGCGCGCTGCAGCGAAGTGATCGGCGCACATGCGGTTGATGGTTGCCTGGTCCGAAGTGAGTACGCGGTAGTCCTGGATCGGCTCGTGGTCGAAGAGTACAGGAGGCATACGGACGTCCCTCGCCACCGCCGGTCCCGCCACGAGGACCAGGACGGCAGCCATTGCCATCGCTTTCATGGTTTAGTCGCTCAGAGAGTCTGCTGCCGCTCAGCAGTAGATGCCGTTGGCCTCCACGACGCAGTTCCCATCCTCGGTGGTCACGAGGCTCCCGCCTTCAAACGGGATGATCGATACGAACGAGCCGGCCGAAAGCGGGGCGCTCGCCACCCAGTGCCGGTCGTTCCAGTACCAGACGCCGGCCTTCGCTGACGGCTTGGGCTCCTTGATGATGCCTGGATACTGAATGTGTGGACTCGCCAGTCCGTCGGTCGAGTAGACGCCGCTGTCGGTCTGCATGACTCTGACGAAGGTGGTGTGCCCGTAGGCGATCTTGCGAACCACCGTCTCGGCAACCGGCTCGATCGAGACGCCGGGCTGCACGTAATAGCTCCAGCGCATCAGCTTGTCGGGATCGAAGACCGGCGGCCACACCTCGTCGGGTGTGCTGAGCAAGGTGTGCATCGGCTCCTCCTCAGCGACCGCGCGCGGCAGGATGTTGGGCAGCGACAGCAAAGCGGCAGCGCCGAGTCCGATTGCTCCCCCAAACATGATGGCGCGAGTCGCATCCATTCGCCGTTCTCCGGTCGGTGTTAACCAACCATCAACCATACCGGCGAAACGCGTGTCAAAATGGAACAGCGATTAAGGTAAATTTAACCTAGGGAAGCGCGGCCGCGAGCTCTTCGACCACCTCGACGAAGCGGTCATAGGCCTCGCGGGTGGGCCAGGGCCGGATCAGCTTCTCGAACGGCTCGAACTCGAACACCGGGAAGCTCGGCTCGCCGAAATAGCGTCGTGCTTCCTCGGGCTCGAACCCGGCGAGATGGGTGGCTTCGAGGAAGGCAGCCTCGCGATCGGCGCGCTTGATCTGCTTCTGCAGCGCCGCCGGGGGCGTCGCGGGAAGGGAAAAGCGGAGGTAGACGGCGCCGAGCAGCCGGTTCTCCACCTCCTTGTAGTTGCCGCCCATCGCCGCCTTGAACGGCGAGATGATGTCGCCCATCACGTATTCGGGCGCATCGTGCAGCACGGCGTAGAGCATGGCACGCGGATCGGCATCGCGGTTCAGCGCGCGATAGAGTTCGAGCACCAGCACCGAATGCTGCGCCACCGAAAACGGGTAGTCGCCGATGGTCTGGCCGTTCCAGCGCGCCACGCGGGCGAGGCCGTGCGCGATGTCGGATAGCTCGACATCGAGCGGTGACGGATCGAGGATATCGAGCCGTCTGCCCGACAGCATACGCTGCCACGCCCGCTCCTTGCCTCGCGCCATGGAATCCCCCGGTGTTTGAAGCCGAGGAAGCTAGTCTTCGGGGGTTGATTCGCCAAACCCGGTCTTCGTCGGCAAGGCGGCCATCACGCGGCGGCGGTGGCCCTGGCTCGCATCGTGTCGACGCTCCAGGTCCCCGGCCCGGCGAGGACCAGATAGAGGAAGATGAAGCAGTAGAGGATCGCCGACACGCCGAAATTGTTGTTCGGGAACGGGCTCATCGGGAAATGGAAACCCCAGTAGGCGACTGCCATGAAGCCGCAGAGCACGAAGGCCACCGGCCGGGTCAGCCAGCCGACGAGAATGAACAGGCCACCCACGAGCTCCAGCCATCCGGCCACAGTCATCAAGGTCTGTATCTCGGGCGGCGAGGGCTGCACCGGCGGTGGGAAGTTGAAGACGACGGTGAGTCCGGCGTGGACGAACAGCAGGCCGGTGACAATGCGCAGGATTGCCAGCCCTTGCGGCGCGTAGGCGGAAAATCGATCAAGCATTTTGGGTCTCCCTTCAATGTCGGGCGCTCAGGACGGTATCGCGATCGGATATCCATAACCAGAACGTTCTATAACTATTGCGTTATAGACGAGGCCTCGATACTGTCAAGAGTTGCGATCACGGTCGCGAGATCAGCCTTCACTCCTCGGGCGAAACGTCCCCGAACTGGTACGTCGCCCAAGGTGGAAGGCTAACCGTCACCGGCTTGCCATCGACCGTCACCGCGGCCGGATCGGTGACGCGGTCGAGGCGGAGGATGGCGACGGCGCGGCCATCGACGACTTCGCCGATCGAACCGGCGTCGCGGCCGCCGGCAATGACGGATGTGCCGGCTGGCGCATCGATGCCGGAGACGATCACCGGGCGGCGGCGGGCGGTGCCGCGGTGCTTCATGCGGCTGACCACTTCCTGGCCGATGTAGCAGCCTTTGACGAAGTCGATGCCATCGAGCAGGTCGAGCCCGATATCGTGGGCGAAGTTCTGGTCGATGCCGAAATCCGGACCTTCTTCGGGGATGCCCGCGCTGATGCGATGCGTGGCAAAAGTGTCGTCCGGCGGCAACCAGCCGGTGGTGGCGGACTTCTCGGCGATCACGCGTTCACCAAGTCCGCGCGGATCGGCGTGGACCACGCCCTCGGTCCAGCCATCAAAGCTCCAGCCGACGGCGTGCGTGTCGCGCAGGTCGTCGATCTGCACCTGGGCGCGGAGGCGATAGAGCTTCATCTTCTTGAGGAAGGCATCGGCGACGGAGGTGTCCACATCGAGCCAGAAGGCATCCTCGGCCCAGCCGCTCAAGCCCTCGGCCTGCACCTTGCCCTGCGGCGAGAGCAGCGCCCACCACACGGCGGGGCCGGGTTGGGCGAGCAGGCGCCCGGTCACCACGTCGAACAGCAGCTTCTGCGCCTCGGGCCCGGAGAACCGGAAGGCGGCACGGGACGGACGGAGGATTGTGGGCATGGGATGGTTCCGCTACACCCGCCGAAAGGCAGGCGGACCACAGACATGGCGCAGTACGAGACGATCTTCAAGAACGGCACGGTGGTGAACCATGATGGGGTGCACCGCACGGACATCGCGGTCAATGACGGTCGCATCGTCGCGCTGGGCAATCTTGGCGCGGCTTCGGCCGGTGAGGTGGTCGACTGCACCGGGCTGCACGTGCTGCCCGGCGTCATCGATACGCAGGTGCATTTCCGGGAGCCGGGGCTGACGCACAAGGAGGACCTCGAATCGGGTTCGCTTTCGGCGGTGATGGGCGGCGTGACCGGCGTGTTCGAGATGCCCAACACCAACCCGCTCACCACGACGCGCGAGACCTTCGAGGAAAAGATCCGCCTCGGCACGCGCCGCATGCACTGCGACTTCGCCTTCTACATCGGCGGCACGCACGACAACGTGGCGCAATTGCCGGAGCTGGAGCGCCTGCCCGGCTGTGCCGGGGTGAAGGTGTTCATGGGTTCGTCCACCGGCTCGCTGCTGGTGCCCGACGATGTCGGGGTGGAAGCGATCCTTTCCGCGATTTCGCGCCGCGCTGCTTTCCACTCGGAGGATGAGTACCGGCTCGAAGAGCGGAAGCACCTCCGTGTGCCCGGCGACCCGTCCTCGCACCCTGTATGGCGCGATCCCGAGGCGGCGATGCTGTCGACGCGGCGGCTGGTGGCGCTGGCGCGGAAGACCGGCAAGCGGGTGCACATCCTCCACATTTCGACCGCCGAGGAGATGGTGTTCCTCGCTGCGCACAAGGACGTGGCGAGCGTCGAAGTGACGCCCCACCACCTGACGCTGGACGAGACCGCCTACACCCGGCTCGGCACTTACGCGCAGATGAACCCGCCGGTGCGCGACAAGGCGCATCGCGAGGGAATCTGGGCCGGGGTGGCGAATGGCGTCGCCGACGTGCTCGGCTCCGACCACGCGCCACATACCCGCGAGGAAAAGGACCATGCTTACCCGGCCAGCCATTCCGGCATGACCGGGGTGCAGACGCTGGTGCCGATCATGCTCGACCATATCAACGCCGGCCGCATGACCCTCGAGCGCTTCGTCGACATGACCAGCCACGGCCCGAACCGGCTGTTCGGCATCGCCAACAAGGGCCGCATTGCGGTCGGCTACGACGCCGACCTGACGGTGGTGGACCTGAAGCGGCGCGAGACGATCACCAATGAGTGGGTAAAGAGCCGCGCTGGATGGACGCCGTATGACGGAGTGACTGTCACCGGCTGGCCGGTGGGAACGATCGTCCGCGGCAACAAGGTGATGTGGCAGGGCGAACTGGTGACCCCGAGCGTCGGCCAGCCGATGCGGTTCCTGGAAGCGCTCTGAGGCTTACTGCAGCGAGCGGCTGAGGCTGTATTCGCCCGCCTGGATGCGATCGGGCAGCGTCGCGATCAGCTCCGAGATCGCCGTCTCTCCGTGGTGCTCGACCAGCGAGGTGATGGCAGCGAACAGCGAGGCATGGGCCAGCGCCAGCGTCGCGACGCCGTCGTCCTCGGCGGTGTTCCAGGCTTCCGCGATGTATTCGAGCGCCACTTGGCGCTCTTCGCGTTCGGCCTCGGCGAGACGTTCGATGCTGCCGTTGTCGCCCTTGAGGGTCTTGGAGAGTTTCATGACATCGCCCGTAGCACGCCCGCCCGCGAGGCGCGCCTCAGACGTCTCCAAAAGGTTAATATGCACTCTGCAATTATTGTTAACCCGCAGAGCGCGTCAGGAAAAGTTGCAGACTTTTCCGGTTCGAACGCGCGACAAGGCGCGAGAGGGTGCGGCGCTATTCAGCGTAGCGCGAGTGGATGTCGCGGGCGGTTTTCTCGGCCTCAACCAGCAGCCGCGACATCGCCTGCTGGGCCGACACGGTGCAGACGCGATAGAGCCGCGCGTAGGCTTCGTAGCCTGAGTTGAACGCGCCGGTCAGCCGTTGCTTGCGGTCATCATCAGGCTCATCCAGCGCGATCAGGTCGGCCATCTCGCCGCGCCAGTCCGATGAGGCGGCGGGCTTGCACAGCGGATCGAGGAAATAGAGGCTGCCGAGGATTTCCGAGAGCCGCTCCATCTCCGCCTGGTAGGGCGGATCGATAGCCCGCGCCGGTCCCGCCGCGAGCAGCAGGGCAACAAGAGCAAGGCGAAGCGGGCGGAAGCGCATGCCCGCATCCTTAAGTGAAACGCCCGATTGCCTCAACTGCGATCGAAGATGCGGAAGGCTCCGGCCACCACGTCGCCCAGATCGGGAGTGGTGTACATGCCGCCGATATCGTCCGCTCGCACCCAACGCCACGCGCTGACTTCGTCGGAGGCGACGATCTCGCCCTCGAAGGCTTCGGTGGCATAGACCTGCAGGACGAAGCGGCCTTCGCCGAGGAACATGCGGCGGATCGGGTGCAACCGCCAGACGCGCAGGCCAACCTCTTCCAGGATCTCGCGCTCGGCCGCCTGCTCCGGCGTTTCGCCCGGCTCGAGCCGCCCGCCGGGCAGGCTCCACATGCCGAAATACGGCTTTCTGGCGCGCTGGATCAGCAGCACCTTGTCGCGATCGATCAGCGCGACACTCGCAGCATTCGGAGGCCGTTGGGACGCGGGCATAAACCGATGATTGTGGTTTGTCCTCGGCGCGGCAAGTGCCTAACTAGGGAGTGAAGGAGAGCCCCTTTATGTGCGGACGCTACGCCACCACCCTGCCGCCGGAAATGATGGTCGAGCTGTTCAACCTGCTCAACAAGATCGACTTTCCGCCACGCTACAACATCACCCCGACGCAGCCGATCGCGGTGGTGTGGGAGCAGTCGGGGCGCCGCACCATCCAGCTGGTGCGCTGGGGGTTCGTGCCGAACTGGGTGAAGGATCCGCGCGAGTTCTCACTGCTGATCAACGCACGGGCCGAGACCATGGCGGAAAAGCCGTCGTTCCGCGACGCTGTGCGCCACTCGCGCTGCATCGTCCCGGCCTCGGGCTACTACGAGTGGATGAAGGGGCCGGACGGCAAGCGCCAGCCCTACTACATCACCATGGAAGACGATTCCCCGATGATCTTCGCGGGGCTCTACTCGAACTGGTCGGGACCGGACGGTGAGGAGGTCGACACTGCCTGCATCGTCACGGTGGAGCCCAATCTCGAGATCAGCTCGGTCTATGACCGGATGCCGGCGATGCTCACGGGCGATGCTGTCGACATGTGGCTCAACACCCGCGACTTCGACATCACCGCCGCCCGACAACTGGCCTTGCCGCTGCCTCCGGGTTCGCTGAAGTATCATCCAGTGGGCAAGGCCATCGGCCGCGCCGATGTCGATGGGCCGGAGTTGATCCGGCCGATCACGCCCGAAGAGGCAGAGGCCGAAGCCGCGGCGGCGGTGAAGCCGAAGAAGAAGGTGGCCGCTGGCGGCGGCGGGCAGCTAGACCTGTTCTAGAACAGCTCGAAGTACCCGAGCGCGTCGCCGATCGCCTCTTCCTCGTAGCCGAGATGGCTGAGGAGGACCCATTCGAGGGCGCGGTAAATCTCGAGCGTATCGGCGAAGCGGCTCGCGCCGGGTTCGGTCGCGAGTTCACCCAGCGCATCGATCAGCCGCACCAGCAGCTCATGCACGACGACATGTTCAGCCTGCAGCCGGTCGGCGATGGCCTTGAAGCCGGCGCCTTGCGCGGCGATGGCCGGGAACACCGCCTGGTCTTCGATCGAATGGTGGGCGTTGACGATGTTGCAGTGCTGGCCGCAGAGATTGCCGAAGCGGCGGTAGTTGGCAACCATCGCAAGGCTGGCGGCCTGGTCCGTCGCTTGCTGTGCGCCGACTTCGCCGGCCGCGGCGCGGTCGATCAGCACGGCGAGGGTTTTCATGTTGTCGCGCAGATGGTCGTGCACCTCCTTGAGGTGCAGGCCGGGCGCGCGCTGGGCCTCGGTCAGGCCCTCAAGCTTGATGGGCGCGGGCCGGGTGGCGTCGTCGAGAAATCCGATATCGAGCAGCATGTTGCCCAAATGGGACGCCCGGCGCGGCCCGTCAACAAGGCACCTCGCGGTGACCTGCTCTAGAGTACCTTGCCCGGGTTCAGGATACCGTTCGGATCGAGCGCCGCCTTGATGGCGTGCATCATCTCGAGCGCCACGGGGTCCTTCACCTGCCGCAAGAGGCCCGACTTCAGCTGCCCGATGCCGTGCTCGGCCGATACCGAACCACCGAGCTTCCGCACCACCTCGTAGACCGCCGCATTGGCATCGGCCTCGCGGGCCATGAAGGCCTTGGGATCGGCGCCGACTGGCTGGCTGAAGTTGAAGTGGATGTTGCCGTCGCCCATGTGGCCGAACGGGCATGGCCGGACGCCGGGGATGGCGCGTTCGACGGCCGCTGTGCCCTCCGCGATGAGCTGGGGGACCGCGCCGATCGGCACCGAGACGTCGTGCTTGATCGAGGCGCCCTCCTTCGATTGCACCTCGCTCATCTGCTCACGCGCCGCCCACATCAAGGTGCGATCAGCCTCGGACTCAGCGACCACGGCGTCAGCGACGAGGCCACTCGCTAGCACGTCCTCCAGCGCCGATTGCAGCGCGCCGGGCACGCCGCCCCTCATGCGGTTGACCTCGGCCAGCACGTACCAGGGCGACAGCGATGCGGTCGGATCGCGCGGCAGCAGGCCGTACTTGAGCTGCAGGTCGACCCCGAAGCGGTTCATCAGCTCAAAGGCCGTCAGCCGCGAACCGGTGCGCTCGCGCAAGAGGTAAAACAGCTGCAGCGCCACCGCAGGATCGGCGACATTGATCAGCGCCGTCTCCTGCCCTTCCGGCACTGGGAACAGTTTCACCGTCGCTGCGGTGATGAAGCCGAGCGTGCCTTCGGCACCGACCAGCAGGTCCTTGAGGTCGTAACCCGTATTGTCCTTCTTCAGCGCGTTGAGGCCGTTGTAGAGCCGGCCGTCGGCCAGCACGGCCTCGACCCCGAGAGTGAGTTCGCGGGCATTGCCATAGGCCAGCACCTGCACGCCGCCGGCATTGGAGCTGAGCACGCCACCGATGCGGGCCGAGCCCTGTGACGCCAGCCAGAGCGGGAAGATCGCGCCCGCCTCTTCCGCCACCTTGTGCGCCTCCTCGAGGATCAGGCCTGCTTCGACCGTCATGTGCCCGGCCGCCGCATTGACCTCGCGCACTCGGTTGATGCGGGAAAGGTTGACGATCACCTCGTCGCCGCGCAGCGGCACTTGCCCGCCGACCAGCCCGGTATTGCCGCTTTGCGGGATCAGCGGCACCCGGTGCTGGTTGGCCCAGCGGCAGAGCGCCTGAAGCGCCGCGACGCTGCCGGGTAGCGCCACGGCCACAGCAGCGACATGGAAGCGCTTCCGCGGTTCGGTCACATAGCTCGCCATTTCCTGGGGATCGGCTATCAGCGTACCGGCTTCGCCCAGGAGGGCCTTCAGCGCGCGGACGATGTCTTTGGGGGCCAGCGTGGTCATGGCGCCGGAAGATAGCCCCCGGCCCGCTTGGCGCAAGGGCGAACTTGCCCACGCCAAGCCCCTATGCGACAAGCGGCGCCAACGAGACATTCCATACGGAGCAGAACGATGGCGCAGGGGCTGATGGCCGGCAAAAAGGGCCTGATCATGGGCGTGGCGAACAACCGCTCGATCGCCTGGGGCATTGCCAAGGCCCTCGCCGACCAGGGCGCCGAGATCGCCTTCTCCTACCAGGGCGAAGCGCTGAAGAAGCGCGTCGAGCCGCTCGCCGCCGAGATCGGTGTCACCACGCTGGTCGAGTGCGACGTGTCGAACGACGCGGCGATGGACGAGACCTTCCGCGTGCTCAAGGAGAAGTGGGGGACGATGGACTTCCTCGTCCACGCCATCGGCTTTTCCAACAAGGAAGAGCTCGAAGGCCGCTACATCAACACCAGCGCCGATAACTTCGCGCTGACCATGAACATCTCGGTCTACTCGTTCACCGCCGTCGCCAAGCGCGCCGAAGCCATGCTGAACCCCGGTGGTTCGCTGCTGACCCTGACCTATTACGGCGCGGAGAAGTACGTGCCGAACTACAACGTCATGGGCGTAGCTAAGGCGGCACTCGAGGCCTCGGTCCGCTACCTCGCGCACGACCTCGGCCCGCAGAACATCCGCGTCAACGCCATCTCGGCCGGCGCCATCAAGACCCTCGCCGCCTCGGGCATTTCGGGCCTGCGCACCATGCTGCACTATCAGGAGAAAGCGGCGCCGCTGAAGCGCAACGTCACCCAGGAAGAAGTCGGCTCCGCCGCGCTTTATCTGCTCAGCGACCTCTCCTCGGGCGTCACCGGCCAGATCCAGTATGTCGATTGCGGCTTCAATATCATCGGCATGCATGTCGATGATGAACCTGCCGCCGCCGCGCCCACTGCCTGACCTATTCCAGGGCTGCCGCGAGGCGGCCCTTTCTCTTTCCGAGCGTCACGATGTCTATCAACTGGCCTGAACTCTATTTCATCCGCCACGGCGAAACCGACTGGAACGCCGAGGGCCGGTACCAGGGCTCGAAGGACATCCCGCTCAACGACATCGGGCGTGGGCAGGCCGACCTCAACGGCAAGCTGCTGCATCAGATCCTGGCCCGCGCCGGCAGGACGCCGCACGAGTTCAACTGGCATGCCTCGCCGCTGGGCCGCACTCGGGAAACTATGCAGCGCGTCCGCTCGGCGTTTGCCGAACCGCTGCCCGAAGTCAGGTTCGACGACCGCCTCGTCGAGGTGTCGTTCGGCGTCTATGAGGGCCGGCTCCATACGGAACTCAGCTCGGGCGAGATGGCAATTGCCGGCGAGCGCGACGCCGATTTCTGGTTCTTCCGTCCGCCCTCGGGCGAGAGCTACGAGGATGTGGCGCAACGTGTCCGGAGCTTTGCCGCCGATACCCTCAAGGGTCCGGCGATCATCGTCGCGCATGGCGGCATCCTGAGGATCCTCCGCCGCCTGATCGAGGACTTTCCGGCGGAGCGCGCGGTGAACTGGTTCCCGCCGCAGGACTCGGTGGTGCATTTCATCGACGGCAAGAGCGTCGTGTACCCGGCCGGCCACAGCTGGGACGACTGAGCGGAGCGGCGGATGTCGACCACCACAGCATTCGCCACGATCCTCCATGACACCGAGGCACGCCTCGCCGGCCCGATCGCGGCGGCCGCCCCGGCGCTGCGCCAACTCTTTGCCGGTTTCGCTGTCAGCCTGACCGAGGCGACGGACCCTCGCGTTGCCGCTGTCCTCGCCGACACACTCAGCGCCCGGATCGCCTGGCATCCGACCGGTGAAGCGATCATCGGCCAGGCGCGGCGCAGTGCCGTCGGGCTGGCGCTCGAATGTGGCACCGATCGCGTGCTCTATTCCGATCTGGACCACATCCTGCGCTGGATCGACACCCATCCTGCCGAGATGGCGGACGTGCTCGCCGCCCAGCCCGAGGCGCAACTGCTGATCATCGGGCGCACGGAACGCGCCATGGCAGCGGTGCCGAAGCGCCTGCGCGATACCGAGATGCCGATCAACCGGACCTACGAGCTGCTGACCGGCCGTTCGGCCGACCTGCTGTTCGCAGTGCGCCGGATGGACCGCGCCGCGGCTAGCGACATCGTCGCGCACAGCCGGGTCGACAGCATCGCCAACGACGTCGATTGGCCGCTGCTCGCCGAGCAGCTCGGCCACCGTATCGGCTATGCCGAGGCGCACGGCCTCTACTATCGCACCATCGACGAATATGGCGCGGCGGCCGACAGCTACGACCTCGAGCCGCTGCAGTGGATCCGCCGCATCGAGATCGCCGCCGAGATGGCGAAGGCAATGCGACCATACCTCCGCCCGTCGGATTGAAGGATCACGTGGACAACATCTCCATCCGACCGTGGCGTTCGACGGATTCCGTGTTCGAACTGACCGAGATGCTGCACCGCGCCTATGCCGGGCTCGCCGGGATGGGGCTGCGCTTTTGGGCGACGCATCAGGGTGCCGATGTGACGCTGAAGCGGATCGAGCAGGGGGAGTGCTTCGTCGCCGAGGCCGATGGAGTGATCTGCGGCACTATCGTGTTCCGTGACTGCACCCGGACCGGCGGTTGTCCCTGGTATGATCGCGCAGACGTCGCTTCCTTCGTTCAGTTCGCCGTTGAGCCCGGCCTTCAGGCCAAGGGCCTCGGCCGGCGCCTCCTCGCCCATGCGGAGGAACGTGCCATCGCCTCGGGCGTCCGGGAACTGGCCCTCGACACGGCGGAGCCTGCCACTCACCTCGTCGAATGGTACACGCGGCTTGGGTACCGGTTCATCGAGCACGCGCAATGGTCGCACACCAACTACCGCAGCGTCGTCCTGAGCAAGACGCTCCGCGCTGCATGAGCCCGCTTGCACCGAAGCGCCGATTGACCTTCATCGGGCAGGTTCCTAGAAGTCCTGCACGCTGAGGACCCGCGATGTCGTTCAATACCTTCGGACACCTGTTCCGTTTCACCACCTGGGGCGAGAGCCATGGGCCTGCCTTGGGCGTGGTGGTGGATGGCTGCCCGCCGGGGCTGCCGATTTCGGCTGAGGTGATCCAGCGCGATCTCGATCGGCGGAAGCCCGGGCAGTCGCGCTTCACCACGCAGCGGCGTGAGGATGACCAGGTGCGGATCCTCTCGGGTGCGTTCGAGGACGAGCGCGACGGGCAGCTGAAGACCACCGGCACCCCGATCTCGCTGATGATCGAGAACACCGACCAGCGCTCCAAGGACTATTCCGAGATCAAGGACAAGTACCGGCCGGGGCACGCCGATTTCACCTACCACCAGAAATACGGCATCCGCGACTACAAGGGCTCGGGCCGCGCCTCGGCGCGCGAGACCGCGGCACGCGTTGCTGCCGGCGCCGTGGCGCGGCTGGTGATCCCTAACGTCACGGTGCGCGCCAGCCTCGTGCAGATCGGCCCGCACAAGATCGACTACTCGCGCTTCGACTGGGATCAAGTGGACCAGAACCCGTTCTTCTGCGCCGATCCGGTGGCTGCCAAGGAGTGGGAAGTCTACCTCGACGGCATCCGCAAGGCCGGCAACTCGGTGGGTGCGGTGATCGAGGTGGTGGCTGAAGGCGTGCCGCCGGGCTGGGGTGCGCCGATCTACGGCAAGCTCTCGGCCGACCTCGCGTCGGCGATGATGTCGATCAACGCGGTGAAGGCCGTCGAGATCGGCGCCGGGTTCGAGGCGGCCGAACTCACCGGCACCGAGAATGCCGACGAGATGCGCGCGGGCAATGCCGGGCCCTATTTCACCTCGAACAAGGCAGGCGGCATCCTCGGCGGCATCTCCAATGGCGATCCGATCGTCTGCCGCTTTGCGGTGAAGCCGACTTCGTCGATCATCACGCCGCGCCAGACGGTGACGACGCATAACGAGAACACCGAAGTCATCACCAAGGGCCGGCACGACCCCTGCGTCGGCATCCGCGCCGTGCCCATCGGCGAGGCGATGATGGCGGTGGTGCTGGCCGACCATTTCCTGCGCCACCGGGGCCAGACCGGGCGCGAAGGCGGCATCGGCTACTGAGAACAGTCCGCAGCGTTCCGCACCCTGCTGTGGCGGATGCTTAGACGGCCGAAAATCGGTCGTTCAGCGCTCGCGCTTATGCGCGTTGACGCCGCCGGTCTGGCAGGGCCTCTTGTAATGACAACGTGTAAGTCATTGCCGGCGCTGGATTTGTTCTAAGGGTAAGTGCTGGACGACTAAGCGGTCGCACTGAGACAACCGAGGGGTCGTCCGATGTTCGAACACTGTCGCGCCTTCATCATCGCCGCCGATCAGATCGAGACGCGGTCGCTTGAACTCACAGCGCACCATCTCGGTTTCGGCGAGGTGGTCAGCAAGCTGGACGGACCAAGCGCCATGCAGTCGCGCGCTGGCGTCACCTACTTCTTTCTCGGCTCCCGGATGCGCGACGACGAGTTGCTTGACGTGATCGAGGCGGTTCGCGACGAGCGGCGCTCGAAGCTCTGCTACTCACCGATCATCCTGTTCATCGACGATCGCCCCGCCGAGATCATGCTCAAATATGTGCGGTTCGGCTTCGACGACGTGATCGGGCTGCCGCAGCACCGCGATACGCTGGCCGAGCGGCTGGCGGAGCAGCTCAACTGCGAGCAGACCTATGTCGAGGCCAAGGACTATCTCGGGCCCGACCGGCGCCGGCTGGACCACGGCGCGGACCTGCGGGTCGGCGTCGCGGCGCACACGAGGCTGGTGTTCCAGCGCGATCCGAAATACGGCACCCGGGTTATCCATCGCGAGGTGCGCGGTCGCCGCTTCCGGGCGCTGCCCGACCCGAGCACGCATTTCATGCCGAAGCTGTTCGGCCACCGCGCCGTCTAGCGGCGCGAACCGCCTAGGACGCGAGGAGCTTCCGGATCTTGCCCACCGCGGCGTCGGTGGGCTCGCCATAGGCGATGGTGCCCTCGAACTGGCCGTCCTTGTTGATCAGGAAGACCGAGGCCGTGTGGTTGACGAGGTAGTAGCCGTCCGCGTCCGGCGCAGTGGCCTCCGACATCGCGCCGAAGGATGCCTTGGCGTCGGCGGTCTGCACCTCATTGCCGACGAGGCCGATGGTGCCGGGAAACGAGCTCAGATAGTCGGCCAGCACGTCTTTGGTGTCGCGCTTGGGATCGACGGTGACGAAGATGGTGCGCAACTGGTCCGGGGAAATGCCGAGCGCCTCGCGCCACGCCGTCGATTCGGCCAGCGTTGTCGGGCAGACATCCGGGCAGTGGGTGTAGCCGAAGAATACGAGGCTCGGGGTGCCCTTGAGGTTGTCCTGGGTGAAGGTGCCACCAGCCGTCGATTCGAGCGTGAACGGCTTGCCGGTGACCCCAATGGGAGCGGCCGGCGGCCTGAAGATGAACAGCGCCGTGGCGCCGATGGCGGCAACGACGACCAGCGTCCACAGAATGATGCGAAAGCGCGCCAGCGCCGGGGAATTGGTTTCGGCCATGAATGTTGCCCTACTGTGTTGGCGCTGCTTATAGCGCCCGCGGGGCAGATTTGGCGCGCGTCATTGTCGCGCAGTCACTGAGGTTTGTATCTGCAGTCGGCGCCCGCGTTACTGCGGGTCGAGTGGCTCGGTGCCGGTGGGCTGGCCGTTGCGCAGGGTGATCTTTTCGATCCGCATCTCGGCGGCCTTCAGCAGCGCCTCGCAATGCGCCTTCAAGGCCTCGCCGCGCTCATAAATGGCGATCGACTCGGCGAGCGGTGCCTGGCCGCTTTCCAGCTTGCCGACAATGCCCTCGAGTTCACGCAGCGCCGCCTCGAAGCTCATCTGCTTGATGTCGTCGGGGGTGGCGGGGGAATCGGCCATGTCAGTTCCTTCGATGAGGCTCGTTGCAGAGCGCTTTCAGGAAAAGTTGCAGACTTTTCCGGTTCGAAAGCGCGACAAATCAGGAACCTGGAGCATTTCGCCGTTTCAACGAAACGGTGAGATGCTCTAGCCCGCGGCCAGCAACTTTTCAACATGCGCGGCGACCCCGGTCGCGAGGCCCTGCCGGTCGTAGCCGCCCTCCAGCATCGAAACCAGCCGCCCCTCGCAGACCCGCCCGGCGACCTCGGTCAGGCGCTCGGTGACCCAGGCGAAATCCTCGGGGTGCCAGTTCAATCCGGCGAGCGGATCGCGATAGTCCGCGTCGAAGCCGGCGGAGACGAGAAGGAAATCCGGCCGGAACGCCTCGAGCGCCGGCAGGATGCGATCGGTATAGGCGGCGCGCATTTCCTGCCCGCCGCTGCCGGCATCGAGCGCGGCGTTGCAGATATTGCCAACGCCGGTGAAGCTCGGCGATCCGGTGCCCGGATAGAGCGGCATCTGGTGGCTCGAGGCGTAGAACACCGTCGGGTCGTCCTTGAAGATGTCCTCGGTGCCGTTGCCGTGATGCACGTCGAAATCGACGATTGCCACGCGTTCGGCGCCGAACTTGCGCTGCGCCTCGCGGGCCACGACGGCGATCGAGTTGACGAGGCAGAAACCCATCGGCCGGTCGATCTCGGCATGATGTCCCGGCGGCCGCACCGCACAGAAGGCATTCCGCACTTCGCCCAGCGCCACCGCCTCGAGCGCGGCAAGACCGCCGCCCAGCGCCGTTGCCGCCGCTTCGAGCGAGCGCGACGAGATGAAGGTGTCCTCGTCGATCTGGCCGATGCCTTCGGCCGGGCGGGCGCGGGTGAGGATGCTGAGGTAGTTGGCGTCATGTACCAGTTCGGCCAGCGTCAGGTCCGCCGAAGGCGCATCGCGGCGGATGAGCTTGGCGAAGCGATCGGCGCCGAGCGCCTCCTCGACGGCACGTAGCCGGTCGGGTCGCTCGGGGTGCCCGGTGGGGGTGACGTGGCTTTCGAAA
Source organism: Devosia sp. P1_H9 (assembly GCF_056405135.1). NCBI lineage: Bacteria > Pseudomonadati > Pseudomonadota > Alphaproteobacteria > Hyphomicrobiales > Devosiaceae > Devosia > Devosia sp. P1_H9. Next base: position 318,366 of record NZ_JBFUCQ010000007.1, read on the forward strand.
TTGCGCTGGGAGACGAGAAGGGTGGCCATGGGCTCGGAACTGTCGCTGCCCCAATAGCTTGACGTTTTGCTGTCGAGCTTGTCAAACCTCGCGCCATGGCCGGTGCCGTTCATCCCCCGTCGGATTTGCTCGCGCTCGCAGCGCTGCTGCGGGCCGGCGAGCTCGTCGCCTTCCCCACCGAGACGGTTTACGGGCTCGGCGCCGACGCGACGAACTCCGATGCGGTGCTGAAGATCTACGAGACCAAGGGCCGTCCGCGCTTCAATCCGCTGATCGTGCACGTCGCCGATTTCGCCATGGCCGAGACGCTGGTGCAGTTCAGCCCGATGGCGCGGAAGCTCGCAGAATTCTGGCCCGGCCCACTGACGCTGGTGCTGCCGAAACGCCCGGAAGCCGGGCTTTCCGATCTCGTCACCGCCGGGCTCGATACCGTCGGCATCCGCATCCCCAACCATCCGCTGGCGCTCGAACTGATCCGCGTGGCCGGCCTGCCGCTCGCCGCCCCATCCGCCAATCGCTCCGGCAAACTGTCGCCGACCACCGCGGCGCAGGTCGACCGCTCGTTCAGCGGCGCGGTTCCGGTGCTCGATGGCGGGCCATCGCAGGCGGGGGTCGAATCCACCATCCTCGCCGTCGAGGGCGACGTGGTGATGCAACTGCGCGCCGGCGCCCTGCCGCGCGACGAAATCGAGGCGGCAATCGGCCGGCCAGTGGCGGTCGCGAAACACGATGCAGCGATTGCCGCGCCGGGCATGCTGGCCAGCCACTACGCGCCGAACGCGACACTGCGGCTGGACGCCGAGCGGGCGGAGGCAGGGGAGACGTGGCTTGGCTTCGGTCCGGGGCCCGCCGGCGCCAACCTGTCGCCGAGCGGTGACCTGCGCGAAGCCGCCCGCAACCTGTTCGCGATGCTGCACCAGCTCGACGAGGGCGCCACGCGGATCGCCGTGGCACCGATCCCCCGCAAGGGCCTCGGCGAAGCGATCAACGACCGGCTGAAACGCGCCGCTGCCCCGCGCGGCTGACTGTAGCGAACCTCCGCTCCATCTCAACCTCAACTCCCCACCGGGGTGGGTTCGATCGTGCCCCCAAACTCGATGCGGCACCTCCCCTCTGACGGGGGGATGGATGGGGGTGAGCGGAGCCACAATCGTGAGGCCGGGCAAGGCGTTGCGAGAATCTTGCGCCGATCTATCCCCCCGCTCCCCACCCATGCGATTCTCCCCCCATCCGCTGCACCGAAGCGAGATCATGACG
>NZ_JBFUCQ010000008.1:0-158658 GCF_056405135.1 Devosia sp. P1_H9
CTATGCCACCAGTGCCGGGGCGCATCCCCTGCCGCATCGCGAGAACGATGGGAAACTCGGTCGGCGGCCGGAGTGCCAGCACCGCCTTCGTTGCTCCCGCCCAGCTCATGCGTGCCAGGCTTCGTCCCTTGGGCCACTCCGCATCGAGCGACCCTCGCGTGATAGCGGCTTGACCGGCGAACCGGTCCTTGCCGTGATGGTTTCCGCCTGAACTGCAGCGACCCACAGCCCACCCGGTCTCCCCCGCACCAACCACTCGTCATGATCTCGCTTCGGTGCAGCGGATGGGTGGGAGAATCGCATGGCTGGGGAGTGGGGGGATAGAATCGTGCAAGATTCTCGCAACGCCTTGCCCGGCCTCGTGATTGTGGCTCCGCTCACCCCCTCCCATCCTCCCCCGTCAGAGGGGGAGGTGCCGGCTGGTGGCTGTGGCTTGATCGAACTCCAACCACGGCCGTCATCCCGGCGAAAGCCGGGACCCAGTGCTCAGTATGCTCCACCCGCGCGAGCACGTCCGACCTTGCTGTGATGGACCGGATGGGGTCGTGCCGAACCTACCCTCCGAGCAATGGGTCCCGGCTTTCGCCGGGATGACGGCCGGTGGGTGGAGACAAAGTGCCCTCCATCGACCCCCTCTCTTGCGAAAACTAAGGACTTAGCTGCGCTACGCCCAAGTTTTCGCTTTCCCCCCCAATGGGGGGAGGGGCCGGTGCGTAGGCACCATCTGCGCGGGAGATGGCGGCGGCCCGCTAGACCTGGCTGAGGCCGTAGTCCAGGTCTCTGATCAGGTCGTCCGCGTCCTCGAGACCGATCGACAGCCTGAGCAGCCCCGGCGTGATACCGGATTCCAGCCGCACTTCCTCGGTGAAGCGGGCATGTGTGGTCGTGCCCGGGTGGGTGATCAGCGATTTGGCGTCGCCGAGGTTGTTCGAGATCAGGATCACCGCCAGCGAATCCGACAGCGTGAATGCCGCATCGCGCCCGCCCTTCACGGTGAATGCGACCAGGGTCGAGCCGCTCTTCATCTGGCGCTTCGCCAGCTCATGCTGGGGATGCGACGGATGGAACGGATAGGAGATCTGCTCGATCTTGGGATGGTTGGCGAGGAAGTCGGCTACCTTGGCGGCGCTTTCGGTCATCTGCTTGACGCGGAGAGGCAGCGTTTCGATGCCTTTGAGCAGCACCCAGGCATTGAACGGCGACAGCGATGGGCCGGTCTGACGGAGCAGCGTGTGGACGTCCCCCTCGATCAGCGCCTTGCTGCCGAGCACGATCCCACCGAGCGTGCGACCTTGTCCGTCGATGTGCTTGGTTGCCGAGTAGGTGACGAGGTCGGCCCCGAGCTGCAGCGGCTTCTGGAACATGGGCGTGGCGAACACGTTATCGACGATCAGCTTGGCGCCATGCGCCTTGGCGATCTTGGCCACCGCCGCGATATCGACCAGCTCGAGCGTCGGGTTCGTCGGCGTCTCGATGAACACCACCTTGGTGTTCTTCTGCATCGCCCGCTCGAAATTCTCGGGGTCGCGGCCATCGACCAGCGTCGAAGGCACGCCGAACCGCGGCATCAGATCCTCGACCACATAACGGCAGCCGCCGAACAGCGCCCGCGCTGCGACGATATGGTCACCGGCCCGCACTTGGCTCATCACTGCATTGGTGACCGCCGACATGCCGGTGGAAAACGCGCGAGCCGCCTCGGCGCCTTCGAGCAGCGCCATCCGGTCCTGGAACATCTCCATGGTCGGGTTGGAGAAGCGCGAGTAGTTGTGCGCCGGCTTGTTGATCTTGTTGAGGAACAGGTCCTCGGCATATTGCGAGCTCGGGTAGGAGTAACCCGAGTTCATGAAGATCGCTTCCGAGGTCTCGTTGAACTGGCTGCGCTGCGTGCCGCCATGAACGAGCATCGTAGCCGCCGCGCGGCTCTTGGGGTCATTCAGCGGGTTCTTCGATTTCGACATATCTCGCCTCGAAAACAACAAAGCCGGCACGCGTTCGGGCGGCCGGCTCAACGGGTCTCTTTAGCGACTTGTTTTAGGTGGCTGCAATCAGACCGGCCAAATCACCACCATGTGCCTGAGCGTCACCGCAAAGGCGCATAGCGTCGATATACGACCCGAAGGTAGCGTGCGTCAATTCGGCTTGGCGTCAATCGCTGAGGTTGATAGGGGATGTGCCTAGGGTACGGGGTAGACCATTGGATAGTGAGCTTTGGGCCAAGGGCGTGTTTCCCGCCCGTTTCATCGAGCGACTGGCGGCACGCGGCGGCATCGTCAGCGATCGCCCGTTCGACGCTGACCAGGTCCAGCCGGCGAGTCTCGACCTGCGCCTCGGCAAGGTCGCCTACCGCATTCGCTCGAGCTTCTTGCCCGGTCCCGAGCACACCGTCGCCGAGCGCATCGAGACACTGAAGCTGCATGAGCTCGACCTGACCAACAGCGCCGTGCTCGAGCGCGGCTGCGTCTACCTGGTTCCGCTGCAGGAAAGCCTCAGCCTCCCCGACACCGTCTCCGCCGGCGCCAACCCCAAGAGCTCCACCGGTCGGCTCGACGTGTTCACCCGCGTCATCGGCGACCAAGCTCGCGGCTTCGACACGCTGCCGCACGGCTACAAGGGCCCGCTCTATCTCGAGATCAGCCCGCGCACCTTCCCGGTCCGCGTACGCACCGGCTCGCGCCTGAGCCAGATGCGGTTCCGCGTCGGCGACAGCCGGCTGACGGTGTTCGAGCACAAGTCGCTGCACAATGTCGAAACCCTGGTGTTCGACGCCAATGCTGAAGTCGGAGAGGGCGTGCTGCTGTCGATCGACCTGAAGGGCGAGGATCGTAACGGCCTCATCGGCTTCCGCTCGAAGCGCCATACGCCGGTCATCGACATGGACATCAAGGACAACCTCGATGTGCTCGATTACTGGGAGCCGCTGGTCAAGCGCGGCACCGACGAGTTCATCCTCGATCCCGATGAGTTCTACATCCTCGTGAGCCGCGAGAGCGTCCACGTGCCGCCCGCCTATGCCGCCGAGATGGTGCCGTTCGATCCGCTGGTCGGCGAGTTCCGCGTCCATTATGCCGGCTTCTTCGACCCTGGCTTCGGCCACTCCGCTGCCGGCGGCACCGGCAGCCGCGCCGTGCTCGAAGTGCGCAGCCGCGAAGTGCCGTTCCTGCTCGGCCACGGCCAGACCATCGGCCGGCTGATCTACGAGCGCCTCGCCGAGTCGCCCGACAGGCTCTACGGCACAGGCCTCGGCTCGAACTACCAGGCCCAGACGCTGAAGCTGAGCAAGCACTTCAAGCCCTTCGCGCTCTAGCGCAGGCGCATCGGCTTGCCGGGCGGCAACTCGGTGTCGTCGATGAAGCAGTAGCGCCAGTTCTCGCCGATCTCGTAGGACTGGATCACCGGGTGACCGGTGGCGTGGAAGTGGCGGCGGGCGTGGCGGTTCGGCGATTCGTCGCAGCAGCCGACATGACCGCAGACGAGGCACACTCGCAGGTGCACCCAGCCGTCGCCGCGCGCGACGCATTCGGGGCAGCTGTCGCGGGAGCTCGGCACGATGTCGCGGATCAGGCTGGCGTGAGCGCAGCCCCAGCTTTCATCGACACTGTCACTCATCGTGGGCAGGCTCCGTCACTGCCGGGCGGCTGAGCCGCAGCGGCAGCACGATGCGGAACTCCGTCCGCCCGGGCCGCGAAACGTAGCTGATGCGGCCGTGGTGGCGGTTGACCACGATGTTATGTGCGATGTGGAGGCCCAGCCCGGTGCCGACGCCCTGCGCCTTGGTGGTGAAGAACGGCTCGAAGATGCGCCGCCCGACGTCGTCGGGGATGCCCGGTCCGCTATCGGCGATAAGCACTTCGACCTCCTCGCCCAGCCGCTTGGCGCCCACCTCCAGCCGGCCCTCGCCGCCCATCGCCTGCACCGCGTTGTCGATGAGGTTGGTCCACACCTGGTTGAGCTCGCCGGCATAGGCCTCGATGCGGGGCAGGGCCGGCTCGTACATCCTCGTGACCGCAACGCCGTGCTTCAGCTTGTGGTTGAGGATCATCAGCGTGTCGTCGAGGCTCATGGCGAGGTCGACGTCCTGCACCGGCGCCTGGTCGAGATAGGCGTAGGATTTCACCGAGCGCACGATGCCGGAAATGGCCTTCGATGCAACTTCGATCTCCTCCATCAGCAGTTGTGCGGCGAGGCCCGACCCCAGCCATTGCAGCACCGGGGCCGCATGCGGCTGGGTGAAGGTGGCGAGCAGCGGCTCCAGCCGCTCGACCGACCAGCCATAGGCCGCCATCGCCGGCGCGATCTCCCAGGCGTCGGCGATACCAAGCGCCTCGAGCCGGTGGCTGAGCCGGGACTCCTGCTTCCGCGCTTCCGCGTCCGAACAGCGGGTCGCGCGGCAATCGGCGATGCTCCCCTCGAGTTCGACCAGCCCCTGCCGCTCTTCCGGCGTCATCTCCAGCATGGAGAGCTCGACCGTGCGGCGGCGCCACGCCTCGAACGCCTCGCTGAGATATCCGGTCGAGCGCTGGATTGCGGCCGCTGGATTGTTGAGCTCATGCGCCAGCCCGGCGGCAAGGGTGCCGAGCGCGGCTAGCTTGTCCGACTGCACCAGCGAGGCCTCGGTGCTCCGCAGCCGCGATGTGACCGTGCGCAACAGCGTCGCCGCCGCCTCGGGCCGGCGCGCCAGGAGCTGGCGAAAGGCCTCCTGGCCGATGGCCAAGAGCTCGCTCGGTTCGGTGGCGCGCACCGATGCCGTGCGCGGCGCCTGCTCGAGCAGCGACATCTCCCCCAGGAACTCTCCTGGTCCACGCGTCGCCAGGGTAACGTCGTGTTCGCCCTCGCGCTTGGTCACCTCCACGGCGCCCTTGAGGATGATGAACAGCGTGTCCCCATACGCGCCTTCCTCGATGAACACCTCACCGGGCCCCACGCCGACGCGGTGCCCCGCGTTCCAAAGTTCGCCCGCTTCGGCGTCGGTCAGCTCCGCGAACAGTGGCACCTGCCGGATCAGGTCGTTGGAACGCTCCGCGGTGGCGGCATCGGCGGGCATCGGTCAGCCGCCTTTCGGTCGCTGCGCCGGGGCAGGGCCGCGCAGATGCTGGTGCACGAAGGTCACTGCCATGGCGCCTTCGCCGACCGCCGAAGCGATGCGCTTGGTCGATTGCCGCCGCACGTCGCCGGCGACGAAGATGCCGGGCACGCTGGTCTCGAGCCAGAACGGTTCGCGCTCCGCCAGCCAGCCATTCGGTTTGCGGCCGGGTTCGCGCATCAGGTCCGCTCCGGAGAGGATGAAGCCCTGCTGGTCGAGCTGCAGCTTGTCCTTCAGCCAGTCGGTGCGCGGCGAGGCGCCGATGAACACGAATACGGCCCGCGCCGGCACCTCGGTCACCGCGCCGCTCGCACTATCGAGGACGGCCACTGCCTCGAGGCTCTCCTCTCCGATCAGCGCGTTGATCGAGGCGCCGGTCTGCACCGCCACGTTCTCGGCCTCGTCGATGCGCTCGACCAGGTATTGCGACATGCTCTCGGCCAGCGATTTGCCGCGCACCAGCAGCGTCACCGACCGGGCGTAGCGCGCGAGGTGCAGCGCCGCCTGGCCGGCGGAGTTGCCGGCCCCGACCACGAACACGTCCTGGTCCTTCACCCCCATCGCTTCAGTCATCGCCGCGCCATAGTAGAGCCCCGCGCCCGAGAGGCGCTCCGCACCCGGGACGTCGAGCAGCCGGTACGAGACGCCGGTCGCGACAATCAGCGCCTGTGCGGCGACCTTGCTGCCGTCGCTCAGCGTCAGGATGTGGTAGCCGTCCTGCGTTTCGAGGTTGACCGCCTCCACCGGCGTCAGGATTTCCGCCCCGAAACGCCGGGCCTGTTGCACCCCGCGACGCGTCAGGTCGGCGCCGCTGAGCCCTACCGGAAAGCCGAGATAGTTCTCGATCCGCGAGCTGGTCCCCGCCTGGCCGCCCGGAGCCTCGCGCTCGATCAGCAGCGTCCGCAACCCTTCCGACGCGCCATACACGGCTGCCGCCAACCCAGCCGGCCCGGTGCCGACCACCACCAGATCGTACGTCTCGGACACCGCATGGGTGTGCAGCCCGACCTTCTCGGCAAGTGCGGCGATGGTCGGCCGCGACAGCGCTGTGCCGTCTGCGAGGATCACCAGCGGCAAAGGCTCCGCCGCGGCGCCAGCGAGTTCGCGCAGCGTCGTCGCTTCCGCGTCGGTCTCGATATCGAGCCAGCGATAGGGGATAAGGTTGCGGGCAAGGAAATCGCGCACCCGGTGTCCGTCCGCCAGCCAGCGGTGGCCCACCACGCGCACCCCCTCGAACACCGGCTGGTAGTTGGCGCGCCAGTCGTCGAGCAGGTCGTCGAGCACGGGATAGAGCTGATCCTCCGGCGGGTGCCACGGTTTCATCAGGTAGTGGTCGAGCTTCACCTCGTTGATGGCCTTGATCGCTGCGTCGGTGTCGGCATAGGCGGTGAGCAGCACTCGCCGCGCGTCGGGGTAGAGCTCCATCGCCTTGGCGAGGAACTCGACGCCGCTCATTTCCGGCATCCGCTGGTCCGCCACGAACAGCGCCACCACCCGGTTGGCGAGCTTCAGTTCGCCGAGCAACTCTATCGCCTCGGCCCCGGATGCGGCGCGCTCCACGTCATAGGTCGCGGCGTAGTGCCGCCGCAGGTCACGCGTCACCGCGGCGAGAACCGAAGGCTCGTCGTCGACTGCAAGGATCACCGGTTTTTCCATCGGCTACGCCTGCATGACGTGCGGCTGGGGCGCAGTGGGCGGTGGGAGCCGGATCTCGTCGCGCAGGCTCGCCGCCTCTTCGCGTGCCTCCGCTGCTGCAGCTTGGTCGTGCAGCGCCTCGGCGATGTCGCCGAGAACGCTCAGCGCGTTGGCAAGGTAGGGCTTGAGATCCATGCGCCGGAAATAGACGATCGCGGCATCGATCGCCTCGCGCGCCTCTTGCGGCCGGTCGAGCCGCAGCAGCGCCCTGCCGAATGGCATGGCGAGGGCCGCCACGACGAAATCGTCGTCGGTCAACCGGGCGTTGTCGATCGCGTTGCGGATCTTGTCGACGGACTCCGCCGAACTGCCCTTCTCGAACTCGGCCTCGGCGACGCCGGCGCGGATCAGGTTGATGTAGTAGTCCATGCCCACCGCGTCGGCGATCTTCAGCGAGCGGCGGAACTGCGTCAGCGCGTCGTCGACCCGGTGCTTGTCGAGCTCGCCGCGGCCCACCCCGAAATAGCCGGCGCAGGCGCATTCGAGCCCATTAGCCGACATCGCCAGGTCCGCCCCGATCTTGGCGTGCTCGAGGCCCTTCTCGACCTCGCCCATATCGTAGTAGGCCATGCTTGCCCCGATATGGACGTCCGCCCGCTTCACCGGCGAGCCGATTGTCGACACCATCGCCAGCGCCTCGTCGATCAGTGCGTTGGCTTCGTCGAACTCTCCCAGCCGCGCCAGCGCCATCGCCCGATAGGTGAGAGCGTGGCCCAGCACGTCCGGCGCATCCTGCTTGCGCGCCATGTCGATCACCTCGGCGAGCTTCTCCTCGCCCGACCGGGCGTCGCGCTCGACCAGCGACCAGGTGGCGATGAACAGCGGCAGCAGCAGCACCTGGTCGTCGCCGGTCTCGGCTGCCAGGTCCTGTGCCTCCTGCAGGTACGGAAAGCCCTTGGACGGGAAGCCCGTGACCATGTGGACGTTGCCGTTCCAGGCCAGCGCCAGTCCCAGCCGCCGCTTGTCGCCCAGTTCCCGGGCGATCTGCACGGCCTGTTCGATCTTTTCCAGCACCCCCTCGAACTGGCCGCGCCGATTGCGCACCCAGGCCCATTCGAGGATCGCGTCGACGATGTCGGCCGGCATGGCGCCCGGCATCTTTTCGAGCGTGGCGAGAATCCGGTCGCGATGCTCCAGCTCCTCTCGCACGGCATATAGGCGCCGGGCTGTTTCCGCGGCGATCCGCGCGTATTTCAGCGTCCGTTCGAGGTCGCCCGCCTCTTCGAAATGGTGCGCCAGCATCGCGGCGAACTCATCGCGCCGCTCGGCAAACAGCAATTCCAGCGCGCCGCCGCAGCGTGCATGCAAATCCTTCCGGCGCGAGCGCAACAGCAGGTCGTAGGCTGCCTCGCAGGTCAGCGCGTGCTTGAAGATGTACTCCCGCTCGGGTTCGCGCGCCTTCTCGCGCACCAGCTGTTCGTAGGAGAGGGTGGCGAGGTGCGGCTCGACATGCTCGATCCGCTCCGCCTCCGGCCCGCCATGCAGCACCGTCTCCAGCACCCGGTGCTGGAACACCCGGCCGATCACCGCCGCTGTCTGCGCCACCCGCTTGGTGGCATCGGGCAGCCGGTCGATGCGCGAGCTGAGCACACCCGCGAGCGTGTCCGGGATCGTCGCTTCGAGGATCGCCCGCGTCGCCCGCCAGTGCTCGCCCTCGTGCACCACCTGACCGCCGTCGATCAGTGAGCGCAGCACCTCCTCGAGATAGAACGGGTTCCCCTCCGACCGCTCGAGGATCTGCAGCCGGATGCTCTCCGGAAGATCTTCGATATGGAGGAGGTTCCCCAGCAGCTCGCCCGACGCCGAGGCATCGAGCGGTTCGAGGTCGATCCGAGCAAAGCTGGAGCCCAGGCTCCCCTGCAGCCGGTCGATCAACTGCCAGCTCGCGGCCTTTCGGTCAGGCCGGAGGATGACGACGAGCAGCATCGGCTCGAACGCGGTGAGCGTTGCCACCTGCGCGATCAGTTCCAGCGTCGCGCTGTCCGACCAGTGGAGGTCGTCCAGCACCATGATGTAGGGGTGCATGCCGCCATCGGCGCGCATCACCGTCTTGATGGCGTTGACGATCGCCGCGGCCACCCCATTGACCACCTGGTCGCCGCTCATCGCGGAAAGTGCGATGCGGCTCGCCTCGCTTTCGACTGCCAGCATGGTCTCGTAGAACGGCACGTCGCTCTGCCGGAGCCCCAGTCGCTCGGCCCAGGCGGCGATCTTCTCGCGCACCTTGGGCGCCGCATCCATGTCGTCCGCGCCAACGATCTGCCGACCCAACTGCCGCCATGGGTAGTAGGGGATCGACTGCCCGTAGGAGATGGCGCGGGTTTCGCGCCAGATCGGCTGCGGCTCGGGCTTGGCGTCCCGCAAATGCTTGAGCTCAGCGATGAGCCGCGATTTGCCCAGCCCCGCCTCGCCCAGCACCGCGACGACCCCGCCGATCCCCCTGTCCAGGTCGTCCAGCTTGTCCTTGAGCAACCCGAGTTCGCGCTCGCGTCCCACCAGCGGTGAACTCAGGCCCTCGAGCCCGCGCATCGGCCCCGGCGCTGCCTTAACGCCCGTCACCTCGAAGCTCTCAACCGCCGCGGTCTTGCCCTTCATCTCGATCAGCCCGCGCGGCCGGAAATCGAACAGGGCATGCACCAGCTTGTGCGTATCGACGCTGATCAGCACCGTGCCCGGCTCGGCCGCTGATTGCAGGCGCGCCGCGACATTCGCCGCGTCGCCCAGCGCCGTGTACTCGGTCTTGATCGCATCGCCGACAAAGGCCAGCACCGCCATGCCGGTATTGATCCCGACGCGCAGGTCGAAGTCGATCCCGTAGCGCTGCTTGATCCCCTCGGCGTAGCTCATCGCCGCATTCTGGATTTCGAGCCCGGCCCGCACCGCGCGCTCGGCATCGTCCTCATGCGCAACGGGAGCGCCGAACAACGCCAGCACGGCGTCGCCCATCAGCCGCGAGACCGTGCCGCCATAGCGCGAGACCGCCGCGTTCATGAAGCCGAAGGCGCCGTTCATGATCTGCGCCCAGTCTTCCGGGTCGAGCTGTTCGGCGATCGAAGTCGAGCGCGCCACGTCGGCGAACAACACTGTTGCAAAGCGGCGCTCGCCTTCAAACTGTCGCGCCGCCTCCAGGGGGGATCCACAGTTGCTGCAGAAGCGTGCGCCTTCGGGATTACCGAATCCGCATTTCGAGCAAGTCAGCATTGCCATCTCGTTTCGGGCTCGAGATGTGTCACAGCGGCCGGAATTCTCGAGCGCAACCGGCCGAGATACTTGCGAGCATGATGCTAGCGCTCAACACCGGGCGGCACAAGCGGTGCGGGAATTCGCCGCAATTGACAAGACCGTGTTCGGGTGTATCGTTGCAAGCTAAGTATCGGTGGCTAAAGCAAATATGCCGCCGAATCGCGCTGACGTCTGACTATTCGGGCTGTATTCGGTCCTGCGGAATGCAGGGCGTGTGGCCGGAGACGGACAAGACACACGCCGCCGCATCTCTCGGTACATGGCCCGGACGCATGGGTTGTTGCCTTCTGTTTCATCGACGACCCAACCGGGTGAGGATGAACAAGAGATGGTCATAGCAGTCGTTCTCGTCCTGATCGTCGTCGGCTCGGTCGTGTTCCACTTCCTGAGCCCCTGGTGGTGGACGCCGATCGCCTCGAACTGGGGCTATATCGACAACACCATCATCATCACCTTCTGGATCACCGGCGCCGTGTTCGCCGCCGTGGTGCTGTTCGTTGCCTATTGTGTCTGGCGCTTCCGCCACAAGGAAGGGCAGAAGGCCGATTACGAACCCGAGAACAAGCGGCTCGAGAACTGGCTGATGGGCCTGACCGCAGTCGGCGTCGCGGCCATGCTGATCCCCGGCCTCTTCGTTTGGGGCCAGTTCATCAGCGTGCCCAAGGACGCCACCGAGGCCGAGGTGATGGGCGCACAATGGCAGTGGGCCTACCGGCTGCCGGGTGCGGACGGCAAGCTGGGGCTTTCCGATACCCGCCTGGTCGCCGCCGACAATCCCTATGGCATCAAGCCCGACGACCCCAACGGGCAGGACGACGTGCTGATCGAGGCCGACTACCTGCATCTGCCGATCGACAAGCCGGTCAAGATCCTCCTGCGCTCGGTCGATACCCTGCACGATTTCTACGTCGCCGAGTTCCGCTCCAAGATGGACATGATCCCCGGCGCCGTCACCTATTTCTGGTTCACCCCCACCCGCACCGGCCAGTTCGAAGTGCTCTGCGCCGAGCTCTGCGGCACGGGCCATCCCTACATGCGCGGCGGCGTGGTGGTCGACACCCAGGAAGACTACGACGCCTGGCTCGCCGGCCAGCAGACCTACGCCCAACTTTACGCTCCGGAGGTGCTCAAGACGGCCAATCTAGACTAAGGCCGCCGGCCTCCCGGGCGTTCCCCACATCAGACAAGTGCGAGGAGGCACTCTGATGGTCGACGCCACTCACGGGCCCGATGCCCACGCTGCCGAGTTTCCGGATGTCGAACTCTATCATCCGCGAAGCTGGTGGACGAAGTACGTCTTCTCGCAGGACGCCAAGATCATCGCGATCCAGTATGCGAGCACCGCGCTGGCGATCGGCATGCTGGCGCTGGTGCTGTCCTGGCTGATGCGCATGCAGCTGGCCTTCCCCGGCTTCCTCGAGTTCATCGACGCCGCGGCCTACTACCAGTTCATCACCATGCACGGCATGATCATGGTGATCTACCTGATCACCGCGCTGTTCCTCGGTGGCTTCGGCAACTACCTGATCCCGCTGATGCTGGGCGCCCGGGACATGGTGTTCCCCTACGTCAATATGCTGAGCTACTGGACCTATCTGCTCGCGGTGCTGGTGCTGGTGGCGAGCTGGTTCGCCCCTGGTGGACCGACCGGGGCGGGCTGGACGCTCTATCCGCCACAGGCGATCCTCTCCAACACGCCGGGGCAGGAAGCGGGCATCGTCCTGATGCTGGTGTCGCTCATCCTGTTCGTCATCGGCTTCACCATGGGGGGGCTCAACTACATCGTCACCGTGCTGCAAGGGCGCACCCGTGGCATGACGCTGATGCGCATGCCGCTGACGGTCTGGGGCATTTTCGTCGCCACCGTCATGGCCATGCTGGCCTTCCCGGCGCTGTTCGTTGCCTGCGTGATGATGCTGTTCGACAAGCTGCTCGGCACCAGCTTCTTCATGCCCGCGCTGGTCGAGATGGGCGCGCTGCTGCCGCACAATGGCGGCAGTCCGATCCTCTTCCAGCACCTGTTCTGGTTCTTCGGCCATCCCGAGGTCTACATCGTGGCGCTGCCCGCCTTCGGCATCGTCTCCGACCTGATCAGCACCCATGCGCGCAAGAACATCTTCGGCTATCGCATGATGGTCTGGGCCATCGTCATCATCGGTGCGCTGAGCTTCGTGGTCTGGGCCCACCACATGTATGTGAGCGGCATGAACCCCTATTTCGGGTTCTTCTTCGCCATCACCACGCTGATCATCGCGGTGCCCACCGCCATCAAGGTCTACAACTGGGTGCTGACCCTGTGGCGCGGTGACATCCACCTCAATCCGCCCATGCTGTTCGCGCTGGCCTTCATCGTCACCTTCGTCAATGGCGGGCTCACCGGCCTGTTCCTCGGCAACGTGGTGGTCGATGTGCCGCTGTCGGACACTATGTTCGTTGTGGCGCACTTCCACATGGTGATGGGCGTCGCGCCGATCCTCGTGATCTTTGGCGCCATCTACCACTGGTACCCCAAGATCACCGGCCGCATGCTCGACGACACGCTGGCCAAGCTCCATTTCTGGGTCACCTTCCTCGGCGCCTACCTGATCTTCTTCCCCATGCACTATCTGGGCATCATGGGCGTGCCGCGGCGCTACTTCGAGTCGGGCGACATCTCGTTCCAGCCGCCATCGGCGCACGATCTCAACGTCTTCATCACGGTGATGGCGCTGATCGTCGGGGCGGCGCAGCTGGTGTTCGTCTTCAACCTGATTTGGTCGATCCGGCACGGCAAACCCGCCGGCAGCAACCCCTGGCGGGCCACGACACTCGAGTGGCAGACGGCCGAGACGCCTCCGACCCACGGCAATTTCGGCCGCGAACTGCCGGTGGTCTACCGCTGGGCCTATGACTACAGCGTGCCCGGCGCGCCCGAGGATTTCATCCCGCAGAACCAGCCCGGTCCGACGCCCGCGCATCACGAGGGCAACAAATGACCGTGGTCATCATGCTGTTCGCGGGATTTGCCGCGTTCGCCGGCTGGTGGCTGGCGCGGCAGCGGCTCACCGCCAAACCCTGGCTGGAGCATGGCGTCCTCGAAGGCGTGCCCGATTTTGAGGCCTCGCACGATCCGGCCAAGCGCGCCGGCCTCGGCTTCTTCCTCGCGATCGTGGGCTCGCTGTTCGCACTGCTGACTGGTGCCTATTTCATGCGGCGCGAGCTCGGCGACTGGCAGCCGCTGCCGGTGCCGGCCATCCTGTGGTTCAACACCGGGGCGCTGGTGCTGTCGAGCCTCGCGCTCGAATGGTGCCAGCGGGCGGTGCGTCGCGGCGATCAGACCCAGCTTCGCGCCGGCCTCGCCGTGGCGGCGGCCTTTGCCGTGCTCTTCCTCGGTGGCCAGCTTATTGCGTGGCAGGAGCTTTCTGCGGCCGGCTACTACGTGTCCGGCAACCCCGCCAACAGCTTCTTCTACCTCGTCACTGGCCTCCACGGCCTCCACATCGTCGGTGGGCTGGTGGCGCTCGGCTGGGCCACGTTCAAGGCCTGGGGCAGGGGCCCCATCGCCAGCGTTCGCCTCAACGTCGAACTCTGCGCCACCTACTGGCTGTTCATGCTGTTCGTCTGGATGGTGCTGTTCAGCCTGCTGGCCGGTTGGGCCAGCGATTTCATCGAGCTATGCCGCCAGCTGCTGAGCTGATCGAGGGGAATGTCGACCATGTCTGATCCAGCCCTGACCCAACACCCCGACCCGCAGCCCGGGCTCGCCGGCTTCGTCTCCGATTGGTCGTCGGACAAGACCGCCTTCAAGACCGCGTCTTGGGGCAAGGCGATGATCTGGATATTCCTGCTCTCGGACACCTTCATCTTCAGCTGTTTTCTCCTCGCCTACATGACCGTTCGCATGTCGACGGCGGAGCCGTGGCCCAATCCCAGCGAGGTGTTCGCGCTCGAGATCTTCGGGGTGCATATCCCGCTGATCCTGATCGCCATCATGACCTTCGTCCTCATCTCCTCGAGCGGCACTATGGCGATGGCGGTCAACTTCGCCTATCGCCGCGACCGCAAGAAGACCGCCATCCTGATGCTGGTGACCGCCGCCTTCGGCGCCACCTTCGTCGGCATGCAGGCCTTCGAGTGGACCAAGCTGATCAGCGAGGGCGTTCGGCCCTGGGAGAACCCGTGGGGGGCGCCGCAGTTCGGCTCGGTGTTCTTCATGATCACCGGCTTTCACGGCACCCACGTCACCATCGGCGTGATCTTCCTCCTGATCATCGCGCGAAAAGTCTGGCGCGGCGATTTCGACACCGAGAAGAAGGGCTTCTTCACCTCGCGCAAGGGCCGCTACGAGATCGTCGAGATCACCGGCCTCTACTGGCACTTCGTCGATCTGGTCTGGGTGTTCATCTTCGCGCTGTTCTATCTGTGGTGAGATCCAATCATGGCTGAAGCACACATGAGCTCGGAAACCCTCGCTGCCCCCGCGGCCCATGCCGAGGGCCAGCAGCATCCCATCCGGCTCTATCTCATCGTCTGGTTCTGGCTGTTCGTCCTCAGCGCCTGCTCGTACCTGGTCGACCTGCTGCAGTTCCAGGGCTACCTGCGCTGGGGGCTGATCCTCATGCTGATGCTCGGCAAGGCCGGGCTGATCATCGCGGTGTTCATGCACATGGCCTGGGAACGGCTGGCGCTCATGTACGCCATCCTGGTGCCGCCAGTGCTGGTGCTGATCTTCGTCGTGATGATGGCCTTCGAGGCCGACTACACCTTCTTCACGCGCGCCGAGTTCTTCGGCGCGGGCCCATCTGTGCCCGCGCATGCTGTCGAGTGATGCTGGTGTGGACCGCCTACTGGGCGGGCGGCGCCGGCTTGAAGTCGGGCGAGAACGTCTGCAGATAGGCGATGACGTTGGCGATATCCTCGGGCTTGGCCAACCCCATGAAGCTCATCTTCGTGCCTTTGACGAAATCCTTGGGCTTGACCAGGAACTGTCCTACCGTTTCCGGCGTCCACACCAGTCCACCGGCTCCGGCATCCTTCATCGCCTGCGAGTAGTTGAAGCCTTCGAACGTCCCGGCGGTCCGCCCGAACACACCATTGAGCACAGGGCCAACCTTGCTCTTGGCGCCTTCGCCAACCGAGTGGCACACGGTGCACTTCTTGAACACCTGCTCGCCGGCCGCCATGTCGGCCTGGGCCAAAGCCCCGCCGGCGCTCAGCAAGAGAGCGGCAATTGCAATCGCAGTCCGAACCATCTCACGACCTCCCTGCCTGTCCCCGCGAAGCGAGATCAGCTCCCGGATCGTCGGTCAGCGCGAGCAGTATACCGCAAGCCGGTGTCCGACGCCAAAACACTGGAGCACGCCGGCATAACGGCTCCCGCAGTGGACGTGGCATAGGCCGCACCTTGACGACGCCATTCGCTTTCGGCACATACAACCCCGTCGCGGGTGTAGCTCAATGGTAGAGCAGAAGCTTCCCAAGCTTACGACGAGGGTTCGATTCCCTTCACCCGCTCCAGCTTCCTCCAGCAAATTAGAGCACCAGCGCATCAGGATGCGGAGATCTCTGCTCCCATGCCCGGCATGCGCCTCGCCCCGCAGATAGCGGCTCGCCCTTTGCAGGAGGAAGTGGCCCTGTTTGTGGTGAAAGGGCGACTGCAAGCACCTTTACCGTGCCCTCTTCCAACGGCGCCGATCTATCAGGCATAAGCAACGGATGAACCGATATTCCCGGCGGCTGCTGATCGCCGACCAGTCACTACGTGACCTCGATGGCCACCACTTCGAGTACGATTTCGCTGTCGCGGAGGCGGCCAAAACCCTTGGGCTTGAGCCCGTCATTCTCGCCAACCTTGGCTATCGGGCTGGCGATGCGCTTGGGGCGCCGGTTGTGCCATGGTTCCGACAGGACTGGCTCGCCGCACGGCGGAGCCCAGCCGCGCGCTATGTGCTCTATCTGCTTGCCCGGCTGCCGGTCGGCCTTCGTCGTCCGCTGATCGGAATCGGCGGCGGTGCCAAGCGCCTATTGGCGCGAAACAGCAGTCTTCGAAAGGCGCCAGCACTGCCGTCATTTGGGCGAGAGCTTCACGCGGGGCTCACTGCACAGGCAGTCGGCGCGGACGATCATGTCCTGGTCCACACCGTCGCCATCAGTGAATTGCACGCCATGGTCGAGGCACTCGAGGGGCAGTCGGTGCTTCCTCATGTGCACGTCGTACTGCGCCGCGATGCCGACGAGCCATTCGTGCGAGACGATCCGTGGGGCGGTGTCCGCGCAGCAATCCACCGTGCCAGGGCAACGCCAGAGTTGCGGCGCAAGATCCGTTTCTATTCCGACACGCAACAGCTTGCAGACCAGTACAATGACATCATCGGCGACAGCGACGTCGCCGTGTTGCCGGTTCCGCATGCCCTACCGCACTCGCCAGTTCCAGAACGGACCGCCCAGCCGCCGCTTCGCCTGGTCTACTTGGGCAACGCCCGGACCGAAAAGGGATTCCACCTGCTTGCCGCGGCAATGGACGAGCTGCGGGACACGCACCTCCGGTCGGGACGTATTCGGCTGATCGCCCAGGCAAATTCGCCCTCCAGCCTTGACCAAGAGCTGATCCTCAGCGCCCGGCGGCGATTGTCTTCGTACACCGACGAGCAGGTCCAACTGCTTGATGCGCAGCTTTCCATCGCGGATTTCCAGGATCTGCTGTTCAGCGCGGATATCGTTCTGCTCCCCTATGACGCGCGGCTCTACCGGCGGCGCAGCTCGGGCATCCTGGTCCAGGCGATGGTTGCAGGAAAGCCGGTCGTCGTACCGGCCGACAGCTGGCTGGCCTCGGAGGCGGGCCCGGCGATGAGCACGCAATTCTCGCCTTCTGTCCCCCTTTCGGCCGCCATTGCCGAAGCGGTGGAAACGTTTACCGAGCGTAGTGCGATGGCGCAGCGCGGGGCTGCGCAGGCCCGGGTGAAACATAGTGCCGAGGCTTTGGTAACGCAGCTGATCAGGGCCGCGCGCTAGCCTGAAAGGCGGTCGACAATCCGTCGGAGCAGCGTGCGCATCGAGCGCGACTGGGCAGTGGCGCTGAGCCGCTCGCGGATCCCTTCGAGCAACTCGGAGTCGCGGGCCAGCCGTTCGATCGCCGTGGCGAGGGCGTGCACATCCTGCCCCGGCGCGAGAACACCCGTCTCGCCGTCTGTCACCTGCTCGACGATCCCCCCGACGGGAAACGCGATAACCGGCAGGCCTGCCGCAAATGCGAGCGCTGCGACGCCCGATTGGCTTGCTTCGCGATAGGGCAGCACGATCGCGTCATGGGTATCGAGGAGTTCAGTGATCTCGGTTTCGCTGAGCCATCTGTCGATGAGGCGCGTTCCGGTCGCTGCCACGAGGGAGGCGAGCGGTTTCGCATCACCTTGTCCCGCAATGGTAAGGCGCGCCACCGGGTCGCTCGTGCCGAGTGACAGCATGGCCTCAAGCAGGGTGTCGACGCCCTTGTAGGCGTGGATACGGCCCAGAAAGAGCAGCGCGAGGGGGCCGCTGCGAGGCGGCCGCTGACGTTTGCCCGATCTTGGCAGCACCTCCATGTCCGGATGGAAAAGCGCCAGAACTCGGTCGCCGGGCGCCCCGGCAGCAACCAGCGTGTCGGCCACGCTCCGG
Source organism: Devosia sp. P1_H9 (assembly GCF_056405135.1). Classification (NCBI taxonomy): domain Bacteria; kingdom Pseudomonadati; phylum Pseudomonadota; class Alphaproteobacteria; order Hyphomicrobiales; family Devosiaceae; genus Devosia; species Devosia sp. P1_H9. The sequence goes on from NZ_JBFUCQ010000008.1 coordinate 17,651, forward strand.
GACAAAGTGATCGTCAGATCTGCTGCGAAGGCCTCGGAACGAAGCCAGCGCGTCAGGCGAGCCGCCGGATCGCCAGGGTGCGGGGCCGCGTCGTGGATGATGGTCGCATAGCGGATGCCAAGCGCGCGTATCGGAGCGATGAGCAGGGGCGTCCAGACATGCGGCATGACCGTGAGCACGACGTCAGGTCTCTCTCGGCGAAGGTAAGCCAGCAGCTTCCGTCGAGCCGCCCAGAAATTGAGAAAGGCGCCGATTGGCGCCTGTCGGCTGAACGTCCCGATCGTCTCAACCTTGGCGGCGAAGGGATCGAAGGCGTTGGGCAGTTCGTTCTGGGACGACAGCACCAGACGAACATCGAGGTCGTGCATGTCAGCAGCGGCCCGCAGCAAGCCAAGGCTGAGGTGCAGGGACGCTCCCCGTTTGCCGAGATTGAGGAGCACGAGTTTCACGACATCCTCCGCCTCACGCCTGAGCCCACCTGTGCCGTCACCTGCCTTCCGCCGTTCCCGCCGAACTCAGGCGTTGAGTACGACCGAACCCTGCGTGTCGAGGCCCAATCGGATGACCGAGTGGCCGCGTAGCGCCTCGGTGAAGCTGTCGAGGCGTTCTGCCGGCACAAGCATCAGCAGAAAACCGCCACCTCCGGCGCCACAGAGCTTGCCGCCGAGGGCGCCGGCCGCCCGGGCCGCGGCGTAGAGCTCGTCGATTTGTGGATTCGATACCTTGCTCGAGAGCTTCTTCTTGGTCTCCCAGCCGTCGTGCAGCATCTCGCCAAGATCGATGAGCATGCGGTCGGAACTGTCGCACTCGAGGACGTCCACTGCCTGGCTCGTGAGTGTCAGGAGGTGGCTGAGCTCGCGCTCCACCTTGTTCTCGCGGGTGGCCTTCAGCTGTTCGTTTACGGTGTCGGAGGCCGAGCGCTGCACGCCGGTGTAGACCAGGACCAGCGACGACATCAGACTCGCCTGGCAGTCCGAAGTCATTTGGATCGGAGAGATGCGGATGCGGTTGTCAGCGAAGTCGAAGCGATTGATGCCACCAAACGCCGCGTGCAATTGATCCTGCACGCCGACGTTCTCTTGAAGGATCTCGCGCTCCACCTTGATCGCCATCTTGCCAAGGTCGAGACGGGTCAGCGAGAGCTTCTTCAGTGCCGCAATCACGTTGATGAGGCCGACCGTGAAGCTCGACGAGCTGCCCAGGCCGCTACGCGCGGGCAAATCTGCCATGACGTTGATATCAAGCGGCTCGGTAACGCCGAAATACTCAAGCGTACTGCGGACCACCGGGTGCTGGATCTCCGAAATGGAGTGCACCGTCTCAAGCCGGCTGTAGCTCACCCGGTAGTGGTAGTCGATCAGGTTGCCGAGCCTTAGCGCGCTGACATAGATGTACTTGTCGATCGCCATGCCGACGACTGCGCCGGGATGCCGCTCAAAATACTCTGGATAGTCGGTACCGCCGCCAAACAGACTGACCCGGAGCGGCGTACGCGAAGTGAGGAGCATGGGCGCTGGTCAGACGTTGCCGAACTTGGCGTTTCGGATCATCCGATAGCCGCGTATCAGTTCCTGGATGCCGGCATCCAGCGAATGGTCCGGCCTGAAGCCAGTGGCTTCGATCTTGGCGTTGGAGACGATGTAGTCGCGCTTGTCCGGATCCTCGCCGATCGGCGCCTCGATCGGCACGAACTCCGGCACGTACTTCTGGATGCGCTGGCAGAGTTCGTTTTTGGAGAGGTTCGCGTCGGACAGTCCCACATTGTAGGCGTTGCCTCGCATCGTCTCGAAATTCGCGATGGTGTGAAGAAAGGCCTTCGTGACGTCGCGAACGTGGATGTAGTTGCGCTTGAAGTGACCTTCGAAGATCACCACGGCGCGGTCGGTGACGGCGCGATAGGTGAAATCGTTGACCAGCAGGTCGAGCCGCATCCGCGGCGCCATGCCGAAGACGGTGGCGAGGCGCAGGCTCGCGCCGTTCTCGCGCCCGAGCACGGCCTTCTCGGCCTCGACCTTGGTGACGCCATAGAGCGAGATCGGGTTGAGCGGCGTCTCCTCGGTGCAGTACTCTCCCTGCGTGCCGATGCCATAGCCCGAGTTGGTGGTCGGATAGAGGATCCGCTGCGCCGGGCTCATCATGCCGATGATGTCGACGATGGCGTCCTGGTTGATGGTCTGGGCGTTGAGCGGATCCTGCTTGCAGAGCGGCGCACCGACGAGGGCCGCCAAGGGGATCACGATATCTGCCTTGGCGACGAGGCGCTCGACCAGCGGCTTGTCGCGCGTGTCCCCGCGAATCGGTTCGAACGCCGGGTGGGCCGCGACCGCGTTCAGCGCGCCGTCATTGCGAGCAAATGTATCAAGGGCGGTGACGGAAAAGCCTTGCGCCAGCAGCTCCGGCACGAGGATGGAGCCAAGATAGCCCGCCGCGCCGGTGACCAATACCCTATCGCTCATTATGTGCTTGCCCGCCCCGAGGTTAGTAACCGGCGCATGCCTACAGAAAAAGCCTATGGGAGGCAACGTGGCCGATATGTTCGCTTGCCAGCTTCCGATGATGCGTGGCAATGCGATCACGCCTCTACGGCGATGTGACCTTGGCGTCCCGGGAGGGCGCTCGCGGGAGATCAAATGAGCATTTCCGACTATCTTGCGGGTTCGGCGAAGATACTCGACGAAGCTGCCAACTACGCTGGTTCGCGGCGGGTCGACGAGGCCGTGGCGGCGATGGTTGCTGCCGTTCGGGCCGGCGCACCGATCCTGGTTTGCGGCAATGGCGGCTCGGCCAGCGATGCCATGCACATCAGCGGCGAGCTGGTTGGGCGCTTCCTCAGGGAACGCCGCGCCATCAACTGCATCTGCCTGTCGTCAAACACGGCTGTGCTCACGGCCTGGTCGAACGACTACGCCTTCGAAACCGTCTTCGCGCGCCAGGTCGAGGCCTACGGCGCCGCGGGCGGCGTGCTGGTCGGGTTGAGCACCTCGGGCAACTCAAGCAACATCATAGCCGCCTTCGAGGCGGCCTCCGCCGCCGGGATGACCACCGTTGCGTTCACCGGCCAGGGTGGCGGCAAGCTTGCGGCGGCTGCCGACGTGCTGATCGACGTTCCATCGCGTTCCACACCGATGATCCAGCAGGTGCACATCTGCCTTTATCACTACCTGTGCGAGCAGGTCGAAGCCGCGTTGTTTCCAGACGCATGACCGCTGGCGCAAACCTCGATGTTTCGGTCCTTGTCCTAGCCGGGGGCAGGGGGACGCGCATCCAGGCGATACATCCCGAGACGCCCAAACCGATGATCGCTGTGGCCGGCAAGCCATTTCTCCACTGGCTGACGACGTTTCTCGGCGGCTTCGGCCTCGGCCATTTCGTCTATTCCACCGGCTATCGCTCGGAAGCGATTGAGGCCTGGTGCGCCGATGACTCCCTCCCCGGGATCGACCGTGTCGCCTGCCGCGAGCCGGCCCCGCTCGGCACCGGGGGCGGCGTGCTCAACTGCCTGCACCTCTGCAGGGATTGGGTGCTGGTCGCCAATGGCGACGGGCTCTGCATCGGCGGCATTCCGGAGCTGTTGGCGCTGCGCGTGAAGCCGGGCCTTGCCGGGGGCATCATCGGCGTCGAAGTGCCGGATGCAGGACGCTATGGCAGCCTGGCCTTCGACGGCACAAATCGGCTGACCGCGTTCCGCGAGAAGGTGCCCGGGCACGGCCACATCAACAGTGGGCTCTACCTGTTCAGGCGCACGGCACTCGAGGCGCTGCGGCGTGACGGAGCCTGCAGCATGGAGCAGGATCTGGTGCCCGAATTGATCGCCGCCGGCGCCGACCTTCGTGTCGTGCCCCTCGGTGAGGCCGCCTTCATCGACATTGGCACGCCGGAAACGCTGGCCCAGGCGGAAGCTTTCGTCAGGCAGAACCTCTAGGCCGCCGGCTGGGCAGCCAGCCAATCGCCAATGGCCGTTGCAGCATCGGCGCGAACCGTAGCCTCCCGCCAAGCCGCGAGCGCGCTTCCGTGCTCCACCAGGTGTTGCGCACCATGGCCGGTCGTAACCAGCGTCAGGCGGCCAAGGCCAGCTCGTTTCCCGGCCTCGAGATCGGTAATGGTATCGCCGATCAGGCAGGAGGCTGCGAGGTCGACGCCCAGCATGCCGGCGGCCGCGACCAGCATGCCGGCCTGCGGCTTGCGCCAGGCGTGACCACTGATCCGGTAGGGCTCGTGGCCCTCGCCGTGATAGGCGCAGGCGAACACGGCATCGAGGTGCGCCCCGCCGGCCGCGAGGTGGCGGGAGATCTCCGCCTGGACCGCTGCAAAGCCGCTCCAGTCATAGTAGCCGCGCGCGATTCCCGCCTGATTGGTCACCAGCACGACAGCGATGTGCCGGCGGTTGACCTCGGCGATGGCTTCGGCAACGCCCGGGATCATGACGACATCCTCGGCCCGACCCAGGTAGTGCGATTCCTCGACCACCACCCCATCGCGATCGAGGAACAATGCAGGAGCACCAGCATAGTCGATGGCCGACAGCCGCTCTGCCCAACAGCCCGGATCAATCAGTGGGTACGCGTGCTCCACCATCAGGCCACCCGCGCCGTCACCTTCTCGGCGATCATCTGGCCGATCGGCAGGGCCGACGTCGCGGCCGGCGATGGTGCGTTGCAGACGTGCAGCATCCGGTCCGTCTCCTTGATCAGGAAATCATGGAAGGCCTTGCCGTCCCTGGTGACGATCTGCGCCCTGATCCCCGCCTGATACGGCAGCAGGTCCTCGAGCTCGAGCGACGGGCAGTATTTGCGGCATTCCTCGAGGTAGGCGCGCTTCGAGAGCGAGCCCTTGAGCTCGTGCAAGGCATGGTTGCGGTTGGCAAAGATCAGCTTCCAGAAGCCAGGGAAGCTGGCGATGCTCCAGGCGTCGGACGGGTCGATCGAAAACTTCGGGTAGCCCTCGCGCGCCAGCCCGAGCACGGCGTTGGGACCCACCGTCACACTGCCATCGATCATCCGCGTCAGGTGGATGCCGAGGAACGGCAGCTCGGGATCGGGGGCCGGATAGATCAGGTGCTTGATGATCTCGCTCTTTTCCGGTTTGAGCCGGAAGTACTCACCGCGGAACGGCACGATCCGGAAGTCGATATCGAGGCCCGCGAGGGTGGCCAGTCGATCAGCCTGGAGGCCGCCGCAGACGACCAGCCTGCGAGCAATCCAGAGGTCCCCACCGGCACCGATTTCAACGCTGTCTGGACCTTCCTTGATATGGTCCACCGCAACGCCGAAGCGTATTTCCGCACCGGCCAACCGTGCGGTCTCGGCCAGCTTCTCGCAGACCCGCGTATAGTCGACGATGCCTGTTTCGGGGCTGAGCAGCGCGGCGATGCCGGTGATATGCGGCTCGCGTTCGCGCAACTCGGCCTGGTCGATGCGGGTGATCGCAAGGCCGTTGGCCGCGGCGCGCGCGTATAGCGCGTCGATGCGCGCGACCTCGGCGGCATTCGTCGCGACGATCAGCTTGCCGCACTGCTCGAAGGGGATCTGATGCTCGGTGCAGAACGCTCGCGTCATATGCGCGCCGGCACGGCAGAGCTTGGCCTTCAGGCTTCCCGGCTCATAGTAAATTCCGGCATGGATGACGCCGCTATTGTGCCCGGTCTGGTGAACTGCAACCCGCTCCTCCTTGTCGAGCAGGAGCAGGCTGGCGCCTGGATTGGCCTCGAGGATCTTGTTGGCGGAAGCGAGGCCAACAATCCCTGCGCCGATGACGCAGTAGTCGAACCGCATGTGCGTGCATCCAGTTAGGTAGACTCGTCGGCCCGTCTACGCTATCCGAACCCACCGGTCTATCATCGTGGTCCGCTTGAGGAGTCAGAACCGATTGTGACGGCGCGCAAGAAGCTGGTGTTCCTGCTCACCGAGGACTGGTTCTTCTTGTCGCATTTCCTCGATCGGGCTCACGCCGCGCGCGGTGCCGGCTATGAGGTTGTGGTTGCGGCGCGAGACAATGGCGACGGCGCCACCATTCGGGAGCATGGCTACCGGTTCGTCGAGGTTCCCTTCCGCCGTGGCGGGCTCAATCCGCTGCGCGAGCTGCGGACGCTGCTGGCCATCTGGCGCCTCTATCGCTCCGAGCGCCCGGATATTGTCCATCACGTCGCCCTGAAGCCGATCATTTACGGTTCGCTCGCGGCCGGCAACACCGCGGTGGTGAATGCGCCGGTCGGCATGGGGTTCGTGTTCTCGTCGCAGGCGCCGCTCGCTCGGCTGCTCCGCCCCCTCATCCGCGCCGTGCTGCGCCGGCTGCTGAATCCTCCCCGCAGCCGGGTGGTGTTCGAGAACCCCGACGATCTGGCGACCTCAACAGCGGACGGTTCGGTCGACCCTGCCGAAGCCGTGCTGATCCGCGGGGCAGGGGTCGACGTCGAAGCGATCAGGCCATCGCCCGAGCGGCCGGGACCGATCCGGGTGGTCCTCGTCGCCCGCATGTTGAAGGACAAGGGCGTTGGCGAGTTCATCGAGGCGGCGCGCCTGCTCGCCACCAGCGGGCACGACATCCGCTTTACCCTGGTCGGCGCCCCCGATCCGCAGAATCCTTCCTCCATGACCGAGGCCGAGCTCAGGGCGCTCGACCAGGCGGGCATTGTCGAATGGCTCGGCTTTCGTCGCGATGTCCCGGACATCCTGGCCCAGAGCCATATTGTGGCTCTGCCCTCATATCGGGAAGGTCTGCCCAAGACCCTGCTCGAGGCCATGGCAGCGGAACGCGCCATCGTCACCACTGACGTCCCGGGTTGCCGTGAGGTGGTGACCGACGAGGTAACCGGCCTGCTCGTTCCCCCCCGCGATGCCAAGGCGCTTGCCGCCGCCATCGTAAGGCTGGCTGAAGACCAGACGCTGCGCCGAACCATCGCTCAGGCGGGCAGGCGCAAGGCCGAGACGGAGTTTCCGACCACGGTGGTGGCCGCCGCAACCATCGCGGTGTATCGCAGTTTGGTTCCTTAGGGCGAGGTTGTTGGCGGACGGTCCGCAGTTACCTCTCCGGGCCGCTCGCGCGGTGCCGTGTACAGGATCCGCTGATCCAATCAGTCGCCGCGGCGTGACAGGTTCGACAAAAGTGTTACGATTGCTCACCATTTTGCGGGAGGGCGATGTTGCATCAGAACTCCGCGGCGGCAATTGCCAAGCTTCATTTGCGTCGGGGCGACATCGCCTTCGACATCGGGGCTAATTCAGGAGACGTTACCCGTGCTTTGGCGGACATTGCCCGCCACGTCTATGCGTTCGAGCCCAATGTGGAGGTCATCGCCGGGTTGAAAGGGGAACGTCGTCGTAACGTAACGATCATCGAGAAGGCGGTTTCGGACACTCCTGGAGAAGCGACGTTCTATGTGGACCGGCGCGACGGAGTGGGGGCGGTTGCGTCATCCCTTATGCGGCTGTCGGGCATGGAAGGGCAGACCATCGAGCGCAAGGTGCCAGTTACAACGATAGACGAGTTCTGTCGGGCGACAGGCGTGCGGCCCGATTTGATCAAGATCGACGTTGAGGGCCTTGAACCGAAGGTCATTTCCGGTGCCCGCGAGATCATCGATGCCGGCACGCCGATCATCATCTTCGAGCTGTGGGAGAGTCGCTGGCAGCTGTACCAGGAGATGATCAGCTTCCTTACCGAGAGGTACCACCTCGTTAAGACCTCCGACGGATCGCCCGCGCTTCCCTACTACGAGACTCCACGCAGCGATATCGATGACATCCTTTGCTTGCCGAGGGTGCGCACCGCCATGCGGCGCGGCCTGTTTTCCCGCCTGCTGGGGATCTAGGCCCAGACACTGCGCCAAGCTTCCGCTGACCTCATGATCGGGGCGGATTTGCACGTGTGAGGTTGGCATCGTCGAAAAGGCCTCGGTCCATACCCAAGGTCCGTGGTCTTGCCGCTGTGCCAGCCGGAACGTAGAGGTGTAGGGGTTAGACTAGTCGGCCCATCTGGTGAGGCGTATGCGCATATTTGTCGTCGGGTACTATGGTTTCGGGCTGGTCAGCGACGACGCCGTCCTTCAGTCTCTCGTAGACGATCTTAGGCGGATTTTTGGTGGAGCAGAGATTTCAGTCACCGCCCTCCGTCAGCCCGGCGTAACAGGGGTCGACGTCGTTCCAATATCCAGCTTCTCGGCAATCGTCGCCGAGATCGAGCGGTCGGACTTGGTGTTGATCGGTGGCGGCGGCGTCTACAATGAAGACAACAATTACAATCCGACCGCTTTTCTTACACCGCGGCAGCAGTTCAACGACCTGTGTGCAGCGGTGCCTGTCCTATGCGTGGGCGCCGAGAAACCGTGCGTGATAGTTGGGGTTGGCGTCTTTTCGATTCACAATCGATCCCTGGCGGAGCGGGTGCAGCAGGCTTTCCGTTCTGCCAGCGCTGCGACGTTGCGCGATAAGGGCTCGCTCCAGAACCTTCTCGTTGGGTCCTCGCGCAACATTCGGGCGATAGCGACCGCGGATCCCGTTTTTCGGCTCGCTCCCAGGGAGCCAGCTACTCCGATCGCAGAGTTCGTCTCTGCCGAACGCCGCATCGTGGTCTCTCTCAGGCACTGGAACCTTCGACAACACGACACCAAGGGCAGCGCCAATGACTGGGAACAGGAGGTGGCTGCGGCTTTGGATCGCTTCCTGGCGGAGCACGACAGTCATTGCTTCTTCCTGCCGTTTCAGAACGAGCCGGAGCTTGGGCCGTTCTCGGACGACGTTCCGGTTATGCGGCGGGTTCAGGAACTGATGGCTGCCAGCCCCCGCACGACGCTGTTGCCGGTGGTTACCGCCCCTGCAGAGATGGCCTGGTATATTGCGCAATCGGATATGGCACTGTGTACCCGCTATCACTCGCTCATTATGGCCATAGCGCAGGCTAAGCCTGTGGTGGCAATCGGTTACAGCGAGAAGATCGCCAACACACTCTTGGACATGAAACGTCAAGGTGTCGTGGTGCCTCTTGATGGCCTCACTCGGGATCGCCTGTTCGCCTCCCTTCACCGCGAGTATTCAGGCCGTCACCGACAGGCCGCGGCGAGGCAACGCCAAGCACGTCGGCAGTTCGACATCGCGGGTATTAATGTCGATTGTATTCGTCGAGTGGCGCTCGCTAACAAGGTCGGAAAGATCGATCCTAATTATGCCGTATCATTGCTTGGCTCAGCAGTGCGGAGGGCTGTCGCAATGGAAGAGATGATCACAAGTACGGAGCCGCAAAGCGACGCCGCCCTTCGCGTCCGATATGCGCGGTGGTTGGCCGATGATAATCCTGACGACGCCGACGCCCAACTGAGCTTGGGCCGACTGCTGGTTGAGCGACATTCAAAGGGGGAGGGCCAGCCGGGGGATGTCGAGCGAGCAGATCAATACCTTAGTAAGGCACTTGAGCTGGGTGCAGATTCCTATTGGACAAGGTACTATCGAGCCGCTGCCAGGCTCCACTTGGGCAGGTACGATCAAGCCCTGGAGGATATCGGCATAGCTGGACGCTTGCGGCCTGATCGGTCCGATTGGGCTTCGATTAAGTACGATGCCGAAGCTGCCCTTCGCGCGCAAACCAATTCCCACGAGTAGATCTGGCTGTGACGGCTATCCCCTAACGGCAGGGGAGGCGGTCTCGGTCGCCGCCGCCTGCGCATAAGGCGCAAACAGCGTTCCGTAGTCGTACCCCGCGCCAAATTGTGCTGCAGCCGAGCGGATGGCTCGCGATTTCTCTGGGTCGTTCAACAGATCCCGGATTCGTTTCGGATAAAGCGAAAGATCATCCTCGACTATGCAATGCACCTCACTGATCACGTCCAAGCCGCGCATGCCGATCGACGTGGAAATAATCAGTGCACCCTTGGCAAGGGCTTCGATACTCTTGATCGAAGTTCCTGTTCCCTCGGTCAGCGGAACAAGAACGATGTCCGCCTCTTCGTATAGAGCAGTCAGCACGGGACGCTCCACGATCCCCAAGGATACAAAATTCTCGTCTTGATCGGGCGCCATGCACCCGCCAGCGACGACAAAATGGAGCCCAGGGGTTTGCGGGTCGCTGCGCATTTGGCCCGCGATCTCGCGTACACGTTCAGCGGCCGCCTTGTTTGGACCGTAGTTGCTGCCGACGAAGAAACACACCCTATGGTCTGGATCGCGTACACCCACAGCCTTCTCGAGGATCGCTGCGCGCTCCTCAGGGAGAGTGAGGGAACGACCCTCGTCAATATCGATAGGATGCGGAATGAGCTCGGCCGAAATGCCCTCATTCAGCAGTGCTGTTTGGTCCTTCTTGCTAACCGCATAGAGGGCAGAAATCTGTCGCAATGAACCGAACTCGAGCGCTCGGGTAGCCCGACCAACGACTGGGACGTCGCCCGCCTGCTCGGAAACGATGTCATACTGCGTTACGTGGAGGCGCTTGCCCTCTCGTTCGCAGATGGATCGAAGAACGGGCGCGAAGTAGCTATACTCGCAGTAGACCTCATCAGCCCACTTCACCAGATCGCGGCACTTGTCACGGAAGCGCCGATCCAATCGTGGCCAGAGGTGGTACCAGAGATGGAAACTCTCATCTCGCTTACCGCCAAGTAGACGTGAGGCGGCTCTAAGACCGAAGCGAAGTGCTTTTGATTGGTTATTGTAGTAGTGATACGCCTCAGCCTCTGAGCGGAGCCCAATCGGCCCGCTTACTTCACCGGAGGCCGCAAATAGAACTCGCACCTCACTAAAGTGCTGCTCCAGGTAGGTGACCATAAGTCGCAGCCGGCGGGCCGCTCCAGAATTTCCACCTAACGCATCGCCCCATGGAAAGAAGATGACGGCCCTCTTTCCCTCGGCGGCAGTAACGGGGCGGCCCGTGCGACCAATGAGATGTGCGACCAGATTCTCGGCGGAGTGAATAGGCGCCCAATATGCTGCTGCCGTGTGCGCGTTATCGGAGAAGTGCGCGTATCTCTGAAGAATGTCCCCGATAGCGCGACAGATCGCCTCTGGCGATCGGTCCTCAACGGCGATGCCACCACCGTGCTTGACGAGGAGATCGTGCATCCACGTGTCTTTGGTGCAGATAGTGAGCTTGCCGGCAAGAAGTGCCTCTAAGAAGACGCCGGATGTACGATCCCGATAGATGTTTCGGTGATACGGGGTGAGAACCACGTCCGCGTCGGCGAGCAGCTGGTAATATGCGTCGCTATCGAGCGCATCACTGATCAGTGTTACGCGAGGGTCGGCATCCTTTAGCAAGGCTGCCGCCACATCCTCGGCCTCATATGGTTCGTTGATTTGAATGCTGAAACGAACGTCGTTGGCCCACGGCTTGCTGGCACTTAGTCTGATAGCGTCGTGGATATCACGGATGCCCTTCTCGCCACGCGCGTTGCCGAGGCTGACAAGATGCAGGGGTGGGGGCGTTCGTTCATCAGTGCGGCTGCGGCTCACATGATCCGTGTGCGGTATGGGAACAACTGTGAACGGTATCGGGCAGAGGGCGGACAACTCATCTGCGAGGCGGTGACTGTCGGTGCATAAGAAAATCAGGCCTGAAGCCGCCGCTGCTTCCAGACGGCGAAAGGCCTCTTCTGCAACGCCCCCGAGGAAGAACCCGCTGGGGTACCTAAACATATAGCAGAGGCGGACGCCCTGCGAAGCATACTCCTCGGCCAGTAACGCCGCCGCCATCAAGTGCGGCTTGGCGATGTTCGGCATAAAAATGGTGTCGCCGGGCTTCGGTGGAAACCGCGTCAGCAAGTTGCGGGTCTCCGCAACGAAGCGTTCGCTGACACCACGAAGATTCACTGGAGAGTCATACGTCTCACCGGGCAGCGTAGCCCAAACGTCGTCAGAGTATATCGGGTGCAGAGCGCCCAAGGCGAGTTTGCCGCCCGCAGCCGTAGCGTGACAGCCGATGATGGTATCGATGCCTTCAAGAGCCGCGGCAGCTTGAATTGATCGCACGTACTCGAAGTAGTGTCCGCCGACGCCCTTCAGGCCCTGATCGAGGATGTATAATGTTGTCCTCATTACGCGTATTCGCTATCCGGACGTTTGTGCGGTGGGTCGGAACTGCTGGCCGAGGGATAGCAGATGTCGTGGTGCGGATGCCCCCTCATTCGGTCATCGGTCCAGCTGACACAGCCGATCTCCATCCGGCGAGCACTTCTGACAGGGTTTGCCTAAAGTCCCGCACCGGCGTCCATCCGAATCGCTGCCTGAATTTGTCCGAGTCGCCTACGATTCTGGGAATTTCATCCGGTCGCATCCGCGATGGGTCTTGCTCAATCCTGATCGGGACCGCGCTCAAGCTGACCAAATCGTCGAGCAGATCAGCGATGCGCCGCGGCTGACCGCTCGCAATGTTGAAAATCTCCCCAGACCTTACCCCCTCCGAGTCGCGCACTGCCAGCGCATAGGCATCGGCGACATCTCGCACGTCGAGAAAGTCCCTCTCGGCGTCGAGAGTTCCTACCTTGATGACCGGTGACGCCAGCCCTGCCTCGATGCGTGCGATCTGGGCGGCAAACGCTGGCAGGACGAAGGCTTCGCTTTGGCCGGGGCCGCTGTGGTTGAACGGACGCAGGCGCAGGCACCGGAGATCTTTCTCAGCGAGCGCACCCAAGGCTGTGTCCGCGGCAGCCTTGCTGGCGGCGTAGTCGCCTACCGGCGCAAGAGGTGCATCCTCAGCCAGCGGATAGCCGTTCCGTCCGGTTTCTCCATAGACGAGTCCGCTACTGACATGGATCAGGACGCACTCCGGGACAGAGTCGATGATCGCGCGAGCCAGGTTCAGCGTCCCATCGACATGGACACGCCGATAGGCCCCGGGGTTCGTCTCCGGCCCGGTGGCTGCAACGCCGGCCAGATGCAGAACCTGTGTCGGCCTATACCGTTTCAGAGCAGCGCTGATGGAGCTTTCATCCGTCACATCGAGCACATGGAGTTGCCCTAGGTCGCGGTGTGTCGCCGGCACACGTGAAGTAGCGATAATTACTGCGTCGGGACCAAGCGTGCGGCGAAGCGCCGCTATCGCATAAGGGCCGACGAAGCCGCTGGCTCCGGTGACCAGAACCGTCATCGCCATCAAAGGCGCTCGTGGCGTTTGATGCGCGCTATGTCCGCGTCGACCATTTCGGCGACCAGCTGTTCGAGACTTGTCTTCGGCATCCAGCCCAGCGCCCCTCGAGCCTTCGATGCATCGCCCAGCAGGACGTCGACCTCGGCCGGGCGCAGGAAGCGTGGATCGGTCTCGACATGCTCCTGCATATCCAGGCCGACATGAGCGAATGCCAACTCACAGAAGGTTCTGACCGATGTGGTTCGGCCGGTAGCGATCACATAGTCCCCGGGCGTATCCTGCTGCAGCATCAGCCACATCGCCTCGACATAGTCGCGTGCATGTCCCCAATCGCGCTTGGCGTCGAGATTGCCGAGCACCAGTCTGTCGGTTTGTCCGAGCTTGATCCGCGCGACCCCATCCGTGATCTTGCGCGTGACGAACTCGATGCCGCGCAGCGGTGACTCATGGTTGAAGAGAATGCCGCTCGACGCGTGGATGCCGAAGCTCTCGCGGTAGTTCACGGTCATCCAGTGCGCATAGAGCTTGGCGGCGCCGTACGGAGACCGCGGGTAGAATGGCGTGGTCTCTGATTGCACTTCTTGCTGGATCAGACCGAACATCTCTGACGACGACGCCTGATAGAACCGTGCCTCGGGACAGGCGAGACGCATCGCCTCGAGGACGTTGGCCGCACCAAGCGCCGTAACCTGCCCGGTCAGCAAGGGCTGTGCCCACGATGACTTGACGAAGGATTGCGCCCCTAGGTTGTAGATTTCCGAGGGACGAACCTCCTGGAGGATTCGGATGATGCTGGACAGGTCGATCAGGTTACCGTCGTGGAGGACGACGCGGTCTGCGATCCCTAGCCAGGTCAACCTGGCCCCGACGACATCCGCAGAAGCGCTGCGCCGCACTAGGCCATGGACCTCATATCCCTTGTCGAGAAGGACGCTCGACAGATATGCCCCATCTTGCCCCGTCACGCCGGTTATGAGGGCTCGTTTCGCTTCCATCCTGGGCCTTCCCGAAGTGACTGGTTAGTATGCCTTGGCACCGTAGAACCAGCGGATCGTGCTCTCGAGTCCTTCGTGCAGCGCCGTCAGTTCATACGGAACGGCCGCTTTGGCCTTGTCGACATTGAGGCATTTCGAGGTCGCGCCGACATAGCGGCTGGTATCATACTGGATCTTGCCGGCGTCGTAGCCGACGATAGTGGAGATCTGTTCGGCGAAAGTGCGGATCGAAAACTCCTGGCCGGCGCCGATGTTGAAGATGTCGTTGTCGAACTTGTCCGTCAGGGCCCAGAGAATGCGCACAAAATCGTCTACCAGCACGATCTCGCGCTTCTGGTGGCCATCACCCCACAGGACGACGGGTTCCCCGAACTCCTTGCCGCGGATGATCTTGCGGATCAGATCGAAGATGAAGTGCATCTGCCGTCCGTCCGTATGGTATCCCGGCCCATAGAGGGTGGAGGGAACGGCGCAGAGGTAGCGCAGGCCAAACTGGCGGTGCAACGCGCGAGCGCCCTGGTAGAGCATGCGCTTGGTCATGGCGTAGGTGTAGAGGCTGTCGATCGGCTCACCCGCCATGTAGTCCGCTTCGCGCAGGTCCGATCCCGGCGCGTAGGCGCAACTGGTGCCCATGAAGACCAGCTTGGCTTGCGGCTGCTGGCTGGCCCAGAAATCCAGCACGTGCGTGTTGATCTTCTGGTTGATGATCCACTGCTCACCCGGATGCCGGAGGCAGAAGTCGCCGGCCTGCGTCCAGGCGGCGAGATGAAAGATCAAGTCGTAGCGGTCCGGCGCCGCCGCCGGCAGGCTGTCAGGCTGCGTCAGGTCGCAGTTGCGCGAATTGAGCCGCGTCAGCACCGCGCCCTGCCGCTCGAGGAAGGAGCAAAGCGCCGTTCCCAGGAATCCTGAGGCGCCCGTGACCAGAATATTCATGCACTTACCTTCGGGTCGACCGGGAAGTAGAACTCGACGCCGCTTTCAATCAGGTCACGGTTGTTGGCCAGGATCTCTTTTTTGAAGTTCCATGCCAGCACATAGTAGATGTCGGGCTGCTGCTCGAGCTCGCCTTCGATCTCGATCGGGATGTGCATGCCCGGCGAGTAGAGACCGCGCCGTAGCGTGTTCTTTTCCACCAGACACTGGATGCGCTCGGGCCCCACGCCGAAGTAGTTGAGCATGGTGTTGCCTTTCACTGGGGCGCCCATGCCGAAGACGCGCTTGCCGGCGGCGCGGGCGGTGTCGAGATAGGCGACATTGTCCTGCTTCATGCGCTTGATGCGCTCGTCGAGGAGCCGATAGGCCTCGATTGTGTTGCACTCGGACGTCTCTTCCTCCGCCCGCATCTGGGCGAGTCGCTCCGAAACGGGGCGTCCGCCGGCATGGCCGATGAAGCCGATGATCGAGCCGCCGTGGATGGGGGCGAGGCGCGCATCGAACATGGCCAAACCGTGCCGGTTCAGCAGCGTCTCGATCGTCTTGAGCGTATAGTAGAGCAGGTGCTCGTGGTAAATCTGGTCGAACGCCAGATTCTCCATGATGCTCTTCATGTAGAGGAACTGGACGACGAACACTCCATCGTCCTTCAGCCCCTGTTTGATCGCCTCACAGACCGAATGCAGTTCTTCAAGGTGAAAGAACACGCCCGAGGCATTGAACGCATCGAACTTGTGGCCGATGCCGGCCATCGTCTCGCTGTTGAAAAAGGCATTGAGGGTCGGAACGCCTGCGTCGTTGGCGGCCTTCGCGGTCCCCTTGGATGATTCGACGCCGAGCACCTCATAGCCGAGCTTCTGGAAATGCTTGAGCTGAGTGCCGTCGTTGGAGCCGATATCAAGGATCGACTTTTCCGTCCGGCCCTGGAAGAAGCGCTCGTCCACTTCGCTCGCCACGCTAGCGAAGTGATCGGACAGGGCTTTCGTCACACCTGAAAGATAGGTGTGATCCCCGAACATGATTTCCTTCTTGACGGTGAAGTCGAGCTGCGCCGTCGAGCAGTCATGGCAATAGACGACACGCAGCGGATAGAAAGGTTCGGTGCCAACCTCTTCCTTGCGGAGGAAGTGATTGCACCAGGGCTGCTCACCCAGATCGACCACCGGCTCGAGCCGAAGTCCATCGCACACACGGCACTTCATGCCACTATCCTTCGACGCCATTGGGTCGTATCGCCTTGCTCAAATGTACCGAGCGCCGCGACGCGCATACCGCGTGCCAGCAGCGCTGGAACAGGATCCTTGCTCGTGACAGACAGCCGGCCCGAAAGTCTGGGGCCGATCCGCGGACATCCCCTTTACCTAGCCTAAGCCGCAATGGCAATATGCCTATCCAGCCGGCGGCGCCAAGTTCCGATCAGCAAAACTTAGACAACATCTTTGCGAATACACACATAGGTGGTGAATCTTGGTAGTAACACCAATGCGGATATCAAGAGACATCAACGAAACGGACGAGATGTATCAAAGATCAGTTCGAATCTATTGAGATAGCGGGGAGCTGTCGGGGTTCATGCTCGATTTAGCACAGGCAAACCGCGAGCAGGCGACCACCGTCTATTGCGCGCAGCAATAAGCTATATGAAGTTCTTGCCGGAGAATTCGATAACTGGCTGATTGCAGCAGACATGTTCACCGCGTCCGCGGCACATTGACCTGTGCCCGGCGTATCCGTTGTTCCGCCTTCGATCGCAGTCACGACACGAGGGGTTACGGCCGTTGTCGACCTGATGCCCGCGTCTGGATGCCGACCGTCTGCCGGCAGTGCGAGGTTCTCGCGGCGGGGCGAGCGATGCTGAAATCCACTTCGAGGCGCCCCTCCGTCATCGCGAACCTAGCCCGCCGGTGCTGCTTCCGTGTCGGGCACCGTGACCCATGCGCCTGGTACGAAGCCGCGCTCGTCGACTGGCCAACGGGCGTCGGTGGGGAGCTGCGGTTGCCCGTCGGCGCATGACCAGGTGCCGCTGGGTGCCATCAGCTGGTCAACATTGGGGTTTCGCTCGCAGAACTCGCGCATTTCGAGCACCGTGGGCGCCATGTCGCAGATCGGCCCGATATAGGACGTGCAAGCGAGCACCGTGCCGTTGAAGCAGCGCCAGTGGACGCGGTCGCGGGCCGAGCCCAGCGGGATCAGCAAGGCGCGGGTCATCGCCTCGGTGAAGGCGGGTCCCGCGTAGCGATAGTCGACATAGTCGATCGTTCCGACCGCCCGGCAATAGCTCGATGGGTCGTCGTAGAGCTCCGGCGCCGGGGCGGCGGCGACGCGCAGCGGCACGGTGGACGGTTCGGCGACCACGGGAGCCGGTGCCGCTGCCCCCGATGTGGCGGCCGGCGTTGCCGGCCCCGCGGGAAGGTCGACTTTCGCCGGCTCCGTCGCCAACGAGGCTGCCGGCGCCGGGACGGCCGGCTTCGGCGTCTGCTCTGTTGCAGCCTCCTTGGTGACGGCGCTCGGGGCGGACGGTGATGCACTCGGTAGTGCCGTGAGATTTCCGTCGCGATAGAACAGATAAGCGCCCGCGCCCAGCACCAGGCCGAGCACCAGCACCGCGGCCACCGCTGCCATGGCGGCGATCAGCCCGCTGCCACGGCGTTCGCGCCGGGTTGGGGGCGCCCGCCGGGGACGGGGTTCGGGTTCAGGCTCGGGTTCGGCCCATGTTTCGGCTCGCCGCGCCTCGATCACCGGTTCGGGCTCGCGGCGCGGTCGGGGCGCATCCACTGCCGGCGGTGCCGGCTCGCGCCGGGCTTCGGCCCAGATATCAGGATCGCGGCTGCGTGGTCCCGGCGGCGCGTCGAGGTCCTGCCAGCGCGGCGGCTCGGCAGCGGGTCGCGAAGTCACCGTCACGTCGCTGAGCGTCAGCGGGATCCCTCGCTTGGGCGCCGGCAGATCCTGCCGCGGCATCAGCAGTGGATCCGCCCGGTACGCCGCCTCGCGCTCGATCTCGTCATTGGCCGGTGCTGCTTCCACCGCAAGCCTGCGGCTGCGCCTTGCCTCGCGTCGACGCCGGATCTGGAGCTCGCCGGCGAGGAACGCCAACGCCGCCGCCACCGCGGCAGCACCCGCCGGAGCGAGCAGGTGGTAGGTGAACAGTTGCGGCACGGAAATGCCGATGCCGAGCCAGCCAACCGCAGCGCCCAGCAGCAGCAGCGCCGCAAAGCCGGGCGTTACCGTGGCCAGCAGGCCACCCAGCATCGCCGCGCCGGCCAGGGCATACCAGCCGATCGTGCCGAGCAATCGTTCGCTGGTGCTGTTGGCCCAGAAATCGAGAAATGGCGATATCAGGTCGGTGCGCAGCGCACTGGGCACCAGCAACACAAACAACCCGGCAATCAGCCCCAAGAACAGTGCCGCAATTCTCACCGTTGTTCCCCGACGGTCTATTCGCGCCCCGTGCCGATGAACATGCCCAGCGCCGGGCCGGAGTGCAAGTCACGTGTCAGCCGATCGCAGCGCGGCCATGCTGCTGTCCCGGCTTGCCTTTCGGCGCGCGCTCATGAACATGAGCGCATGAAAGTCCTCATCCTTGGTTCGGGTGTCATCGGTACCACCTCCGCCTACTACCTGGCGCGGGCGGGTCACGAGGTGACCGTGGTCGATCGCCAGCCGGGGGCAGGGCTCGAAACCAGCTATGCCAATGCCGGCGAGCTCTCCTACGGTTACGCCTCGCCCTGGGCCGGCCCGGGCATCCCGGTCAAGGCCATCAAGTGGCTGCTGATGACCGACGGCCCGCTGGTGCTCCGCCCCAAGCTCGATCCGCGCATGTGGATCTGGGGCCTGCAGCTGCTGATGAACTGCACCGAGCGCGCCTACGCGGTGAACAAGGGCCGCATGGTACGGCTGGCCGAATACTCGCGCGACATGATGATCGCGCTGCGCGCCGAGACCGGCCTCGCCTTCGACGGCCGGCAGCAGGGCACCGTGCAGCTGTTCCGCGAGCAGAAGCAGCTGGATCACGCCGCTGACGATATCGCGGTGCTCAAGCAGTATGGCGTGCCCTACGAGGTGCTCGACCCGAAAGGCTGTGTCGCTGCCGAACCCGGGCTGGCCACCGCCACCGTGCCTTTCGTCGGCGGGTTGCGCCTCGCCAATGACGACACCGGCGACTGCAAGATGTTCACCGAGGGGCTTGCTGCCCTCGCCGCCAGCCAGGGCGTCGGCTTCCGCTATGGCACCGGCATCGACCACATCATCACCTCGGGTGGTGTCGTGACCGGGGTGGCGACCGACAAGGGCGTGCTCACTGCCGACGCCTATGTAGTGGCCCTCGGAAGCTATTCGCCGCTGTTGCTGCGTTCGCTCGGCATCGGCCTGCCGGTCTATCCGATCAAGGGCTACTCGCTCACCGTGCCGATCACCGACGCTTCGGTGGCGCCGTTGTCCACGGTGATGGACGAGACCTACAAGGTGGCGACCACCCGCCTGGGCGATCGCATCCGGGTCGGCGGCACTGCCGAGATCGCCGGCTACGATACGAACCTCCATGGCTCGCGCCGCGGCCCGCTCGATCGCTCGCTGCGCGAGCTGTTCCCCAATGCCGGCGATGCCAGCAAGGCCAGCTTCTGGTGCGGTTTGCGCCCGATGACCCCCGATGGCACTCCGGTGCTCGGCCGCTCGAAGCTGCCCAACCTCTATCTGAACACCGGCCACGGCACGCTCGGCTGGACCATGGCGGCCGGTTCCGGCCGGGTGCTGGCCGATATCATCTCCGGCAAGGCGCCGGACATCGAGGTCGGCGACCTCGGGCTAAGCCGTTACGCTTAGACCCCGGCTTAGGCCACTACGCTTCCTGATCGCGCCGCTGCTCCACGGTCGCCCGGCGCAGCCGCGTTTTGCCGTGGGCAGTCTTGGCCCAGAAATGCGGCTGGCGAACCAGCTCGACCAACGCCAGCGCCACTGCCACCGAATGCAGCATCCAGTAGATCGGCAGCGCCAGTTGCTGCAGCATCAGGTCGTAGCGGCCGAGCCGCTTCAGGCCCATGAACACCAGCATCGCCGGCCCGGCATAGCCAACAACGAAGATGAAACCGGCGAGCCCGTCCCACGCGTCGAACGACGGCGCGCGGTATCCGGCGATGGCAGCCCACAGCAGCGACAGCAGGAACATCGAGTGCAGCGGCGCCGATAGCACCATGCTGCCCACATAGATCTGGAACCCGAGGAAACCGCGCCAGCCGAGGTCGCGCAACAGCCCGCGGGGATCGCTGTTGTGGACGATCAGGGTTTGCATCCAGCCTTTCATCCATCGCGTTCGCTGCTTCAGCCAGGCGTCCGCAGTCAGCGGCGCCTCCTCGCCCGTCTGGCTGGCGATCGTCGCCGTCCCAAGTCCGCTGCGCGCCAGCCGCACGCCCAGATCGGCGTCCTCGGTGACGTTGAACGAATCCCAGCCCCCGAGCTGCCGCAGCGTCTCGGTGCGAAAGTGGTTGCTGGTGCCACCGAGCGGCATCGGCAGGCCGAGCCGGGCCAGGAGCGGCAGCATCAGCCCGAACTGGCCGGCGTACTCGCCGGCGAATTGTGCAGCGAGCAAGCTTTCACGGGCATTGTCGATCACCAGTTCGGCCTGCAGGCACTCGAGCTCAGGGTGCGCGGCAAAGGTGCTCGCGGCCAGCCGAAGCTGGCCCGGATCGGGAATGTCCTCGGCGTCGTACACCACGACGAACTGGCCGCTCACCAGCGGCATTGCGTAGTTCATCGCCTTGGGCTTGGTGCGGGGGAGGGCGTCCGGCACCACCAGGAGCTCGAAGCGCGGATCATAGAGCTCGTGCTGCACCGCGGTGATGGTCGCGGGGCTGCGCGATTCGACCACGAACCGCACATCCAGCTTTTCCGGCGGATAGTCGAGCGCCCGCATCCCCCGCGCCAGCTGTCCCACCATCTGTGCCTCGTCGCGTAGCGGCACCAGCACGGTGTAGACCGGCAGTTCGGCGTCGCTCAGCAGCCGCGGCGCCACCGGCATGGCGGCCGGCATGACCGACGCCCATAGCCGCAGCAGGGCGGGAATGATCAGGATGGCGCCGACGATCGGCAGGAACACCGGCCGCGAGATGCTCGGCGCTGCCACGGCAAACAGCATCAGCAGCGCCACTCCGACGGCGAACGCGATCCGCACCGGTTTGGGCGTGCCGAGGCTGACGCTGGCCCGCGGCCAGCTGCGCGCCAGCCGCTGCCGTGCTTCGACCAGCAGCGCCTCCGCGCTGGCCGCCGCCAGCTCGGCGCGCAGCGCCACCAAAGGCACGATGCAGAGGTTCCGCCGGATTTCCGGATGCCGCGCCGCATAGCGCCTGAGCTTGAGGAACGCCTCGAACCGCGGCGCGCAGTAGATCACCTCGCGCTCGAACAGCTTTGCGCGCACCGCGCGGACCTCGCCGAGCCGCTCGATGCGGGCGATGATCGGGCTCCCCGGCAGTGTGTTGGGGATGCGCTCTGAGAACACAAGGCCGGCCCACGCGGCGGCGCGCTCCATCACCATCGCCTCGCCGAGCCCGAAGCGATGCGCGCAATAGTCGAGCGGATCCACCTCGAGCGCCAGCGCGGCCTCCAGGTGAATCAAGGCTTCAGCCTCGCCGTTTACATGCCCGGCAAGTATTGCGTGAAGAAGCGCCCCCGCCCCCGACACTGCGCCCACCAAATGACGTGCAATAGAATTTAAGTCTGAGCCCGGGATTAGTTATCACGGCGGCGTTATCGTCAATCGAAATCGAGCCTTGGGAAGTCGGCCGGACAGGCCTCGCCTTTGCCCGCGAATTGGGCCATAAGCCGGGGAACGCCCGCCCCGGAACGCCATGCGCGCCTTACTGTTCGCCCTCGCTCTGCTGCTCGCCCCGTCGGCGCCGGTGATGGCGCAGGCCCTGCCGTATCATATCGATCCCGGCGCCCGCGAAATCGTCCCCAGCCTCGCCGCCGTGCCGTCGATCCGGTTCCTCACCACCGCGGATTTCCCGCCCTTCAACTTCCGCGACGACAAGGGCGAACTGGTCGGCTTCAACGTCGACTTGGCGCGGGCGCTGTGCGCCGATCTCGGCATTACCTGCACGGTGCAGGCCTGGCCCTGGGACCAGGCGGCCAAGGCGCTCGAGGACAAGCAGGGCGACGCGCTGATCGCCGGCCTGGCGCTCACTCCGGCCAATGGCGCGTTGTTCGATTTCTCGCAGATCTACCTGATGCTGCCCGGCCGCTTCGTTACGCCCGTTGCAGCCGCTCCCGGCTTCGATCCGGCGTCACTGAACGGCAAGCGCGTCGCCGTACGCCGCGGCTCGACCCATGCCGAGTTCATCCGCCGCTACCTGCCGGCTGCCGGGCTGATCCAGTTCGACAGCGAGATCCTGGCGCTCGATGCGCTTTCGAAGGGCGAGGCCGACGCCTATTTCGGCGACGCCATGCGCGCCTCGTTCTGGCTCAACGAACATGTCGGCTGCTGCGATTTCGCCGGTGAGCCGTATTTCCGCCCGGACCTGTTCGGCGATGGTCTCGCCGTGGCGGTCCCCGCCGGCCACGACGCGGTGCGGCAGGCGATTGACTATGGCCTTGCCCGGCTGAAGCGCTCGGGCGTCTACGACGAACTCTACCTCAGGTGGTTCCCGGTCAGCTTCTACTAGGCCGCGCGCATCCGGGCCCGGGCGCTGGCCTCGATCGCCGCCGTGACCAGCCGATCGACATCCAGCCGGTCGCGCACCATCTCGAGCAGCCGCAGCTCTTCCTGCGGCAGCTGTACGTCCACTACCGCGACCTCCACTGCCAGCGCATAGGCCGTGTCATGCAGCCGCTTCGGCACTGCCGCCACGGCATCGTCGAGCACGCTGTCGAGGCCGCTGCTGTTGGTCTTGTCGACGGCTTCATTGGCGACGGTCGAGAGCCGGTCCAGGTCGAAATCGGCGAACACCGGCGAGCGCACCACGAGGCCGGCGATCACGTCCAGTTCATGGTCCGAGATGCCCTCGTCGGACGAGGCGGTGACCACCATGATGTGGATGAGAGCGTCCTGCAGGGAGATGGCCATCGGGTCCTCTGGAGCGTGATCAGGAAAAGTTGCAGACTTTTCCGGTTCGATCTCGCGACAAGCAAGACCGGATACGAAAGTCCCGCATAACTAGGCACCGCGCCGCCGCTTGGCAAGGCGGAGCAGGGGCCGTTCCCATTGACGCCCGTGGCAGGCTGGTGCAATTGAGCGCCTTCTCCCATCCAGCATCTGAGGCCTGCCGTGCCCGCGCCGCTTCCAACCCTCGACCCCGCCTTCTTCGACGCCGCCCAGACGGCGCGTGCCTGGCCGTTCGAGGAAGCGCGGAAACTTGTCGCGCGGGTCGAGAAGCGCGGCCTCACCGAAGTGCTGTTCGAGACCGGCTACGGCCCCTCGGGCCTGCCGCATATCGGCACGTTCGGCGAAGTGGCGCGCACCACCATGGTTCGCACGGCCTTCCGGCTGCTCACGCGTGACGAGATTCCGACGCGGCTGCTTTGCTTCTCCGACGACATGGACGGAATGCGGAAGATCCCGGAGAACGTGCCGGATCGCGCCGCGCTCGAGCCCTACGTGCAAATGCCGCTGACGTCAGTGCCGAACCCATTCGGCGGCGACTACAAGAGTTTTGGCGACCACAACAACACCATGCTGCGGCGCTTCCTCGATACCTTCGAGTTCAACTACGAGTTCGCCAGCGCTACCGAATACTACAAGGCCGGCAAGTTCGACGAAGTGCTGCTGCACGCCGCCGAGCGCTACGACGACATCATGAAGGTGATGCTGCCCTCGCTCGGCGAAGAGCGTCAGGCGACCTACTCGCCCTTCCTGCCGATCTCGCCGCAGTCGGGCCGCGTGCTCTATGTGCCGATGAAGCACGTCGATGCGAAGGCCGGCACCGTCACCTTCAACGACGAGGATGGCACCGAGACCACGCTGCCGGTCACCGGCGGCCATGTGAAGCTGCAGTGGAAGCCGGATTTCGGCATGCGCTGGGCCGCGCTCGGCGTCGACTACGAGATGTTCGGCAAGGACCACCAGACCAACCAGGGGATTTACGACCGTATCTGCGCCATCCTCGGCGGCATCCCGCCCGAGCATTATACATTCGAGCTGTTCCTCGACGAAAACGGTCAGAAGATCTCGAAGTCGAAGGGCAACGGGCTGACCATCGACGAGTGGCTGACCTATGCAGGTACCGAGAGTCTCGCGCTCTACATGTTCCAGAAGCCGCGGGTGGCCAAGCGCCTCTACTTCGACGTGATCCCGCGCGCCGTCGACGAGTACTACCAGTATGTCGCGGCCTATAACGGACAGGACGCTGCTGCGGCGCTCGAGAACCCGGCCTTCCACATCCATTCGGGCAAGGTGCCGGTGGTCGACATGCCGGTCACCTTCGGCCTGTTGCTCAACCTCGCCTCGGCCGCCAACGCCCACGAGAAGTCGGCGCTGTGGAACTACATCTCCCGCCGTCTGCCCGGTGAGACGCCGATGACTAACCCCGAGCTCGACCGGCTCGCGGGCTATGCGGTGCGCTACTTCAACGACGAGGTAAAGCCCACCAAGACGTTCCGCGCCCCGACCGACAAGGAGCGCGCGGCGCTGGCCGACCTCGCCGAGCAACTCGCCGGCAAGGACACGCTCGACGCCAAGGAGCTGCAGGACATCGTCTATGCGGTTGGCAACGCTCACACGTTCGACCCGCTGCGCGACTGGTTCGGCGCCATCTACCAGGTCCTCCTTGGCGCCGACCAGGGCCCCCGCTTCGGCTCGTTCATTGCGCTGTACGGCGTAGAAGAGACGCGGAAGCTCATCGCCGATGCGTTGGCAGGGAAACTGGTGACGGCCGCCTGAGATCCATCAGTCGGTGCCTTCTCCCATTGTGGGAGAAGGTGAGTTGAGAGAGCAGGCCAGCCTACTGGCTCGCCCACACGATCCGGCCCATGCCCTCGACGTCCTTCATCTCGACCACCCTCGGGCCGTGCGCGGGGTTGAGCGAGTGCAGCTCCAAGAGTTTCGGTGTTTGGCGGTGCAGGATCTTCACCAGCACTTCGCCATCCTTGGTCCTGACCACCACGCGATCACCGCGCCGCATCTGCACAGTGGGCGAAACCACGATGATGTCGCCATCGCGATAGAGCGGCTGCATCGAGTCGCCCGCCACTTCCAGCGCGTAGCTTCCATCCTCGGGCGCCGAGGGGAACGCTACCTCGTCCCAGCCTTGTCCCTGCGGGAATCCAGCCGAGTCGAAAAACCCACCCGAGCCGGCCTGCCCGAGGCCCAGCAGCGGCACGAACGAGCGCACCACGTTCGTTGCCTGCATCTGCACGTAGGCGCCGCCGCCGCTGAGGAACGCGTCGAAACTCTCGTTCGTCGCCTCGAGGATCTTCGCAACGCTCTCCGTCGAGGGCCAACGCTCGCGTCCGTCCTTGCTCACCCGCTTCGATTTGTTGAACGCCGTTGCATCCAGCCCGGCAAGCCGAGCCAGCCCGGACGCCGAGAGTCCGTGCCGTTCAGCAATCGCATCGATCGCGCTCCAGATGTCGCCGTGTGACAGCACGTGCCTAGCCGCTTTACGAGGAAACTTGTCCCATGAGGAAACTAGTCCTATTGTACGGATCGCCGTCCGGCTTGTAAAGCCGGAGTGCCACCGGGGAGGGAGTGCGACGGGCATGATGGATCTCGTGACTCGCCTCGCCGTCGCCCTGGCCGTCGGCCTGCTTGTCGGGCTGGAACGAGGGTGGAAGACCCGCGAGGAGGAGGACGGCCAGCGCGCGGCCGGCTTCCGCACTTTCGCGCTGTCGGGGCTTTTGGGCGGCATCGCCGCAGCCCTCTCTTCAGTCAGCGATCCGATCGTGCTCGCCGCGATCTTCCTCGGCTATCTCGCCGTCTTCGCCGCCTTCCACTGGCTCGAGGCAAAGCGCGAACAGAACTTCAGCGTCACCTCGGTCGTCGCCGGCGCGCTCACCTTTGCGCTCGGCGCCTATGCCGTGCTCGGCGAGTTGACCGTGGCGATAGGCGCTGCCGTGGCCATGACCCTGCTGCTGGCGCTGCGCACCCAGCTGCACGAGTGGGTCGCCTCGCTCAAGTGGGAGGAGCTGCGCTCCGTCCTGATCCTCCTCGCCATGACCTTCCTGCTGCTGCCATTCCTGCCGCAGAAGCCGGTCGATCCCTGGGGCGTGCTCAACCTGTTCGAGATCTGGCTGTTCGCCATCATGATCGCCGCCATCTCGTTCGGCGGGTACATCGCGGTGCGCATCTTCGGCGATCAGCTCGGCGTGCTGATGGCGGCTGCCGCCGGCGGACTTGCTTCGTCTACCGCGGCGACGCTCTCGCTCGCCCGGCTCGGCAAGGCGCATCCGGAATCCGCCAAGCTCCTCTCGTCTGGCATCCTCATTGCCGGGCTGGTCATGGCGCTGCGCGTCGGCGTCCTCGCGGCACTGCTCAATCCGGCGCTGGTCGTGCCGCTCGCCGCTCCCATTGGCGCGCTGGCCCTCGGCCTTGGCGCTGCCGCGGCCTTCCTGCTGCTCACCGGCAACCGCGAAAAGCGCTCGCCAAAACTCGAGATCACCAACCCACTCGAGATCGGCACGGCCCTGAAGCTCGC
The DNA here is from genome assembly GCF_056405135.1 of Devosia sp. P1_H9. Lineage (NCBI taxonomy): Bacteria > Pseudomonadati > Pseudomonadota > Alphaproteobacteria > Hyphomicrobiales > Devosiaceae > Devosia > Devosia sp. P1_H9. Next base: position 44,262 of record NZ_JBFUCQ010000008.1, read on the forward strand.
GGCGTTCATCGCCATCGTCACCATCGCCGCTGAGTTCGCCCGCCGGTTGATCGGCGCCGGTGCGGTGCTCGCCGTCGCGGCGATCTCGGGCATCGCAGATGTCGATGCGGTCACCGTGTCGATGGCGCGCCAGGCCGGCAATCTGGGGCTCGACGTCGCAACGCTCGCCATCATCATCGCGGTCGGGGTCAACACGATCTCCAAGGCCGTCATCGCCGCCGTAACGGGCGGCCGCGCCATCGGGCTTTACGTCGGCGCCGCCAGCACAGTGGGCCTTATTGCAGCTGGGCTCGGCTGGTTTTTCTTCCGCTGAGCTTGTCATCGCCGCCTCGCTCGCCCAAAAGGCTAGGCATGGTCACCTCGATGCAAACCCCCGATTTCATCTACAAGGTCGCGAGCCGCGAGATCTATGACGCCTCGCTCGCCGCCGGCCATTTCGTCGGCCAGCCGATCGACCTGAAGGACGGCTACATCCACTTTTCCAGCGCCCCGCAACTGGCCGAAACCATCCGGCTCTACTTCGCCGGTCTCAGCGACCAGGTGTTGTTCCAGGTCCCGTGCGCGCCACTCGGCGACGCGCTGAAATGGGAAGCCTCGCGGGGCGGCGACCTGTTCCCGCATCTCTTCGCCACGCTGGCGATGTCCGCTGTCTCCAACATGACGCCCCTCGACGTTCCCGCCGGTGGTCGCGTCAAGCTGCCGGATTGGGTCAAATGATCTTCACGCGCCTCTCGCCGCTGCTCCGCATGCCGCTGCTCGCGGGCCTCACCCGCGACGCGCTGCTGAAGATGGACCCCGAGATCGCGCACGGCGCCACCATCAGCGCCCTGCGCCTCGGCCTCGCGCCCGAGCAGGAAGGCGTCGATCCGCCGGAACTGCGCATCACCCTATGCGGCCTCGACCTCAAGAACCCGATCGGCATGGCCGCCGGTTTCGACAAGAACGCCGAGGTGCCCAAGCCACTCGCTCGCATGGGCTTCGGGATGGTCGAAGTCGGCACCGTCACGCCGCGCCCGCAGACCGGAAATCCCAAGCCGCGCCTGTTCCGCGTCGGCCCCGCCGAAGGCGTCATTAACCGCATGGGCTTCAACAACGAGGGCCACGAAGCGGCCTTCGCGCGCCTCAAGGGCGCCCATGTCGGCGCCATCCTCGGGGTGAACATCGGGGCCAACAAGGACAGCGAGGATTTCGTCACCGACTACGTCAAGGGCGTCACCCGCTTCGCCGAAGTCGCCGATTACCTGACGGTCAACATCTCGTCGCCCAACACGCCGGGGCTGCGGAACCTGCAGGCCGATGAAGCCCTGACCCGCCTGTTGGCGGCGGTGCTGAAGGCCCGCTCCAAGGCCTCGGTCCGCGTCCCGGTGCTGCTGAAGATCGCCCCCGATCTGGACGAGAAGGCCCTCGACGGCATCGCCAAGGTGGTGCTCGCCACCGATCTCGACGGCCTCATCGTCTCCAACACCACGCTGTCGCGCGACCCGGTCCTCGGGATGGAAAACGCCACCGAGACCGGCGGGCTGAGCGGCAAACCGCTGTTCAACCTCTCCACCCAGAAGCTGGCGCAGGTCCGCCAGCGCGTCGGCAAGCTGCCGATCATCGGGGTAGGGGGCATCCATTCGCCGGAGAGCGCGGTGGCGAAGTTCGAAGCCGGCGCGGACGCGATCCAGCTTTACTCGGCGCTGGTGTTTGGTGGGCTCGATATGCTCGACCGGCTGAAGCGCGGGCTGAGTGCGGCGGTGCGCAGCAAGGGACTGAAGTCGGTGTCGGAACTGACGGGCCGGACGACGGCGGAGTGGGCTTCGGGAAAGGCTAGCCTCTAGCATCGAGCATAGAAGATACCCACCCTGTCCCTCCCGCCAGGGGGAGGAGACGCTCTCACCGACGTCAGTGTTTTGGTCTCCCTCCCCCTTGCGGCGAGGGGACAGGGGTGGGGGTGCGTTTCCCGCACCAGCCCTTTGGCAAGCTAGGCCGAAAACAACCCCGCCTTCTTCCGCTCCAGCGCCCACCAGTAGAACCCAGCGCGGAAGAGGAAGAACAGGTGGATCGACGCCCACAGCCCGGTATTCCCGAACGCCCCCTGCAGCACCACCGCGGCGACCAGGAACAGTGCCAGCGCCAGCACCATGCCGTTGCGCATCACGGTGTTGAGGGTCACGCCGACCAGTATTCCATCGAACACGAAGGCCGGCATGCCGGTGAGCGATGATAGCGCCGCGATCCACAGGAACATCCGGGCATATTCCCGCACCGGTTCGCTCGTCGTCATGAAGTCGATCAGGTACCAGCCGCCCGCGAACCACACGATCGCCAGCCCCACCGCGATGACGGTCCCCCACTGGAACCCGAGCGCGTAGGCGCGATCGAACGCCGGCCGCCAGTTCGCGCCGACCGCCTTGCCGCAAAGTTGCTCCGCCGCCTGCGCGATGCCGTCGAGGAAAAAGCCCGAGATCATCAGGAAGTTGAGGAGGATTGCATTGGCCGCGAGCGGCACCTCGCCCAGCCGCGAGCCCTGCGCCGCGAAATAGCCGTAGGCTCCCATCAGCGCGATCGAGCGGATCATCAAGTCACGGCTCAGCCCGAACATCCGCCTCAGTGCATGGCCGTGGAACAGATCGTCCGGCACGATCAGCGCCGCGACCTTGGCGAACCCGCCGAAATGCCGGATCATCAGCACCAGCCCGAGCAGGCACGCCGCCGCCTGTCCGATCACCGTCGCCAGTGCCGCGCCATGCGGCCCCCAGCCCAGGTTCATCACGAAAATGATCGACAGCGGGATATCGAGCCCGTGGATCACCATCTGCAGCATCATGCCGGTCTTGGCCCGCGCCCGCCCATAGAACCAGCCGAGCAGCGCGTAGTTGATCAGCGAGAATGGCGCGGCCCAGATGCGCACCTCGAAATACTGCCGCATCGCATCGGCAACGCCCGGCGTCGGCGCCATCGCCAGGTTGGCGAGCCCCAGCAACGGCACCTGCAGCGCTATCATCAGCGCCGCAGCGATCACCCCGATGCCGATCGCTCGCGCCAGATGCAGCAGGCCGTCGCGCGGATCGCGCGCCCCGATCGCCTGCGCGGTCAGCCCGGCGGTGCCGGTCCTCAGGAAATACGCCATCGAGAAGATGAAATCGAACACCAGCGCGCCCAGCACCACGCCGCCAAGCATCGCCGCATCGCCTTGCCGGCCGATCACGGTGATATCGACCAGCCCGGCCAGCGGCTCGGTGATGAAGGCCACGGACGCAGGCAAGGCGATGGCCCAGACGTCGCGCGAGCGCACGTCGAACGGATAGCTCGGTCGGGTCAAGTTCAGCGCTCGGTGAGAAGGTCTATCGCGATATCGGCACGGCCACGCGACCGTTTCACCAGGTCGTAATTGGCGAGGTCCACACGCTCGACATGCTGGCGGTTGCGCTCTGCGGTGAACAACCCGTGTTCCGCATGCCGCGCCAGCAGCCGCGCCTTCACCGTAGCGCGCGGCAGGTCGATGAACACAGCGAGATCGAGCAGCGGCCGCACCTGCCACCACGGCGCGTTGGCGAGCAGGAGGTAATTGCCCTCGACCACCAGCACCCGCACGCCGGCAGGCACGATGAACGCATCGATCACCACGTCCTCGATCTCGCGCGAATAGCCCGGCCCGCTCACCTGCATCGTAGCCGCCTTCACCCCGGCGAGAAACTCGGCAAATGCCGCCCCCTCGAAGGTGTGCGGCGCACCCTTGTCCTTCACGGTGCCGAGGCTTTCGAGCTTGGCGTGGCGCATGTGGAAGCCGTCCATCGGCACATAGGCGGCAAGGCCGGGAGTGCCTGCGTTCAGCGCCTCCACCAGCTTCACCGCCAGCGTCGATTTGCCGACGCCCGGCCCACCGGCAAGCCCGATGGCGATGCGCCCGTCATAGGTCGACAGCATCCGCTGCGCCCGTTCCACAAGCAACGCGAGCGCCGCCTCCGGCTTCAGCTGCAACACCTGCTGTTCGTTGTCGTTCACGGCGAGTCCTCCCGGCGGCACCTTCACTATCGGATTCCGCGGCTGGCAGACACCCCTTGCCGCCCAAACGGCGCGCCCCCATACTGTGCACAAACCGGGAACGTCCCTTGCCCCTCCACCGTGAGATCACCGACTGGTTCGCCGGCAAGGGCTGGGCCCCGCGCGCCCATCAGCTGAGCGTGCTGGAGGCCACCGAGGCTGGCGACTCCGCGCTGCTGATCGCCCCCACCGGCGCCGGCAAGACGCTGGCGGGGTTCCTCCCCACCATCAACGACCTGATCGAGAACCCGCGCCCCGGCCTCCACACGCTCTACCTCTCGCCGCTGAAGGCGCTGGCGGTCGACGTGCAGCGCAACCTGATGACGCCGATCAGCGAGATGGGCTTGCCGATCAAGGTCGAGGCCCGCACCGGCGATACCCCTTCGCACCGGCGCCAGCGCCAGCGCTACGACCCGCCGCAGATCCTGCTGACGACGCCCGAGCAGCTGGCCCTGCTGCTCAGCCACGGCGATGCCGACAAGCTGTTCGGCAACCTGAAGCGCGTCGTGCTCGACGAACTGCATGCCATGGTCACCAACAAGCGCGGCGAGCTGATGTCGCTCGGCATCGCCCGCCTTGGCACCATCGCGCTGCAACTACGGATCACCGCGCTCAGCGCCACAGTCGCCCGCCCCGACCTGCTGCGCGACTGGATCGCCAGCCCCGTCCCCGGCGCCGATGCGCGGCTGCTGATGGGGCAGGGCGGCGCCAAGCCGCATATCGAAATCCTCAAGTCCGAGCAGGTGATCCCCTGGGCCGGCCACTCCTCGCTCTACGCCATCCCTGACCTCTACCGCACCATCAAGGACCACAAAACCACGCTGCTGTTCGTCAACACGCGAAGCCAGGCCGAAATGCTGTTCCAGGAGCTGTGGCAGGCCAACGAGGACATGCTGCCCATCGCCATGCACCACGGCTCGCTCGCCGTCGAACAGCGCCGGAAGGTCGAGGCGGCGATGTCGGAGGGGCGGCTGCGGGCGGTGGTCTGCACCTCCACCCTCGATCTCGGCATCGACTGGGGCGATGTGGATCTCGTGGTGCAGGTCGGCGCCCCCAAGGGCTCGTCCCGTATGCTGCAGCGCATCGGCCGCGCCAACCACCGGCTCGATGAACCATCGAAGGCGCTGTTCGTCCCCTCCAACCGCTTCGAAGTGCTGGAATGCGAGGCTGCGCTGGAGGCGGTGGAGAACAACCATCAGGACAGCGAGGACCCGGTCTCGGGGGGGCTCGACGTGCTGGCCCAGCACATCCTCGGCACGGCCTGCGCCAACGCCTTCGATCCGGTAGCGCTGCATGCCGAAATCCGTCGCGCCTGGCCCTATCGCGATCTCAGCTGGGAGCAGTTCGAGCGCACCGTCGATTTCGTCGCTACCGGCGGCTACGCGCTCCGCGCGTACGAGCGCTACGCCAAGCTGAGGAAAACCGCCGACGGCAAGTTCCGCATCTCCAACCCGGGCATCGCCCAGCAATACCGGCTCAACGTCGGCACCATCGTCGAGGAGCCGATGGTGAAAGTCCGGCTGGTCAAGGGCCGCGGCTTCACCCGCGGCGCCACCACCGGCCCGATCGGCCGGTTCGGCAGGGTGCTAGGGGAGATGGAGGAGTATTTCTTCACCACCCTCACCAGGGGCGACACCTTCCTTTTCGGCTCCGAAATCGTCGCCTACGAGGGGATGTTCGAGAGCGAGGCTTATGTCAGCCGCTCGCAGGGCAAGGACCCGAAAATCCCCTCCTATATGGGCGGCAAGTTCCCGCTCTCCACCTTCCTCGCGGATGGGGTGCGAAAGCTCCTCGCGCATCCCGACGAATGGCACCTGCTGCCCGACCAGGTTTCGGACTGGCTTCGCCTCCAGCAGGAGGCCTCGATCCTGCCGCAGCCGGATAGCCTGCTGGTCGAAACCTTCCCCCGCGGCGCGCAGAACTACCTTGTCTGCTACCCCTTCGAGGGCCGGCTCGCGCACCAAACCCTCGGTATGCTGCTGACGCGCCGGCTGGAACGCGCCCGCGCCCGCCCGCTCGGCTTCGTCGCTTCCGACTATTCACTCGCCGTCTGGGGCCTCGGCGATTTCTCGGGCCTGATCCGCACCGGCCGGCTCTCGCTCGACGAACTGTTCGACGAAGACATGCTGGGCGACGATCTCGAGGAATGGCTCGATGAGAGCCAGTTGATGCGCCGCACCTTCCGCAACTGCGCCATCATCGCCGGCCTGATCGAGCGCCGGCATCCGGGGCAGAAGGAAAAGACTGGCCGCCAGATCACGGTCTCGTCCGACATTATCTACGACGTGCTCTACCAGCACGAGCCCGACCACATCCTGATCCAGGCCACCCGCCGCGACGCGGCACGCGGCCTGCTCGATATCGAGCGGCTCGGCCACATGCTCGCCCGCATCAAGCGTCACATCGTACACAAGCCGCTCGACCGAATCTCGCCATTGGCGGTACCGGTATTGCTCGATATCGGCAAAGTTCCCGTCGTCGGCGAGGCCCGCGAGAGCACCATGGCCGAAGCCGCCGAGGAACTGATCGCCGAGGCCATGGGCGTGAGCCCGGAAATGAGGAAGCGGGCGAATTGACTTCAGCCTGGGCGGCGCGCACCGCCCCGATCGACGACAAAGGCGACCCCGTGCACCTGCACTTCGCCGGTCATAGCTTTGAACCGCTCCCCTCTGGCGCCCTCTACTGGGCCGCCGAGAACGCGCTGCTGGTCGCCGATCTGCACCTCGAAAAGCTGTCGTCCTACGCCAAGCGCGGCAGTCTTCTCCCGCCCTACGACACTGGCCTCACCCTCCGCCGTCTGGAAGCCGACATCGCCGCGACCGGTGCCACCGAGGTGATCGCACTCGGTGACAGCTTCCACCGCGACGAAGGCAGCTCGACCCTGCTCGATGCCGATCACCTGCGCCTCACCAGCCTGATGGGCAAGGCCCGCTGGACCTGGATCTCCGGCAACCACGATCCCGCCCCGCACAGCCTCGGCGGCACCTGCGTCACCGGCCTTACCCGCGCCGGCCTGACCCTGACGCACGAGCCGAAACCGGGGCAGGGGCTGATCGCCGGCCACCTCCACCCCGCCGCGCATGTGGCGATGAACGGCCGCTCCGTCCGACGCCCGTGCTTCGTCCACGATGGCCGCCTGATGGTGCTCCCCGCCTATGGCTCCGCCACCGGCAGCCTCAACATCCTCAGTCCCGCCTTCGTCGGCCTGCTGCACTGGCCGACGGTGGAGGTCGCGATGATCGGGCGGGGGAGGGTATATCCGGTCAGCCCGCGGCGGCTGGTGCAGGGTTACGACGCCTGGTGAGGGCGCCGAGAGTCCCGCGCCGCCAGCCACTCGAGCGTAGCTCTCGGACTCGTGGGGGGCCGTCTGCCCCAGTCATCCCCCCGAAAATATTCCGCTCCCGAACCCTTGTTCTGCATGTAACACACCACCCACGTGTCAGCCTCAAACGGGAATGGGAACCTCGACATGCATGGGATCACGAAGCTCGCCGCCGCCTCCGCGGCTCTGCTGCTCCTCGCGGCGCCGGCCCTCGCCGAGACGCGCACCATCGAACTGCCGGCTTTCACCGCGCTCGATGTCTCCTCGGGCATCGATGCCGTCGTCACCGTCGGCGGCACGCAGTCGATCACCGCCGAGGCCACCGACAAGCGCCTGCTCGATGATCTGAAGCTCAAGGTCGAGGGCAACACTCTCAAGGCCTATTACGACTGGAGCTTCTTCGACCTTTTCGCCTTCGGCAACCGCGACCAGATCAAGCTCACCATCGCCGTCCCGGCCCTCACCAAGGTCGAAGCCAGCGCCGGCTCCGATGTCGAGGCGACCGGCGTCACCGGTGACGCGCTAGAGTTCAACTCGTCGAGCGGCGCCGATCTCTCGCTGAAGGCTGTCGCCGGCAAGTCGATCGACCTCAACGCCTCGTCTGGCGCCGGCCTGGAGATCGAAGGCACCTGCGAGACCGGCACAGCCAATGCCTCCTCCGGCTCCGACCTCGAAGCCGACGACCTGCTCTGCGTCACGATGGACGCAAACGCCTCGAGCGGCTCGGACCTCGACGCCTATGCCAGTAAATCGGTCAAGGCCAACGCCTCCTCCGGCTCCGACCTCACCATCCACGGCAACCCCGCCGAAGTGGAGCAGGAATCGAGCAGCGGCAGCGACGTCAAGATCGAGAAGTGATCGAGGCGCCTACCGCTTGAACACCACGCCGCCGAGCCACCCGGTGAACAGCGCCAGCGCCACACAGACCAACCCGTAAAGCAGCGGCTGCGTTCGCGCCGATTGCCCCAGGAACCGCTCGAAGCCAATCTTGCGCACCGAAAACCCGTCCGATTTCTCGGCGATGACGGCGCCGTTCTTGAACAGATAGGTGTGCGCCAGATACGGCCCCGGCGGGGCATCCGATGGCAGCACCACCTGGGCGAAGTAGAACGTGTCCGAGCGGAACACCACGCCGTTCTCGTTGAGCTTGAACAGGCCCTTGTCCTGCATCAGCCGGGTCAGTTCGCCGCCAAACACCGTCGCATCCCACCAGCCGGCTTTCGCGGTGTAGCGCGCCTGGCTGTCGAGCGGGATTTCCTTCTCGGCAAGCGTGATCGGGTCGGTGATGTTGCTCAGCTGAGCATCGCTCAGCACCTGGTAGAACGACGGGAAGCGCTCGAACTCAGCCTGTGCGGAGTTGAGCCAGATGCCGAACTGGTTGGTCTTCCTGCGTGCCACGCGGTTCTGCAGCGGCCCGGTGATGGTGATGATGATGTGATACGGCCCCGCGACGAAGCGCTGCTCTGCCCCGGCCTCGGGCTCGACGGAGCCGAACAGCGTCAGGGTCTGGCCCGCGAAGCTCGAGGTGATCGACACCTCGTCCTGGCTCACCTGCGTAACCAACCGCTCCGCCCCCGCGGGCGAGGCCGCAAGGATGAGCGTCAGCGCGAGCAGCAGCCGGCGCATCAGATCACCCCCGACGCGCCGATCACGGCGGTCGAATAGACGTCGTTGGGCGCCATGATCAGGCTGATGCCGAAGCGGATGGCGACCGCAAGGACGAGGATGGCAAGCAGCGCGCGCAGCTGTTCGCCGCGCAGGTATTTGCCGGCCGAGGCGCCGAACTGCGCCCCCACCGTGCCGCCCACCATCAGGCAGAAGGCGAGGAGGATATCGACGCTCTGGCTCGATACGGCGTGGAGGATGGTGGTTGCCGCCATCATCGCCACCACCTGCAGCAGTGAGGTGCCGATCACCATGTTGCCCGGCATCCGCAGGATGTAAACCAATGCCGGCACGAGGATGAAGCCGCCGCCGATACCGAGCAGCGAGCCGACGAAGCCGATGGCGACGCCCAGCGCCAGCACCGGGATCACCGAGATATAGAGCCGCGACTTCTTGAACCGCACCCGCCACGGCAGCCCGTGGAACCAGTTGTGCTGGTTGGGCAGCTTTTCGCGGACGACGATACCCGCACGCCGCTTCATGATCGCCCGCGCCGCCTCGAACAGCATCAGCGTGCCGACGAAGCCTAGGAGGATCAGGAACCCGAGCGAGATGACGAGATCGAGCTGCCCTGCCGCCCGCAGCACCTGGAACGTCGCAACGCCGCCGAACGCCCCGAGCACGCCCGACAACACCAGGTACATCGCCATATGCAGGTCGATCTGCCCGCGACGGTAGTAGCTGAGCGCGCCCGAGGTCGAAGCCGCCACCACCTGCCCAGTCACCGACGCCACCGCCACCGAGGACGGCACGCCCGAAAAGATCAAGAGCGGCGTCAACAGGAACCCGCCGCCCACCCCGAACAGCCCAGAGAGGAACCCGACCGCGCCCCCGATCCCCACAAGGAAGAACAGGTTCATCGAAAGCTCGGCGATCGGCAGATAGACCTGCACGGGAGGGCGTCCAATAGCTCTAGGGCATTCCCGTGGCTCTAGCGTGAGGCCGCGACGGAAATGCGACGACTTTTCGCGAAATGCTACCGAGCACTAGCAGCAAAATACGAAGGCGAAGTTAGCCTACCGGACGGGTCGGGAATTGGGGATGGCGCTCACATCTTTGGTCTCAGCCAGGGCTGTGTCCGCTTTGCGCCACAAGCGGACGCTTGCCGATCTGGACGCTCCGCCTCCCGTCTTGAACAGCAGCGGCTGCAAGGGCGTGACCTGCACCACTCCCGCGTTCTTTCTGTTCAAATACTCCAGGAAATGCTAAGGAAAAGGGCGGCCAAACGTTTGGTGGGTGCACTGATGTGGACACCTAGGCGCTTCACGTGGCTCAAGTCGCTCTTATCCCTGATACTGCTCATCGGACTGTCGACCCCCACGCCAGCTGAGGATGATGGCATCCCAGACATGAGCGTGGTCGAGATGGCATTCTGGATATGCCTGCAAGACCATGAAGCAACAATAACTGAGAACGGCGCTCAGTGTTGCGATGGAGCGGCTTGCTACACTTGCTTTAGGGACTTTTCAGAATGTTGGATATCTAACGATACCAGCAGCAGTTCGTCGCAAAGGACGGGACTCGAGTCGCTGAGGCCGCATATAAGGCCGATGCAGGAACGCCCAAGCGAGGGTCAGCTGCAGAGCATTTGCACTAGTGTAAAGGCGAATTTCACGAAGTTTGAAGGCTTTGGCTATTCGTGCTTGAAGCCCAGCTGCAATGGTAAGGGCGAGTATTGCGCGATCATCTGTCATACGGATAGCTGTACAGCCCAGACGCCCGACGTCCTCAGAGGCGCCGCATCGCTGCGCGGTATCCTGCAAAACGGCGACAACATTGACCGCAACAACTCTAGCTCCGCAACCGAGAGCCAGGGCGGCGGAGGTGGCGGCGACGAGGATGATGATGAGGAGGACCCTTGCTACGGCTGTCTCTACTAAGATGCCCGTGTTTCTCAGACGACATAGAGACAAGCGAGCGCGGACTGACAGCTTCGTAGCGACACAGCGTAGCTGCGATGTCTGTTTCGAGCCAGAAGCGGACGCCCCGGGTCAGGGCATCCAAAGCCCGCCAAACCTTCGCCTTAAACCGGCTGGCTTCCCAAGACCGCCAGCAACCGCGGGTTGATCTCGCCGCTTTCGCTCATGCCGGTCTGCCGCTCGAAGCTCTTGATTGCCTCGGCCGTCTTAGGGCCCGCCACTCCGTCGGGCGTACCGATGTCGAAGCCGAGCTGGTTCAGCGCCCGCTGCACGCCGGTCACCACCTTGATGTTGGTGATCGCCGCGCCGGGGTCGAATTTGGCGCTCCAGGTGCCGATCGGGGCGAAGTTGGCGACGAAGTCGATCGGCTCCGGCTTGAACGACGCAACCTCGGCGATCACCTTCTGCACCGTCGCCGCGTCGAGCGAAGCCGCGATGTCGTCGCGCGACTTGGCCGCGTCCTTGTCGCCCTTGTTGGCGGCCAGCGAGAACCACTTGAACGAGGCCGCGAGGTCCTGCTTCACGCCCAGCCCGCGGGCATAGAGCATGCCCAGGTTGAACTGGCTGTCCTTCATGCCGCGGCTCGCCGCTTCCTCGAACCACTTGGCCGCCGCGTCGAACTGCTGGTTGCCCAGCCCGCCGCCGGCATAGAGCGCCGCGAGATTGTGCATCGCCATGCGGTTGCCGGCTTCCGCCGCCTGCTGATACCAGAGCCGCGCCTGGGCGAGATCCTTTTCCACCCCGCGGCCGTTCTCGTAGAGGTTGCCGAGCCGGTACTGCGCCGGGGCAAAGCCCTGGCCCGCCGCCCGTTCGTACCACATCGCCGCGGCCTTCAGGTCTTCCGGCACGGCACGGCCTTCGGTGTAGATCGCCGCCACCTCGAACTGTGCCCGCGCATCGCCATCGCCGGCAGCCGCCAGCAGCGGCTCGGGGCCGACTTCGGCCGGCGGCCGGTCGACCTTCACCGGGCTTTCCATCTTGTCGAGCAGCGGCTCGACCTTGGAACTTAGGCTCGCGACCTCGGTCGCATCACCGGCAGCGGCGGCGCTGGCGGCTTCGAAGGCCGCCGGCATCTTCGGCATTTCGGCCGAGGCGACGAACTTCTGCGGCGTCGCTCCGCCGATCGAGGCGGTGGTCAGCTTGTCGACCGTCGGGATCACCCGTGGCGCGGCCTTGGCATCCGTGCGCGCTTCAAACCCCTGCTGGGCCAGCGGCACCGGCGTCAGTGCGGCATCGCCGACATTCTGCGCCGCCGTGGTCGAGGTCTCGGCCGGCTTCGTCCGCTGGTTGATCAGGTTGATGGTCAGGCACGCCAATGCCACGACGCTCGCTGCGAGCAGGATCGGCTGCTTGTGGCGCAGCAGGAAGCTCTGCCGCTTGGGCGCAGCATCGTCGGCCGTCGGGCTGGTTTCCTCGGCGCCAAGCGCCACGAGGCTCGGCTCGGGCGCCACCGGCAGCACGCGCGCCGCGGGCTCGTCGGGCTGCCACTGGCTCGCCGGCTCCTTGTCGCCCGCCAACTGGCGCGGCGCCTTCGATTTGAACAGCCCGAACGGCCCGGCCTTGGCGCTTTCGTCCTTTGCCGGCTTCGCGGGTCTCGCCTCTTTGACGATCTTCTCGGCCTTCACCGGCTTCTGCTTTTCCACCGCCGGCTTGACCGGCATCGACACCGATGGAGCTTCGGCCACGGCAGCGGCCTCGTTGCGCGTCGCCTGGAAGCGGGCGAATGCCTTGCCGATCAGCGAGCCGCTGGCGGCCGAGATCGGCTCGGCTTTCCCGGCCGCGGCCTGGCGCGCCGCACGGCGATGTGCCTCGATGAAGGTATTGCGGCTCGGCATCGGCGGCTCGTCGGACACCGGCGCCACCGCCGTGACTTCGGGCCCTGGCGTTGCAACGAACACATCCTCGGCGGGCAGGTCGAGCGTCGATTTGGGCTGCGGCGGGCGCTCGGCGAGGCTGGGGTCGAACACCGGCCTGGCCGGCGCTTCGGGGATTTCGAACGCCGATGTCGGCGCCGGCGGTAGCTCCGGCTCGGCGGCCGATGCACGCCGGCGCGGCCCGTTCTTGGCCTCGAGCGCCGTGCGCAGCGGGTTGGGATCGTCGCCGAACGGCTTGTCGACCAGCGGCGCCTCGGCGATCGGGTCGCTCGGCATGCTGTCGCCGAGCTCGACGCGCTGCGGCCGAGACACCGGCTCGTCCTCGAACGACAGCTCCTCGATCAGCGGCGCGACAAGGCTGCTCTTCGGTTCAAGCGCGGGGGCAGGGGCGAGCTTCGCCTCCGGCTGCGGCGCTGGCGTCTCGGGTATCGCGGCAAAGCTCACCGGCGTAGCCAACGGCGCCGGCTCCGGCTTCTTCTCAAGGGATGTCTCGAGCCGCTTCAGCCGCTCGTTCACTTCGCGGATCGTCGCGTCGAGTGCCGTGGTGTCCTCGGCCGGCTTGTCCTTCGCGGCCGCCTTCATCACCTTGCTGACGCGCTTTTCGATTTCGGCATAACCGGCCTCATCGAGCCCGGCCTTGCCCGGCGCATCGAGTTGCCGCATCGCATCGGACGTGCGGGCCGCCACCATTTCCGCCAACTGGTCGAAATCCGGCGGCTCGGCTGCGGCTGGCGTCGAGTACATCTTGGCGAGGCCGGTCAGCTGCTCGCCGGTCTGGTCCATGCGCGCCACCAGCTGGCGCACTTGTGCCTCGAGCTGGCTGACACTGAGGTCCGCCGGGCGATCGCTCACCTTGTCGCTCAGCACCTCGAGCTGCTGCTCCAGCGCCGCAAAGCGCGGCTCCAGCGCGCTCACCACCGTGCTGCGCAGCGCTTCCATGTCGAGCTTCAGCCCACCGACTTCGGCACTCCGCCCCTCGACGTCCGAAATCCGATCGTTGAGAGCGTCGATCAGCTCGATCAGCCCCTGCGGCTGCTGCGGCGATTTCATCGCCTGCGCCACGCGGCCCAGTTCAGCCGTGATCTTCTCGAGCTCGGCCGGCGGCATCGCCATGGCCCGCTCGATCGAGTCGACCCGGTCATAGATATTGCGAACGCCGTCCTCGATCGCCGCCATGGCCTCCTTGAGGCCATCCTTCGGGCTCTCGACCCGGTTGGCATACTGCACCTGGAGGTCGGCGAGCCGCCCCACCGTCGCGCTCACGTCGTCGAGCCGCGCCGTCATGCCGCTCATGTCGGAGCGGTCGGCATAGTGCTTCTGCAGCTCCGCGAGCTTGCCCACCGTCAGCGCCACGTCGTCGAGCCGCTTATTCAGCGCCGCCATATCGACCTTCGGGCCCTCGGCGATCAGCTTGGCGAGGCCAGCGATATGGCCCTCGAGCCGCTTGACCTGTCCGGTCTCGCCCACCGCGCCGGCCAAGAGCTCCACCACATGGCTGAGCTGGCTCACCTGTTCGGCGATCTCGCGCACATTGGTGGTCTGGCCCTTGGCCTGCACCCTGAGCTCGCCCTCGAGCCGCTCGAGGCGGGTGGAGATGCCGCCCACGGCTTCCGCCAGCTCATCGAAATGCGGCGAGGCCTGCAGCGGCATTTGCTGCTGCGGCATCTGCATTTGCATCTGCGGGGCAGGGGCGGCCGCGGCCCCGAAATGCCGCGAGCGAATCTGCTGGATCGCCGCCTCGAGCGTATCGCGCGGGTTGGCGTGCTGCAGCGGCTCGTCGCGATCGGAGAATTTCTCGATCGCCCGCTGTACCGAGCGCAGCGCTTCACGATGGCGCGTATCGGGCTCGGCTTCCGTCACCTGGTGGCGCAGGTCGCGCATCCGCTCGGCGAGGCCCTGATAGGTCGGCTCGGGCCGCGCCGTGCGCGCCACCTGGGTTTCCACCTGGTCGAGCAGGGCCACCAGTTCGCCACGCAGCTCCTGCCATTCGCCGGAGGCTGGCTGGCCGTAGTCTTGCGGTTGGAACGTGGAAGTCGCGCGGGCCATCGGTCGATCCCAAGCACCTGAAACAGAACACCTCAGACCCAGTTCGGGCCATGAGCATCGGTTACTCTTGGGAAAACATGGTAAAGATCGCGTTAAGCTCCGTCGCATTTTGCGAATCGATGCGACTGGGCTGTGGAAGAAAGCGAGCTGGCTTCCCGGCAGCGATCCCTCGACAAATCTGAATCCCCACGCCCGTCTTAAGTGGGATACAAAAGCCGTTAGCCGCTTGTTAGGTAGGGCCCCCAGGAGTCCACGCGTTCATGACCACCCGTCGCATCATCATCGTCGACGACCATCCGCTGTTCCGCGCCGCGCTGCGCCAGACGCTGGCCGGCGGCGATCCCTCGATCTCGGTCGAGGAGGCGGGCGACCTCCCGGCCCTCAGCGCCGCGCTCGAAGCCGACCGCGATTGCGACCTGGTGCTGCTCGATCTCAACATGCCCGGCGTGCGCGGTTTTTCCGGGCTCTTGCTGCTGCGTGCCCAGTATCCCGAGATCCCAGTGATGATCGTCACCGCCGTCGAGGATGGCGGCATCGTCCGCCGCGCTTTCGAGCTCGGCGCCTCGGGTTACCTCCACAAGTCGGTCGGTCCCGCCGACATCCGCCGCGCCATCGAAACGGTGCTGTCGGGCGAAGTGTACGTGCCGGAGGGCATGGAGTTCCCCGCCGAGGATTCCCAGTCCGCCCTGATGCGGCGTCTCGCAACGCTCACCCCGCAGCAGGTCCGCGTGCTGATGATGCTCAGCGACGGCCTGATGAACAAGCAGATCGCCTACGAGCTCTCGATCTCCGAAGCGACGGTGAAGGCGCACGTCTCGGCGATCCTCCAGAAGCTCGACGTCGACAGCCGCACCCAGGCGGTGATCGCAGCCAGTAAGATCGAGGATGGCCAGTTCGACGAGTTGCTCAGCGGCGCGTAGGCGCAAGGCCGTCGAGCAGGAAGTCGAGGCCTTTCCTGAAGGCCCCGTCCCAATCGCTATCCAGCAGCAGGCGAGTGCGTTCGATTGTCGGATAGCGTTCGCTGAGATCTGTGAGGCGCTGCTGCGCGGCAGCCCTGTCCTCGTCCGAACGCTCAAAACTCCCGCGGGTGACGGTCGCGCCCATGACATAGTTCCACAGCGACCAGATCGCGACATTGAGATCTGCCTCCGCCACGCCGGCCTTGGACAAGGCCTCGCTTAGCCGCTCCAGGCGGCTGAGGATGTTCGGGCCGAGCGCCAGGCGCGGCAACAGCGCCGCCGACCAGGGATGGCGCAGCATCGCGGCGCGCCAGTCTTCGAGCAGATGAACGACTTCCCCCCGCCAATCCTCGGAGCCAGCCGTTTGCGGCGGCTCGCGATACTCGAGCACCGCGTCGAGCGCCAGGTCGAAGACCTCCTCCTTGTTGCCGACGTGCCAATATAGGCTCATCGCGCCCGAGCCGAGGCCATCGGCCAACCCGCGCATCGTCAGTCCGTTGACCCCGTGGGCATCCAGCAATTCTACCGCAGTAGCCACGATGCGCTCGAGCGAGAGCGGCGGCTCACCGCGCTTCTCCTGTACGGGCTGGACGCCCGTCCGCTGAGCTCCCTTTCTCCCAGCACCGCTCCGTTTGCCGACCATCCGTCTTCCTCGCTGCTCCGAGCACCGATCTAGGCCGGCAGCGCGACCGCTGTCGATCCCCGACCGATTGACTCGTACGTGGTACGATGTCATCACTCGTACACCGTACGAGTTCTATCGCAAGGACGAGTCGAAGTTCAACCTCGAGGCCGCAAGGCACGCTACTTGCGGTCTTCGGAGCCGAGAGAAATCATGTCACGCACAATCAGGCAGCTGCTTGCCGGAGGACTAATCATCATGACCATGGGCGTTCCCACTGCGACGACGGCCGGCGAGAGCGATCTCAAGCTGACCATCGTCAACCCGCCAAACCTCGGCGACCCCTCGGCCAATGGCTACAGCACGGCAGTGATCGCGCCCGCCAATGCCCGCGTGGCCTATATCTCGGGGCAGGGCGGCCAGGACAGCACGGGCGGCCTGTCGCCCGACTTCGCCGCGCAGGTCAAGCAGGCCTACGCGAACCTGCGCACCGCCCTCGACGCGCTCGGCGCAAAGCCGGATCAAGTCGCCAAGCTGACGACCTACGTGGTCGATCACGACATGTCCAAGCTCGGGGTGCTGACAAGGAACGTCGTAGAAATGTTTGGCGAGGCGCTCCCGGCGCAGACCCTGGTCCCCGTCCCCAGGCTGGCCGTCGACCCCATGCTGTTCGAGGTCGAAGCGATCGTTATCCTGGACTAGGGAGCGCCGCGAGAAATTCGTGCGCTCGCTGCCAGGCGAGCGCACTGGCATCCCGGTCAAGGGCCGTAGCGCCCGAGCCGTGCCGGCCCTAGGCCTCCACCCGCTTCCGCCCGCGCTGCCCGGCAAGCTGGCTGATCGTGGCCCTGAGCGCCGCCGGCTTCACCGGTTTCGTCACCACCGTGATGCCGCGATCCTCGGCGAGCGCCCGCACTGCCGGGCTGCGGTCGGCCGTCACCAGTGCCGCCGGCAGGTGCCCGCCCACATTGTGCCGCAGCCACTCGATCGCATCGAGGCCGGAGGTCTGGTCGAGGTGGTAGTCCATCAGCACCAGGTCGGGCAGCCAGCCGAGCAGCAGCCCGTCCTTGTCGATATCCTTGAGCGAGCGCGCCGAGCGCACATCGCACCCCCAGCCGCCAAGCAGCCCCTCCATCGCATCGAGGATCGCCCGCTCATTGTCGACGCAGAGGATCCTCAACCCGCTGAGGTTCGATGTCGGCTCGCGTTCCGGGCTCGCCTCCGGCACCACCTTGGGCGAGCGGTGGTGCGGCAGGTAAAGCGAGAAGCGTGAACCACGGGCTTCCTTGCTCTCCAGCTCCATCGTCAGCCCCAGCGCCGTCACCAGCCGCTTGACGATCGATAGCCCCAGCCCCAGCCCCTGCGCCATCCGCGCGCCGTGCTCCAGCCGGCTGAACTCGGCGAAGATCAGCGCATGCTGGTCCTTGTTGAACCCGATGCCGGTATCGATCACGTCGAACCGCACGCGTCCGCCCTTGAGCCGCGCCCCCACCAACACCCGGCCACCGGGCCGCGTGTACTTGATGGCGTTGGAAACGAGGTTCTGGATGACGCGCGCCGTCAGCGCCCGATCGCCAACCACCGCGAGCGACGTATCGACCAGCCTGAGGTCGATCTCCTTTTTCAGCGCCAGCGGCGCGAACTCGACATCGACCTTCTTGAGCAGGTCGCGCACCTGGAACGGCGTCGCCGCCGGCTTCACGGCGCCCGCATCGATCCGCGAGATATCGAGCAGCGCCGCCATGATCTCCTCGACCGCCGTCAGCGAGGCCTCGATCGAGTGCGCCAACTCGTCGAGCCCGGTGCCGCCGGCCCGTTCCACCAGCGTCGAGGTGTAGAGCCGCGCCGCGTTCAGCGGCTGCAGCAGGTCATGGCTCGCCGCCGCAAAGAACCGCGTCTTGTCGCGATTGGCCGCATCCGCCTTGGCCCGCGCCACTTCGAGCTCGGAGTTCACCCGGATCAGCGCCGCAGTGCGTTCCTCGACGCGCCCCTCGAGCGTCTGGTTCATGCCCGCGAGTTCGGTCTCCGCATCCACCCGCGCCGTCACATCGGCAAAACTGATCACCAGCCCGCCATCCGGCAGCCGCGCCGAGTGAAACTCCAGCACCTGGCCCTTGGCCCCGAGCCGCTGGCTCACCGTCGTGTGCGATTGTGTCAGCGTCTGCACGCGCTGCACCGCCAGCGAGATCGCATCGCCGGCCCCCAGGTCGCCGCGCCGCGCCACGAACAGCGCCATGTCGTACAGCGGTATCCCCGGTCGCAGCAGCTCCTGCGGCACTGCCAGCAATTCGCCATAGCGCGCGTTGCAGGTGACCAGCCGCAGGTCGCGGTCGAACACAGCCACACCCTGCGGGATGTAGTCGATCGCCTGTCGCAGCGAATCCTGTAGGTCGGTCAGCGTCTCGATCATCTCTTTTTTCGCGCCCGTCCCAAGTATCTGCCCCGCGTCATCCCCTCGCAAGGCCGCACAAAGTCGCGTTGCGCGCTCCTGATCCTCCCCGCGGGGCGGGGGAGGGGGACCACCCGAAGGGGTGGTGGAGGGGGCGGCCACACGCGCCGACTGCCAGCCGGCTGCGGTTGCTTTGGGGCCCGGTGCTCCACAGCGCCACCTCCAACTCAACAGTTGAGTTGCTTTGTCGACAAGAAGCGGAAAAACTCCGGTGAGGGCGCGGCTTGGGGTCATTTGCCGCAACGGGAGGGCCGGTCGGCGCCGCCAACCAAGGGGACTGACATGTTCAAGGAATTTCGCGATTTTGCCTTGAAAGGCAACGTCATGGATCTGGCCATCGGCGTGATCATCGGCGCGGCGTTCGGTGCCATCGTCTCGTCCATCGTCGATGACCTGTTCATGCCGATCATTGGCCTGATCCTGAACGGGATCGACTTCTCGAACCTGTTCTTCGTCATCTCCAACCCCAACAACCTGCCGGTGCCCTCTGTCGCCGCCGCCAAGGCCGCCGGCGTCGCCACCATCAACTACGGCCTGTTCATCAACGCTGTGGTGAAGTTCACCATCATCGCCTTCGTCCTGTTCCTCGTGGTCAAGGGCATCAACCGCCTCCGCCGGCAGGAAGCCGCCGCCCCCGCCGCCCCACCGGCCCCGACGACGGAAGAAAAGCTGCTGACCGAGATCCGCGACGCGATCAAGGCGCAGAAGTAAGCGCCAGCTCGCCCGCCAGTTCGAACGCACGTCCGGCCGTCAGCCGGACGTGCCTTCTACTATCAGATAGGACAATAGTCCTTGACGTGCGCCACACAGGCATTTATCCCTATCATCATTAAGGGCTCCCGCATACGTAGTTCTTCTAATCGGAGTGCGCGGGCAGTTGTTGCATGGTGCGCGACGATAGTTCGTTGCGTTGGTGTGGGCTGAATACTCGTAAGAACAGCGTCTTGTATCGTGCGTCACGGCGTCCACGCAGAGCTTCCGGCTCGCGTTGAGCCAGAGCGCGCAATCTCGTCTTTACGTCGTTTGTTGCCGGAGGACGTCGTGACTGAGTCATTTTACTATCCGTCATTTCTGCACCGGGATCGCTTGATCCACGTCCTCGATGCCGACGCCTCCACCTGTGAGGCGTTGAGCGTCCTGTTCCGGCTCGAGGGCTTCCAGACCGCATTTTCGGTCGATGCCGCGCATTTCCTGAGCGGCGTGGAACGCCGCCGGCCCGACGTCGCCATCATCAATATCCGCATCGGCAACGAGGACGGTTTGGCCATCCTCAAGCGCGTCAAGACCCTGCGCACGGGGACACCGGTGTTCATCCTGGAGGATCGGCCGGAGGTCGATTCCGCCGTGCTCGCGATGAAGGCCGGCGCCACCGATGTCTTCACCAAGCCGATCGATTCCGAGCGCCTGGTCCGCGCGGTGCGCGAGGCGCTGAGGCAGGACATCCAGCTCGGCGCCGTCGTTGCGGGCGGCCGCCGCCATATCGAGGTGCGCGGCTTCGATCAGCTTACCCCGCGCGAACGCGAAGTGCTGCAGCTCATCACCAACGGCCAGTCCAACAAGGAAGCCGGCCGCGAACTCGGCATCTCCCCCCGCACCATCGAGGTGCACCGCGCCCGCGTCATGGAAAAGCTCGGCGCCCGCAACACGGCTGATCTGATGCGCATCGTGCTGACGAGCTGAGGCGCCGGCGGGTACAGGGCTTCGGCCGGCGCTAGCCGACCCCCACCCCTGTCCCCTCCCCTGAACAGGGGGAGGGAGCCGATAACCTCGGTGTCAGTGCCAGGCATCTCCCTCCCATATTTAGGGGGAGGGGACAGGGGTGGAGGTCGGCTCGCGCCAGGCGTTCGGGTCCGCCGGGATCGTGGCGCCTACCCAGGAAAGTCCACCTGTGTCTCCGGGCGCGCGGCCACGAACTCGGGCAGATCGCGACAAGTCGCATCGAGCGCCCCGAGCAGCGGGTACGGCGCCAGATCACACCCGAACCGCCGGGCATTGGCCATCTGCGGTACGAGGCAGGCCTCAGCCAACCCGGGCGCATCGGTGAACCCATAGCGCGTCGACCGTGTCCGCCGCGCCAGCGCCGTCTCGAGGCTCTCGAACGCCGTCGCCACCCAGTGCCGATACCAGCCGTCCACCTGCGCTTCGCTCGCGCCCATCGGCCCCGCGAGGTACTTCCGCACCCGGTTATTGTTGATCGGGTGCAGATCCGCCGCGATCAGCAGCGCAAAGGCCCGCGCCTCCGCCCGCTCGATCGGATCGTCCGGCAGTAGTGGGGGCTCAGGATAGAGCTCCTCCAGTAGCCCGATGATCGCCATCGACTGCGCCACGATCCGCCCGTCGATCTCCAGCGCCGGCATCAGCCCCTGCGGGTTGATGGCGCGATATTCGGGCGAACCGGCGGAAGGCACCGGCACGTACTCGTAGCCGATGCCCTTGAGGTTCAGCACGATACGAACGCGCTGTCCGGCGGAATTCTGATAGCGGGAGTGGAGGCGCAATTGCATGCCGGCACCTTGGCGCGTGGCCTTGTCACAATCCAGCCTTTGACAGACTCGCCGCCGCGACTATCGTGGCTATCGGGCTGGTGCAGCCCGCCGCTCGCGCCCTCAGGGGAGAGGTGAATGCACCGTCTGAAATGCCGGGTTTGAGCCCTCAACGGACAGCCCGTCGGCAATGCGAGCACTGACCTTGCGTGCTGTCCGCCAGAGGATCAGACCATGCATAGCTTTCTCGACTCGAAGGTTATGGCTAAGGCCTTGCGCCAGGCCCTCGCCGAACGCGGCCAGGAGATTTCGCACTCCGACGCGCTCGAACTCGTCGCCCGCCAGTTCGGCTTCGCCAACTGGAACATGCTGTCGGCCCGCATCGACGCCGCCCAGCTGACCGCGCTCGGACTCCCGCCCGGCTGGCACGTCGCCGGCCATACCGACGAGCGCAACTACCGCCTCGGCCTCGACCCGAAAACACCGAGCGCCGCGCTGATCGAGAGCCGCCCCGACCGCAACTATGCCATCGACCGCGCCGCCGGCGAGACTGCCGTCCTGATGCAGTCGATCCTCGCCGACCCCTATCGTGGCAGGCGGCTGAAGCTCACTGCCGAGCTTCGCACTGAAGACGCCGATAGGGCGACCTTGTGGATGCGCGTCGATGGCGCCGACAACCGCCTCCTCCACTTTGACAACCTCTCGCGCCGCCCGGGCGGTCCGCTCGAAGGCAGCAACGGCTGGACCGAGCGGCACATCGTGCTCCCGGTGCCCGACAATGCCGCCACCATCCATTATGGCTTCATCCTCCGCGGCAGAGGCAAGGCGTGGGCTCGCCGCTTTACCCTCGAAGCCGTCGGCGCCGAAGTCGCCACCACCGAGCCGGAGCCCCGCTACCTGAGCCGTCCCACCAACCTCGATTTCGGCGGTGAGCGGCCCACCGCGTGACGCCGTTGACTTCGGGCGCGCGAAGGTGACATTGAGCGGCAGGCCCGTGCAGCCTGCCGCTCGCACCCCTCGGGGACGGTGAACCGCGCGACTTCATCCTTGTGGTTTGACCTCGGGCAAGCCGTCAGCAACGCGAGCACTGACCCTCATCGCTGCCCGGTGAAAGGTTCAGACCATGCAGACTTTCCTTGATGCCAAGCAGATGGCCCGCGCGCTCCGCCAGGGCCTCGCTGAGAAGAAGCTCGAGCTCGGCCACTCCGATTGCCTCGAACTGGTGGCGCTGCAGTTCGGCTTTGCCGACTGGAACACGCTCGCCGCCCGCATCCGCCTCGAAGAGTCCCCACCAACCCTGCCGGCCGGCTGGACCCTCACCGGCATCGGCCGTGGCAACGCCTATCGCGCCGGCCTCGATCCCGACATTCCGGACGCCATGCGCGTCGCCTCTACCAGCCCCAACGGCATCGTCGATGTCGACGAGTTCGGCGGCCTGATGCGAACCATCCCGGCCGACGCCTGGCGCGGCAAGACAGTGCGGTTCGGCGCCGAACTGATGGGCAAGGCGGTCGAGCGAGGCGCCATTTGGCTGAAGCTCGACGCCGCTGACGGCCGCCCGATCAACGTGGCGAACACGCCGGCACGGGGCGATTTCGGCTGGACCGGCCGGGAGGTGGTGATGGCGGTGCCGGAAACCGCGGCGCTGATCCGCTATGGGCTGCAACTGGCAGGGAGCGGGGAGATCTGGGCACGGGGGTTCAGGCTGGAAGAGGCGGTTTAGGCGTAATGGTTCGGTGATCGCCTTCTCCCACAAGGGGAGAAGGCGATTATCTCAGCCGCCAGCGCCCGTCAGCGTCAGATCCCCACCCATCAGCTTGTTCGAGCTGACCTTCTCGGTCGGCCGCTCGCGCGGCAGCTCGAGGCTGGCCCAGACGCTCACCAGCGCGTGGCGCAGCTCGATGATCATCTCGTCGGTGTGCAGCGGCGTCGGCGTGATGCGCAGCCGCTCGGTGCCCTTGGGCACGGTGGGGTAGTTGATCGGCTGGATGTAGATGTTGTGCTTTTCGAGCAGCATGTCGCTCGCCGCTTTGCACAGCCGCGCATCGCCGACAATGATCGGCACGATATGCGTGTCGGTCTTCAGCACCGGCAGGCCGGCATCGCCGAGAATGTCCTTGGTCAGGTGCGCCTGGCGCTGCTGGCCCTCGCGCTCCACCGTTGAGGTCTTGAGGTGCTCGATAGAGGCGCGCGCCGCCGCGCACAAAGCCGGGGGCAGGGCGGTGGTGAAGATGAACTCCGGTGCATAGGAGCGCACCGCGTCGATGATCGCCTGGTTGGCGGCGATATAGCCGCCCATCACGCCAAAGCCCTTGGCCAGCGTGCCCTCGACGATGTCGATCCGGCCCATCAGCCCGTCGCGCTCAGCCACGCCGCCGCCGCGCGGGCCGTACATGCCCACCGCGTGCACTTCGTCGATATAGGTCAGCGCGCCGAATTCCTCGGCCAGGTCGCAGATCTCGGCGATCGGCGCCACATCGCCGTCCATCGAGTAGATCGACTCGAAGACGATCAGCTTGGGCCGCTTCTTGTCGACCGAGGCGAGCAACTCGCGCAGATGGCCCGCGTCGTTGTGCCGGAAGATCCTCTTTTCCATGCCCGACTGGCGCACGCCCTGGATCATCGAGGCGTGGTTGAGCTGGTCGGAAAAGATCACGCAATCCGGCAAGAGCCGCGCAATGGTGGCGATCGCGGCTTCGTTCGAAACGAAGCCGGAGGTGAAGACCAGGGCGCCTTCCTTGCGGTGGAGGTCGGCGAGCGAACGCTCCAGCTCGACCAGCGGACGGTTGGTGCCCGAGATATTGCGGGTACCGCCGGCGCCGACGCCGAGCTTGGCGGCGGTCTCCTGCATCGCAGCGATGGTCACCGGATGCTGGCCCATACCGAGATAGTCGTTCGAGCACCAGATGGTGATCTCGCGCTGGTTATCGGCATTGTCCCGGAAGATGGCTCGGGGAAAACGCCCGGCAATTCGTTCGAGGTCGGCGAAAACGCGGTAGCGTTTTTCCTGCCGCAAGGTGTCGACGGCGTCCTCGAAAAACCCGCGATAGTCCATTGTCCCACTCTCGAAGTGCAGGCTATGCGCCCTGTGGCGAACCCACCTGCGAACCGATAGCTAGTCCTGCGGCATCGGCATTGACATAGGTCAATTCGCCGCGCGGCGACCAATACAAGTCATTGGCCGGACTGAGCCTTGCCAGCGAACCTTGGAACCATCCTAAACAATGGGGCGGCCGCTGCCAATCAAACAGATGTGCGTGGGGTTGTCGCATCGGCCTTGGCCTGCCGGTGATATTCGCCGTTCAGAATGGGTTCAGCGCGGCCATGTCAGTTCCCCTGTCACTGGCCGTCTTACCGAGTTAACGGCCCCGATGCCTTTCCGTTGACCCGGCCTTGGCGTCCGATAGTATCAACCATACGGAAACAGGGGGATCCGCCATGAAGAGCTTCTCTTCGTCCAGCTTCGCCAACGACCACGCCGAGGTTCTCGACCTAGCGCTGGCCGCCGTCAACAAGCACCCGCAGGCGCTGTTCACCGATTTCCAGTGGTTTCTCTACGAGGCGCGCGACACGGTGTTTTTCACCGCCGCCTCGAAGTCGCATTTCACCAAGGACTCGCTGGCCAATCTCGTCGCCGACATGGTGGCGCTGGCCCCGCAGCTGAGCCACGGCTTCGTCGGCGCCCGTCCCGGCCAGCCGTTCCCCAAGCATCTGCTCGATGCCATCACCCATGTCGAGGAAGTCGACGAGTTCGACGGCTACCCCGACAAGTGGGTGTCGAAGTCGCCCGATATCTTCGGGCGTGACGACCTGCCGCTGTTCCGCGTCTCCGCCGTCGTCCGCCGCGGCGGCCCCGATGCCGAAGGCCGCGCCTCGATGATCCAGGTGCGCTCGAGCCACGCGCTGCTCGAAGGCTCGGACTCGGCGCTGCTCACCCGCTCGGCCTCCGCCGGCCACGGCGTCATGTCCGACAAGTCCAACAAGGTCGGCCTCGGCGCCCGCATCAAGGGCACGCTCCGCGGCTGGGGCATGACCTTCATGTACATCACCCTCGCCAACATTCTCGCTCCGGCCGAAAAGCCGTGGGGCTTCAAGACCCTGGCGCTGAAGCGTCATCGTCTGCGGCTGCTTGCCAACAAGCTCGGCGTGCGCCAGCGCTCGCTGATGTTCGCGCTCGTCACCCACGCCCTCAACGGCGAGGGCGAGGATCGGCACATGTCGAAAAAGGTGATCGGCGCCGCCTACACCATGCTCGATGGCAAGCGCCACGACGCCGATGACGATTTCTTCCGCGTCCGTGCGCTCGAGGCCAAGTTCGAGGTGATCGACGATTTCGTCGAGTACGTCCGCAAGGTCGACGACACCATCGACAAGATCGAGAAGAAAGACATCACCAAGTTCCAGGTGATGATGAACTCGATGTTCAAGTCGCTGCGCACGCTGAACCGGCTGGTCCCTGCGCTGCCCAACAAGCGCTTCTGGCGCTTCAACGGCGGCATCCACATTGTGCTCACCCTGGTCCCGCCGCACCGCACTTACGGTCCGATGACTCACGGCATGATGGAGCCGATCTACTGCGGCGCCTGGCACCCCGCCGCCAACATCTGCACCTTCTGTCCCGGCCGCGAGTACATCACGCTGAACTTCTCGATGGAGACGCGGCATATCGCCAATGTCGAGAAGATCGAGCAGCTGCTGCAGAAGGTCGAGGCCATGGACGTGGCGCCGACGGGCAAAGTGATCGTCGAGGACGACTCGGTCTGAGCCGCGCAGCGGCACAGACCCGTGACTAACGAAAGGGCCCTCACCGGGCCCTTCGCATTTTCAGTGGTTGGTAGGGTGCCTTACATCACCAACTCCGCCCTCACCGGGTAGTGATCCGACCCCACATCCCCTAACACCTCATACCGCCCCGCCTTGATCCCTCGCGTCAGCACGTGGTCGATCTGCACCGCCATCCACGACCTCGCCGCCGGCCACGAATAGCCCAGCCCCGAACCCGCCGGCCACTGCACCCCCAACCGCATCAGCGGCTCGATATTGCCCGACCACAGCGTCGTATTCAGATCCCCGGCGATCACGACCGGCAACGTCTCTGCCGCAACTCGCTCCGCCAGCCGCGTGAGATACTCGCGATTGTCCGCTGTCAGCCGCTGTGAGGCCGGTGGCATCGGATGCGCCACATAGACCACCATGTCTCCGAAATCCGCCCGCAGCAGCGGCAGCCCCCGCTGCCCCACACGCTCAATGGTCCCGGCAAGCGGACGCTTTGCATAAAGCGCCACTCCGAACACCCCGAGGTCCGTCGGCGCAAAGCTGTAGGGATACCGATCCTTCAGCCCATCCAGGGCCGCTACCCAATCCGCAGTCGTCTCCGCCGCCGCGAAGATGTCGGCGTCCTCTGACCGCACCAGTGCCGTTACCTTGCCGAACTCTCGATTGTTGGCCAGCACATTGGAGAACATCAGGCTCACCGCCCGCCCCGGCGCCGTTTCCGCCAGCACTGGCCGATCGATCACCCGCAGCGCCATCGGCAGCACGCTGATCGCCACCACGACGCCGGCCAGCCCGATGACCCTCGGCCCGCGCAACGCCACTGCCACACCGAGCCCGATCAGCGCGGCGATCGCCAGTTGCACCCGGAACGGCGCAATCATGTCACCGGGCCACGCGCCGAACAGCGGCACCAGCGATAGACCAAGCAGCGCCAGCAGCCCCAGCGTGGCCATAACCCGCAATGCAATAACGATCATTTGCCCATCCCCATGCCCGAGGACAGCAATCCCACCTATTGCGTCAGCACGATGGTCGCGTCGCGCTCAGCGCGCAAAGCCGCCGATCTTCGCCACGACCATGTCGTGATCCGACAGCACCTCGCCATCGGGCGCCACCGACGGCACGATGCGACTTTCCTCCACCACCAGCCCGCGCGTCAGTAACCAGTCGAGCTTCCACGTCCCGCGCGGGCTGCGGCTTACCCGGCTCGGTCGTGTCGTCGTTTGCCCGATCGGCCCGCCATGCCGTACGAAGCCGCACCCATAGGCATGCGCGAACAGCGTCTCCTTCTCGAAGTCGCCGCCGTCCGCCAGCCCGGTATTGAGGTCGCCGCCGATGATGACAGGTGTGTCGCCCGCGAGTTGGTCGATGGCGTCGATCAGCCCGCGCACCTGCGCCTCGCGGTAGCCAGCGTCGCCGCGGTTCTCGAGATGCACCGACACCGCATAGAGCGGACCTTCGGTGGTCATCACGCTCGCCGCGATGGCACACCGCGTGCCCACCCGCCGCGCCGGGCTCTCGGGCGTGAACCAGTGCCCATGCGCTTCCAGCCGGATCATCACCGGCGCCTGCAGCGCCGACCGCGCCAACAGCGCGTTGCCGTGAAAACCATGCCGGTTGAAGTTGTCCTTGCAGAACTCGAGTTCCACTTCGGCGCCAAGCTCCAGTTCCAGGAATTCCACCCCGAACGCGTAAGCCATATCCAGCTCCCCGGCGACATCGCGCGACGTGTGCCGCTGACCGGTCCGCGCCATGCCGTTGTCGACCTCCGACAGCAGCGCGATGCCAGCGCCCTCGCGCTTCAGCATCGCGGCGGATTGCTCCACCGCATAGCAGCGCTCGAGGTTCCAGGCAGCGACGGTCAGCGGAAACGCCAGCACCTCGCTACCGCCCGTCGCCGGTGCCTCCACCCGCTGCAGGCATTCGAGCCCGGCCATCGCCGCGGCATGGTTGGCCTCGGTGCGCTCCAGCGCATCGAGTCGATCCCGCTCCGCCTGCGGCGGACCATTGAGCAGGGCAATCTGGGCGGGCTTGACGAGATCGAGGGACATGGCGCGCGGACTTCATGAGGGGGAGGGAAGCGCTCCCTAGCCAGCGGATATGTCTTCCCGGTGACAAATCGTGCCTCCGCGTACCCTCGCGTACGGAAGTCGCCTTGCCGCGCGGCGCCCCTCACGCTAAATCCCCCGCAACAACAGTTTTCCGGGGGTTTCCGTGTCCGACTACGCCATTTATCCCAGCCTCAAGGGCGTGCCCGTCATCGTCTCCGGTGGTGCCTCCGGTATCGGCGAGGGCGTTGTCCGCGCTTTCGCCGAGCAGGGTTCGAAGGTCGGTTTCGTTGATATCGCCGACGAGGCCGGCAACAAGCTCGCCGCCGAACTGAACGCTGCCGGCGCCACCGTGAAGTTCACGCGCTGCGATATCACCGATATCGCCGCCTACCAGGCCGCTATCCGTGATTTCGAGGCGGCGCACGGCCCGGCCCTGGCGCTGGTCAACAACGCGGCCAACGACACGCGGCACACCATTGCCGAGATGACGCCCGAGGCCTGGGACCGCAACATGGCCGTCAACCTCAAGCACGCGTTCTTTGCCACGCAGGCGGTAGCGCCGGGGATGATCGCGGCGGGCAGGGGCTCAATCATCAATTTCGGTTCGGTCAGTTGGATGACCAACACGCCCGAGTTGACCGTCTACACCTCGGCCAAGGCGGGCGCCCATGGCATGTCGCGCTCGATGGCGCGCGAGTACGGCAAGCACGGCATCCGCGCCAACACGCTGGTTCCGGGGTGGATCATGACCGAACGGCAGCTCAAGCTCTGGGCCACGCCCGAGGCGTTCGCCATGCTGGAGCAGGTCCAGCCGGTGAAGGGCCGGCTCTACCCTGACGATATCGCCCGCATGGTGCTGTTCCTCGCTGCCGACGATTCGAAGATGATCTCGGGTCAGGATTTCCTCGTCGACGGTGGCTGGGCGCACGGCTGATTCATCCGCAAAAGGACCGCTTCAACACAACGCGATCCTGATCTAACGTCGGCGCGGGCAAATGGCAGAAGGCGAACACCTTGCTGCCGCAATCGGTGGCGAGAACCAGCGCCACACCTACGGGGGACGTCCATGAAATCCAAGATTCTGATCGCCGGCCTCGCGGCCCTGTCGCTGAGCGCCTGTACTTCGATCAATCCCTATACCGGCCAGAGCCAGCTCTCGAGCACCACCGGCGGCGCCCTGATCGGCGCGGGCGGCGGCGCAGTCGTCGGCGGCATCATCGGTGCTGCTACCGGCAATGACCCGCGCGTTGCGGCGTTGATCGGCGCGGGCGTCGGCGGCCTCACCGGCGCGGCCATCGGCAGCTATATGGATCAGCAGGAAGCCGAGCTCCGCGCTCAGCTGCAGGGCACCGGCGTGTCGGTCACCCGCGTCGGCCAGCAGATCATCCTCAACATGCCGTCCAACATCACCTTCGCCACCGACTCGGCGACCGTGCAGCCGCAGTTCAGCGAAACCCTGGTTTCGGTCGGCCTCGTGCTGAAGAAGTTCAACAAGACCGTCATCGACGTCTACGGCCACACCGACTCGCAGGGTTCGGACAGCTACAACCAGGAGTTGAGCCAGCGCCGCGCCACCGCGGTCGCGACCATCCTCGCCAGCCAGGGCGTCGACCAGCGCCGCTTCTACATCACCGGCAAGGGCGAAGAGGATCCGATCGCCTCCAACGGCACCGAGTCCGGCCGCGCGCAGAACCGTCGCGTCGAAATCCAGCTCTCGCCCATCCAGGGCTGAGTCTCACTTCGATCAAGTTCGAGGCCCGGGCACCTCCCGGGCCTTTTTCATTGCGCGGTCGTCGTTGCCGCGGGTGCGGTCACCGGCGCGCGGGTATTGCTGGCAAGCAGCTGAAACCCGAGCAGGATCACCACGACGATCCCCACCCCGATCAGCCCCATTTGCCACCAGTTGGTCGGCCCGGTCGCGCCGATCGTCTCCTCGACATCGCGGGTGACCTGCAGCGACGAGTCCTCGGGCAGCGAAATCGGCATCCCGTTCTCGTCGATGACCTGGTCGACTTGCGCCGCCTTCGGCGTCCCTTTCGTCCTCACAGCAGCCATTCCATTCCCCTCCCGTGGCTAGTGTTCAATGGCCGTCCCGGCGCTTTGGTTCCTGCTGAATACCGCGCTCAGCCGACGTTCAGGCGTCGCGTCCCAGCATCACCGGCATAGAACCAGCCGAGAGGATCACGACCATGCTCCGCATCGTTCTGCTTTCCGCCGTTCTCGCTGCCACCCTGGGTGCCGGCCCCGCTTCCGCCGGGCGCAACAACAGCGACAGCATCCCGCCAAACTGCACCCTCGATCCGTTCACCGGCAAGATGACCTGTCACATCTGGCCGACCTGTACGCTCGATCCCTTCACCGGCAAGATGAACTGCCCGGTCCCCAAGGCGACGATGACGCGCCAAAGGGACTAGCTAGCCGTTGACGATGATCGGCGTGCCGACGGAAACCCGCGAGTAGAGATCGATCACGTCCTGGTTGATCAGCCGCACGCAGCCCGACGACACCGCCTTGCCGATGCTCCAGTACTCGCGCGTGCCGTGGATGCGGTAGATCGTGTCCACCCCGCCGCGATAGATGTACATCGCCCGTGCCCCCAGCGGGTTGTTCGGCCCGCCAGGCATGCCGCCCGCAAACTCCCGCGTCTCGGGCTGACGCTGCATCATCGAGGATGGCGGATACCACGTCGGCCACTGCGCCTTGCGCCCAATGCTGCCGCGCCCCGACCAGGTGAACCCGTCGCGCCCGATCCCGACGCCATAGCGGATGGCACGGCCACCGTCCTGCACCAGGTAGAGGTAGCGCTGCGAGGTCTCGACGACGATGGTGCCCGGCCGCTCGCCCGTCGGGTCGTCCACCTCGGTCCGCAGGAACGCCTGGTCCACCTTGTTGAGGTTGACCGCCGGCACCGGGTACCGCTCCTCCGGCATCGCGCCGTAGATCTGCAGATAGTAGGGCGAGATCACCGCCGGCAGCAGGTTGGGCAGCGTCATCTGCCGGCTGCCCACCATCGCCGAGCAGCCGCTCAGCGCGAGCCCGCCGAAACTCGCCGCACCCAGAAGAAACGCCCGCCGCGACGGGCCGTTATTGCCGATCGTCTTTGTCTGCACGGAACCCGCCCCCGTAAAAGGCCGCCCACCAGAACGTTCTACTACTTCAGCTTGCGCACCATTATGGCGCCGCGAAGTTGGCTGTCGATCAATTTATCGTTCGGCCCCACGCCGCCCGCGCCAGGTCGCGCAGCTGCAGCGATTCCGCCCAACGGTCGGTCAGGTCCGCCCCGTCCGCCCCGGCAATGGCGTAAGGCTGCGGTCCCAGCTCGCACACGAAGCTCAGCGCATCGTCCGGGCCAGCCCGGTTCTTCCAGTCGGCAAAGCCGTTCCGCCACCAAGTGCCGAACTGCTCGAGCCACGGCGCATGCTGCGGGAACGACAGCGGCAGCTGCACCTGCTCGCTGCTCGCCACCCGGCCATGGAAGGCCCAGCAATGCTCCAACACCGTCGCGATCTGTGCCTCGATCTCGTCGGACACGGGGAGGACGATCTCCCGACCGACCACATAGTGAGAGAGGTCGCCGAGCAGCTTCAGCTCCGGCAGGGCGGCGATCAGGTCGAGCGTGAAATGGAGGTCGTTGGTCATCCGGTCGCGATGCGTCTCGACATAGACCGGGAACGCCACCTGTTCGCTGATCTTCAGCCAGCCCTCGGCAATCCGCACCGCCTCGGCCAGCGTACGCGGCCGAAGGTTGGGCTGGATGTTGATATGGTGCACGCCGAACGCCGCGCCCCATTCCAGCGCCGGCAACAGACTCTCGACATCGGTTGGAAAGCACAGCCCCTCGACCACCAGCCCAGCCGATTTCGCCAGCCGCGCGGCCCGCTGCGCCTCGTCCGGGTCGACCCACAGCGTGCCGAACCCGTCGAACCCGGCATTGGCGATCATCTCGACATTGGCCTCGAGTGACCGCTCGGGCGGCGCGCCCTTGAGGCCGAGCATGGACCAGAGCGACTGGAGGATGAGCAGCTTCTGCATCGCGAGCGCTCCTAGATCAGCACCACGCTTTCCTGCTCGTTGGGGTCGGTTCGCGCGATCAGCGCCCGCGCCATCTTGCTGGTCGGGTTGAACGGCTGATGCGGCACGCCTGCGGGGATGTAGACGTAGTCGCCCTCGTTCACGACGTCGGTGAACTCGAGGTTCGGCCCATGCCGGAACGACGTCGAGCCCTCGATCTGGAAGATCGCCGTCTCGTGCGCCTCGTGATAGTGCGGCTTCGCCTCGGCCCCCGGCGGGAGCACGGCCATGTGCATGCAAATGCCCTTGGCGCCCGCCGACTCCGCCGAAACGCCGGCGAAGTAATCGAGCCCCTGCTTGCCGTGAAAGCCCAGGCCGCCACGAATAACCTTGCACTCAGCCGCCATTCTACTGTCCTCCGCCACTCCGCCCACCGTATTGAACGGTAGTCACAGCAGCAAGACGGTCGGGCTGGCGCTTGGTTCTTCCATCCCCACCCACCGCCGTCATCCCCGCGAGGGCGGGGACCCAGCGGCACGCTCAGGTTCCGGTTGTTGAGAGATCGCACTAGGTTCCCGCCTTCGCGGGAATGACGCCGGTGGAGGGGGCCCCTACCGCGCCTCCGGCCCACTCGGCCGCTGCGTCAGCACGGCATCCAGTTCCAGCAGCCGCCCCTGCCGCAGCACCTGCAGCCGCACCCGCCGCCCGATAGCGTCCGCCGTCAGCATCCGCAGCAGCGGCCCCGGGCCTTCCACTGGCCGCCCATCGAGGCTCAAGAGCACATCGCCCTCGCGCACTCCGGCCCGCGCCGCCGGCCCGCCCTCGACAATCGAGTGCAGCACCGCGCCGGTGCGGCTGCCGACATGCGCCGCATCCGCAACTCGCCGCGGCAGGTTCACCGTATCGGCGGCAACGCCCAGATAAGCCCGCCGCACTTCGCCGTGCTGCAGCACTTCGCCTAGCACCAGCTTCACCGTGTTGCTCGCCACCGCAAAGCAGATGCCCTGCGCGCCGGCGATCATCGCCGTGCTGATGCCAACCACCTCGCCAAGGCTCGAGACCAGCGCGCCACCCGAGTTCCCCGGGTTCAGCGCCGCATCCGTCTGAATCACATCCTCGATCGGTCGCCCCGACGGCGACCTCAAGCTCCGCCCCAGCGCCGAGATCACGCCCGCTGTAACGGTGGACTCGAATCCCAGCGGATTGCCGATGGCGATCGCGATGTGCCCGCGCTTCAGGCTGCCGCTATCCCCCAGCGCCGCGATCGGCAGAGCGCTGCCATCGACTTTGAGGATAGCGAGATCGGTATCCGGATCCGCCCCCAGCACTCGCCCGGCCAGCCGGTGACCATCGGGCAGCGCGACGTGCACGTCCTTGTGGTTGCCCACCACGTGCGAGTTGGTCACCACCAGCCCGTCCTGCGACAGCACTACGCCCGAGCCATGTCCCTTGCCGTCGGTCGTCACCATGCCCACTGCCGGTCCGACCGCCTCGGCGACTTCGGACACAGTGAGCGAATAGACATCGAGCAGGCGCTGGTCGGGGGTGGGAAAGGGCAGGGCTTGCGGCATCGGAATACTCCGGATTTCGTCCCGCTAATGTGGGTTTCGCGAGCCAGCGCGGCGATCCTGCCCATATGGGGAGCTTTCGAGCCGGCCGGTCCGGGCGCAGATTTTCGGCAACATCGCAACAAGGCCACTCACATGTCCTTCCCCGAACTCCAGGCGCTTTCCGCCTCCCTCGCAGCTCTCACTGCGTCAATCGCTCCCCGTATCATCGCCATCCAGGGCCGCGATGGCCGCGAACTCTCGGGCTTCATCTGGCGCACCGGCCTCGCCATCACCGCCGACGAGGCGCTGGAAGCCGAGGACGAAGTCGCCGTTCTGAAGGCCGACGGCAGCGTCGTCTCGGCCCAGATCGCCGGCCGCGACGCCACCACCGACGTGGTGCTGCTGAAGTTCGAGACCGGTGAATTCCCCGACTGGACGCAGGCTGCGCAGCCCGAGCCCGGCTCGCTCGCCGTGCTCGTCGGCCGTGGCGAACACTCCGTCCTCTCCGGCCTTGCTTCCGTCACCGAGGTTGGCCCCGCCTGGCGCAGCATGCGCGGTGGCGACATCGATGCGCGCATCACTCTCGGTCTCCGCCTTTCGACCCGCAGCGAGGGCGGCGCGGTCGTCGCGCCGGATGGCAGCCTCATCGGCATGGCGGTCACCGGCGCCCGCCGCCGCACCCTTGCCATCCCCGCCGCGACCATCGCCCGTGCCGTCGCCACCCTCAGCGAAAAGGGCTATATCCCGCGCGGCTGGCTCGGCGTCAGCCTCCATCCGCTCGGCAAGGACGGCGGCGCCATCGTCGTCGGCCTCGAGCCGGATAGTCCTGCTGCACGCGGGGGCTTCCTTGTTGGCGACATAATCACCACATGGGGTGGTGACCAGGTGCATTCCGTCGGCGACGTCGCCGATCGTTTGAGCACCGGCACCGTCGGGACGAATATCAGCTTGGGAGTGCTACGCGGTGGCAGTGCATTGGAACTCGAGATCAACATCGGCGAGCGCCCTCGAAACTGAGGGCCCGGTCGCCCAGTCCGTCCTTGGCGGACTGGTCCTCGGCGTCGCGTTCGATCTCACCGATCCGGCCCTCGAACAGGTGCTTCGCACGCTGATCGCCGGTCGCCACGACCTATACGAAGCGGACGCGGAAGAGGCGGCCGTCACCATTACCGATCGCCCGACGTCGCTGGGCGGCGTCACCGGCCCGCACCGCGTGCTGCGGATCGGCGCAGACGAAGCGCGCCGCAACGCCATCGATAGCCTGGATCCCGGCCTGATCCTCGCCGCTGCAACCCTCATTGGCGCCGGTTATGCGCTGGAGCGCGAAACCGTCGAGCGTGCCGACAACCAGCGCCTTCCCGCCTCGCTGCTGCCGCGCCTCAGCCAGCGCGAGCGCCAGGTCGCTGAACTGCTGGTCGATGGCGCCTCGAACAAGGTCATCGCGCGCGCGCTCGATATCTCGGTGCACACGGCCAAGTTCCACGTCACCGCGATCCTTGAAAAGCTCCACGCCCGCAACCGCGCCGACGCGGTCTCGATCATCCTGCGCGAAGGCCTGGTCGCGATCTAGCGACCGGCCGTCAGTGCGGCTTGGGCGGCGCCATCAGCGTCGAGAAGATCCGCCCGATCAAGGTCTGTTCGCTCGGCTTGTCCGCGGTTTCGCCGTTGAGCTGCACCAGCAGTGCCGAAGTGGCATCGAGCCGCTGGCTCTGCAGCATGGCGATCCGCAGCGCCAGCTCAGGGTGCTTCTCGAGAATGCGCATCGCATCCCGCACCACCCGCACCTTGCTGTCGCGTTCGGCCCGCACCGTGGCGCTGTGGGGCCTACCGAGCAGCACCGACATCTCGCCGATCATCGCATCCGAGTGCTCGATCGTCGCGATCTCGACGCCATCGCGCTCGACCACGAACTTGCCGCTCTCCAGCACATAGAGATCGCGCCCGGGCATGCCCTGGGTGACGAGCTCTTCGCCACGGGCAACATCGAGCGTCGGCGAGGAATAGGTGAGGGTAAGCAGGCTGGCCATTGTCATCCCCACGTGATCAGGCAGCGGGAAGCCTAGCGCGTCCCGCTCGCGCCATGAAGGGCCATTGTGAGCTAGACCAGCCGCAACCGCACGTCCTCCACCAGATGATCGCTGCCCTTGCGGAGGATCAGGTCGGCGCGCGATCGGGTCGGCTCGATATTCTCGACGAGGTTGGGCAGGTTGATCGAGCGCCAGTTGTCGAGCCCGAACTTGCCGGCTTCCTCTTCGCTCATGTCGGCATAGCGCTTGAAGAACGACGCCGGGTTGCGGAAGGCCGTCTCCCTGAGCCGGAAGAACCGCTCGAGATACCAAGCCTCGAGGTCACCCGCGTCGGCGTCGATGTAGATCGA
Organism: Devosia sp. P1_H9; assembly: GCF_056405135.1. Taxonomy (NCBI): domain Bacteria; kingdom Pseudomonadati; phylum Pseudomonadota; class Alphaproteobacteria; order Hyphomicrobiales; family Devosiaceae; genus Devosia; species Devosia sp. P1_H9. The sequence continues at coordinate 80,392 of NZ_JBFUCQ010000008.1, forward strand.
GAAGTCGAGGAAATCCGAGGCGTAGAGGATCGGCGCGCCGGCCTTTCCGGGCAGCCCCGGCTGCAGGATGTTGAGTCCCTCGACGATCAGGATATCGGGCTGGTCCACCACGATGTGCTCTCCCCGCACAACGTCATAGACGAGGTGCGAGTAGATCGGCACCTCGAGCGCCGGCGCACCCGATTTCACCTCCGCCAGGAAGGAGACCAGCCGTCCCCGATCGAAGCTCTCGGGAAACCCCTTGCGACGCATCAGGCCGCGTTCGTTCAGCACCGCATTGGGGTGCAGGAACCCGTCGGTGGTGACGAGATCAACCTTGGGGCTCGACGGCCAGCGCTGCAGCAGCGCGCGGAGGATGCGCGCCGTCGTCGATTTCCCCACCGCCACCGATCCGGCGACGCCGATGATGAACGGCACTTTGCGACCGTCCGTGTTGAGAAAGCGCGAGGATACTCGGTGCAGCCCTTGGATCGCCTCGACGTATAGCGACAGCAGTCGCGTCAGCGGCAGGTAGACCTGCTCTGCTTCCGCCAGCGAGATGGGGTCGGACAACGCCCTGAGCCGCACCACGTCGTCGGCGCTCAGCGTCATCGGCTCGCCGTCTCGCAGCGCCACCCATTCCGCCTTGGTGAAGTGATGATAGGGCGAGAGCTCGGCGGACTTGGTCATGCGCCCTTGAGCCGTTCGGCGATCACCTCTGCCAGGCGCTCCGCTACCTGCTGCTTGTCCATCTCCGGCCACGCCTCCGCGCCGTCGCTCGTCAGCAGCGTTACCCGGTTCCGGTCCCCGCCCATCGCGCCGCCGGCCGCCGAAACATCATTGGCAACGATGATGTCGGCGCCCTTGCGGCCGAGCTTCGCCAGTCCGTTCGCCACCACATCCTGCGTCTCGGCGGCAAACCCCACGACGACCGCCGGCCGGCGCACATGATGCCCGATCGTCGCGAGGATATCGGGGTTTTCCACCATGCTGAGGCTCGGCGCCCCACCGCCGCCCGGCTGCTTCTTGATCTTGTCCGTCGCAACGCTGTCGACCCGCCAGTCCGCCACCGCCGCAACGAACACCGCGCCGTCGGCGGGCAGGGCGCTCTCCACCGCCGCCAGCATCTCGCGCGCCGTCTCGACACGCGTCGTGCTCACTCCGGCCGGATCAGCCACGGCCACAGGCCCACTCACCAGCCGCACCTCTGCCCCCAGCCTCGCCAGTGCCGCAGCAATCGCATGCCCCTGCTTCCCCGACGAGCGATTGGCGATGTAGCGCACCGGATCGATCGGCTCATGCGTCGGCCCCGACGTCACGATGAATTTCCTGCCCGCCAATGGCCCGGCACCCCCGAGCCGCGCCACCACCGCAGCGACGATCTCGTGCGGTTCAGCCATCCGCCCCTCGCCAGCTTCGCCGGCCTCCGCCATCGCCCCAGCATTCGGCCCAACGAACTGCACCCCGTCGCCCAGCAGCGTCGAGCGGTTCCGCCGTGTCGCCGGATGCGCCCACATCCGCGGGTTCATCGCCGGCGCCATCAATATCGGCTTGTCGGACGCCAGCAGCACCGCGCTCGCCAGATCGTTCGCCGCACCTGTCGCCAGCTTCGCCATCAGGTCCGCCGTCGCCGGCGCCACCACGATCAAATCGGCCTCGCGCGACAGCCGGATGTGGCCGACATCGTGCTCGTCATTGCGGTCGAACAGATTGGAAAACACCCGGTCCGCGCTCAGCGTCCCCACCGACAGCGGCGTCACGAACTCGGCCGCTGCCGCGGTCATCACGCAGCGCACCCGCGCGCCCTCATCCCGCAACCGCCGGATCACCTCCAGCGCCTTGTAGGCCGCGATCCCGCCGCCGATGATCAGCAGCACCCGTCGATTCTGAAGCTTCATGGCCAAGCCACCGCATCATGAGACCGCTAGCCGTCTACACGATGTGACAGCGAACTCCTACCCGTCAAAGGGCGAGGCTGGCATGCTTGCTTCAGGGAAGACCGGGCAATAAGAGCGGGAGTTCCACCGCGCCTTTCAACGGGCGCTATTCCGTGCTTTGATCCGGCCATTGGAGGCTCAGGACATGCTGCAAGGACGCTATAGGTGCGCTTAGAATGAAGATTATTATGGTTGTTTGCCTGACGGCGCTGGTCGCCGGCTGCGCGAGCACAGGCCAGGTCCTTACCAAGGAAGTCGCCTACCTCGATAAAGACGGCAAGGTGAAAACCAAGACCGTCGAGTACACCGTGCCGGCACCCAAGAAGGTGCCCATGGTTACCACGTACGGTAACCAGTCCCTCGCATTCGGCGGCTGACCCGCACGAGCCCGCTCGAGCGGTGATCCTCTACTCATCCGCTCCACGATCGGCAGCACCTCGGTGCCAAGCCTAGAGCGGACCCGCGGTCGCCGCTCGACCGGCTGTCTGTTTCCACATGGTGTGCGTCGGCACGGACAGTGCCCGGCCGCTTGCGATGTAGCTCGCCGGGTCGCGAGCCTTCGCTGCGGGCATCCCGCTGGGACGATAGAAATGGAATGGAAAAGTGGTGCCCGGGACCGGAATCGAACCAGTGACACGCGGATTTTCAATCCGCTGCTCTACCAACTGAGCTACCCGGGCAACCGTGGCGCCCGAGGGCGCTAAGTCGGGCGGTTTATAGGGGGCATTGCCGGGGTGTGCAAGCGGGTTTTGCCGGTTGCCCCGCAGCTTGTGGAAGGGCCCGCGCGGGGCCCTTCCGGATTGGCCTTGCCGCTACTCGGCGAGGTCGCGTCCCTTGGTGTCGCGGAGGAAAATCCCGCCCACTACCACCGTCATCAGCGCCACGACGATCGGGAACCACAGGCCGAAATAGATGTTGCCTGCGGCCGCCACCATCGCCGTCGCCACCAGCGGCAGCAGCCCGCCGAACCAGCCATTGCCGATGTGGTACGGCAGCGACATCGAGGTGTAGCGGATCTTGGTCGGGAACAGCTCTACCAGGTATGCGGCGATCGGCCCGTACACCATGGTCACGAAGATCACCATGATCCACAGCACCCCGATGGCCATCCACCAGTTGATGCGCGACGTATCCGCCGGCACCGTCGCATACTCGATCACATCCACCGAGGTCGCGGCGGCGTCCACCGCCGGCACGGCCGTCACCGTGGCCAGCTTCTTGGCCGCCGGATCGGCCGCGACCCGTGCCGCATTGAGCGCGGCAATCGCGTCGGTCGGCTTCTTGTCGGCCTGCGCCTGGGCAATGGCCGCTGCCTGCTCGGGCGAGATCGCGATCGTCGACGGTGTCGCCTTGAGGTTCGGATAGCCCGAGTCGATCAGCGCCTGGTTCCAGCTCGGCGCCGTGAACCCGGTCACCGTGGTGCCGTTGATCGTCAGCGTCGCCGGCGACCCTGCCGGCAGCGCCACCGAGTTGAAGCTCAGTCCACCCTTGGTGAGCAGGTCCTTGCCGCGGTCGCAATCGCCGAACACCGTGCCCGGGAACACGAACACGTTGAAGTGGCACTGCGCCGGATCGGCCGCCACTTCGATCGTGGTCTTCTGCTGGTATTCGTAGAGCGCCGGGTTCACCGCCTGCGCCAGCCAACCGAACAGGGTGAAATAGCTCAGCGCCGCGATCAGGCACCCCGCGAGGATGATGTAGAGCCGCCCGATCCGGTCGCTCAGCGAGCCGAAGAACACGAAGAATGGCGTGCCGAGCAGCAGCGCGAGGCCGACCAGCATGTAGGTCGTGAGGTAGTCGACCTGCTGGGTGATGTTGATGAAGAACAGCGCGTAGAACTGCCCCGTATACCACACCACGCCCTGGCCGGCGGTTGCCCCCAGGAGCGCCAGCAGCACCAGCTTGTTGTTAGGATATTTGAGGAAGCTGTCGGTCAGCGGCGACTTCGAGCCTTTGCCCTCTTCCTTCATCTTCTTGAAGATCGGGGATTCGTTGAGCTTCAGCCGCACCCACACCGAATAGCCGAGCAGCACCACCGAAACGAGGAACGGGATACGCCAGCCCCAGTCTGCGAATACCGCAGTGGGCATCGAGGTGCGCGACAGCCCGATCACCAGCAGCGACAGGAAGAAGCCCAGCGTCGCCGTGGTCTGGATCCAGCTGGTCGCGTAGCCGCGCCGGCCGGGCTGCGAGTGCTCGGCCACATAGGTCGCCGCCCCGCCATACTCGCCGCCAAGCGCCAGGCCCTGCAGCAGCCGCAATAGCACGAGCAGAATCGGCGCCGCCCATCCAATGGTCGCGTAGGTGGGCAACAGGCCGACGGCGAAGGTGGAAATACCCATCACCAGCACGGTGATGAGGAACGTGTACTTGCGGCCGACCAGGTCGCCGATCCGGCCGAAGAACAGCGCCCCGAACGGCCGGACCAGGAAGCCCGCGGCATAGGTTGCAAACGCCGACAGCAGCGCTGCCGTTTCGTTGCCGGGTGGGAAGAACAGCGCCGCGAAGAACGGCGCCAGCGTGGCGTAGAGATAGAAGTCGTACCACTCGAAAATCGTGCCGGTCGACGACGCGACGATGACGAATCGTTCGTCCTTCGTCAGGCCGGACCCTCGGCCTGACGTTACGGCCGTGTCTGCAGTAGCCATTGGTTCCCCCTCAGGACCAGCAGGCCGGCCCCCCACGGACCGGTGCAGAGCGACTGTTGCGATGATCTGATGACAGTTACAGCAGCATCGCTGACGTGTCCGCGGTTTGGTGATGCGCAATGCACCGTTGTTTGCGGCCTTGCGCTCCGGCCGACGATGCTTAGTCTCTCGCGACGTTTTGGAGGATGAAGATGCTGGAAGATCTCAAGGGGAAGCGCGCGCTGGTGACCGGCTCGTCGACGGGTATCGGCGCCGCGGTGGCGCGTGAGCTCGGCCGGCTGGGCGTCGCCGTTGCAGTGCATGGCAACAAGAACGCCGAGGCCGCCGAGGCCGTCGCCGCCGAAATCCGCGCTGCGGGCGGCAAGGCCGTGGTGGTCATCGGCGACGTCAGCAACTCCGCCTCCGCCGCAAAGATCGTCACCGATGCGGTCGCCGGGCTTGGCGGGCTCGATATCCTCATCAACAATGCAGGCGCCATCCTCGATCGCGTCACCAATGCCGGGTTCGATGAGGCCATGTACGAGCAGGTGTACAATCTCAACGTGCGCTCGGTGCTGGCGGTGACCAAGGCGGCCTACCCGCATTTGAAGGCAGCCGGAGGTGGCTCCATCGTCAACACCGGGTCGATCGCTGGCCGCTTCGGCGGCTTCGCCGGCTCGTCGGTCTATGCCTCGGCCAAGGCCGCGGTCCACTCGATCACCCGCAACGCCGCCCGCGAATTCGCCCCCGACCACATCCGCGTCAATGTCGTCGCTCCGGGCTTCATCATCACCCCGTTCCACGACAAGACCCCGCAATCGGTGAAAGACACCGCCGCCGCCCAAATCCCGATGCAGCGGCTGGGCACCGCGGAGGATTGCGTCGGCGCGTATGTGTTCCTGGCCTCGGACTCGATGTCCGGCTACATCACGGGGCAGATCATCGATGTGAACGGCGGGCAACTGATGCCGTAGGGGTGGGGCGGGAACCTCAATGCTTCCACACCCCGGTGGTTGAAACGGCGGTTAGGCAAGGGCGCGCCCGCCTACTCCTCGTCGTCCCCCGCCTCATCGACCTTCGGGACCCCGTCCTCCTCATCCACCTCAACCGGCTCCGCCGGAATCACATAGCTGCCGCTGAGCCAGCGATTGAGGTCGATATCCTGGCAGCGCCCGGAGCAGAACGGATGGTGCTGCTGGCTCGACGGTTTGCCGCAGATCGGGCAGGGCCGCGTCGGCTTCAGCTTGATGATTTCGGCAGTCATCTCAGACCGCCGTCAGGCTCGACTGGTTGAGCCAGTTGAAGTGCACCGGATAGCCCTCGCCCGCTAGCAGCCCCACCGTCTCGTTGAGCGGGAGGCCAACCACGGCCGAGTACGAACCCTGCAGCTTCAGCACGAACGCCCCGGCAATACCCTGGATGGCGTACCCACCCGCCTTGTCGCGCCATTCGGCGCTGGCGAGGTAGCTTTCGATCTCGCGCGCCGAAAGCCGCTTGAAGCGGATGCGCGTCTCGACCAGGCGTTTGCGCATCTGGCCCGACGGCGTCAGCATGGTGACGGCGGTGAACACCCGGTGCGAGCGGCCCGAAAGCACGCGCAGGCACTCGGAGGCTTCTTCCATCGTCTCGGCCTTGGGCAGGATACGGCGGCCCACGGCCACCACCGTGTCGGCAGCCAGCACCAGCGCATTGCCGGCGATTCCGGTGCTCTTGGCCTTATGCTGCGCGGTGATCGCCTTCTGGTCGGCGAGACGCTGCGCCAGCTTGCGGGGCAGCTCGCCCTTTTCGGGCGTCTCGTCGATATGCGCCGGCACCAGATGCTCGGGCTCGATGCCGATCTGGTTCAGCAACGCCAGGCGTCGCGGCGATGCGGACGCGAGAATGAGCTCGGGACGGCTGGCCATGGAGTGCCCTATTTGAAGCGGTACGTGATCCGGCCCTTGGTCAGATCGTAAGGTGTCATTTCGCACAACACCTTGTCGCCCGCCAGCACGCGGATACGATTCTTGCGCATGCGGCCGGCAGTATGGGCGATGATCTCGTGCTCGTTTTCGAGTTTTACCCGAAAGGTCGCGTTGGGCAGCAGTTCCGTTACCACCCCCGGAAACTCGAGCACTTCTTCCTTGGCCATACTGTCTCCATCGGAGGCGCGCGATGGCTCTGCCGCCGCGCTCCCGAACTTACCTGAAGCGGTAGTTGATCCGGCCCTTGGTCAGGTCGTAGGGGGTCATTTCAACCAGCACTTTGTCGCCGGCAAGCACGCGGATGCGGTTCTTGCGCAACCGCCCGGCCGTATGGGCGATGATCTCGTGCTCGTTCTCCAGCTTCACCCGAAAGGTCGCGTTGGGCAGCAGTTCCGTGATCACGCCCGGAAATTCGAGCACTTCTTCCTTAGCCATTCTCTCTCCTGAGACGGCCCCGCGAAACACGATACTGACAATGTCGGGGGCTTGAATTGGGCGCCACCTATACTGGATGCCGCCCGGTTTGTGAACCACCCGTGGGTGGGGATGCTATGTTCATATGGTGCAGCGCGCTGGATTTGAGAAGTAGGCCACCTCCTACCTTCTCCCCTTGTGGGAGAAGGTGGCGCGAAGCGCCGGATGAGGGGTCCGCGAAACGAAGTGCCGCGCGGTCGGAGCGATGCGACGAGCGACGGCGTTCTCGGAGGCAACCCCTCATCCGCCCTTCGGGCACCTTTCTCCCACAAAGGGAGAAGGCAACTCCGCAACGTCTGCGTTAAGCCGCCTTGGTCGGCGCTGCCACCAGCTTCTCCAGCCGCTCGCGCACCCGCTGCTGCAGCGTATCCCTCAACGTGCGGTACGCACTCAGCACCGCCTCACGGTTCCCCTCCGTCTCCGTGGGGTCCGGCATCGGCCAATGCTCGATCGCGCCCATCTCCAGCCCGCGCCGCTCCACCGCCTCCGGCGCATCGTTGGACAGCGTAATCACCAGGTCGAAGTGGTTGGCCACCAGCTCGTCCATGGTGTGCGGGGTGTGGACGCTCATGTCGACGCCGATCTCTTCCATCACCTCGTGCACGAACCCATCTGCCTTGCCCGAGCGAACGCCAGCTGAGCGCACGATCAGCCGCCCGGGGAAGAACCGGCGCGCCAGCGCCGCGGCGATTGGCGAGCGCACCGAGTTCATCGAGCAGACGAACAGCACCGTCGGCAGCGTCGACTCGCGCTCATCGATCCGGCTGGCAAACGGCTGCACCGCGCAGATCAGCGTGAAGAGGCGCCTTGCCGTGTTGAGGTCCATCTCCAGCTTGTTGTCGAGCCGGGTGCGCAGCAGCTCCGCAGCATCGTTGTGCAGTCCGCGCCGCGCCATGTCGACGGTTTCGATCTGGTAGGTCGAGCCAGTCTTGATCGCGTCGTAATAGCTCTCGCGGATGCGGAAATAGTCGCGGATCAGCCGGCGGAACGGCGTCAGCGACAAATAGTGCGCGGCGATCGGCTCATAGGTGTCCGGGTTGCGCACATCGAGCACGATGTAGTTGCTGACGATCGAGACGTGCAGCGCATATGGCCCCGTCGCCTTCACCCGCGCCGGGGCGAAGACGTTCTCCTCGACTAGGTCGTAGATGGCGATGCGCCATTCATGCACCTCGTCGGGATCGACCGAGGTGATCGTGTTGGGATCGAGGGTCACGGCGACGATGCGATCGCTCTTGGGATCGAACTGTCGCGGCGAGAGCGCCATCTACCGATTGAGCCTTATCGATATCGAGCGCGCATGCGCCTCGAGCCCTTCTGTCGCCGCGAGCGTCCGCGCCGCCGGCGCCAGTTCCGCCAGCGAAGCCGGGTCGCATTGCAGCACCGACGTGCGTTTCATGAAATCCAGCACCCCCAGCCCCGACGCATAGCGCGCCGAGCGAGCCGTCGGCAGCACGTGGTTCGAGCCGCCCACATAGTCGCCGATTGCTTCCGGCGTGTGATGCCCGAGAAAAATCGCACCAGCATTGCGAATCTTGGGCAGCAGCGCCTGCGGATCGTCCACCGCCAGCTCCACGTGCTCCGAGGCAATCCGGTTGGCGAGCTCCACCGCTTCCGCCATCGAGGCAACGGTGATCACCGCGCCAAACTCTTCCCAGCCGGCGCGGGTGATCTCGGCCCGCGGCAGCAGTTCGATCTGCCGCCACACCTCGTCCTCGACAAGGTCGGCCAGTTGCTGGTCGGTGGTGATGAGGATCGATTGCGCCCCGCCGCCATGCTCGGCCTGCGCCAACAGGTCCGCCGCCACCCAGGCCGGGTTGGCCGACGAGTCGGCAATGACCAGCACTTCCGAGGGCCCGGCGATCATGTCGATGCCCACCGTGCCGAACACCTGGCGCTTCGCCGCCGCGACATAGGCATTGCCCGGCCCGACGATCTTCGACACCGCCGGGATCGTCTCCGTGCCATAGGCCAGCGCCCCGATCGCCTGCGCCCCGCCGATGCGGTAGATCTCGGTCACCCCGGCAATCTTCGCCGCCGCGAGCACCGCATCGTTGGCCTCGCCGCCCGGCATCGGCACCACCATGGCGATCCGGCTGGCGCCGGCAACCTTGGCCGGCACCGCGTTCATCAGCACCGACGACGGATAGGCCGCCGTGCCGCCCGGCACGTAGATGCCCACCGCCTCGACCGGTGTCCAGATCGTCCCCAGCGTCACCCCGAGGTGATCCTGGTAGACATGGTCGAGCGGCTTCTGCTTTTCGTGGTGCGCGCGGATGCGCTCATGCGCCACCGTCAGCGCCGACAGAACATCGCCAGACGTTCGTGCGCTGGCGTTGGCTATTTCCTCGTCCGTGACGCGGATAGACCATAGATTTGCAGCCGGTTTGTCGAACCGCTCGGTGTATTCGATCACCGCCTTGTCGCCACGCGCCTTCACATCGGCAAGGATCGCGGCAACCGCGCTACCCACTTCCTCCGAAGCTTCCCGCTTCGAATTCAGCAGCGTTTCAAAGGATTTAGCAAAGCCGGCATCGCGGCTATCAAGCCTTACCGGCATTAGGAAGCGTGCTCTGGCTTGGCCTTCGCCGCCCAGGCCGACCCCAGGTCCTGCAGCCGCGCCTCCAGCACCTCCACCTCCAGCCGAACCGTCCCGCCACCGGCAAAAGCCAAGTCAACCCAACCACTTGGCGCTTCGCTCTCGGTGAAGCGAATGGTCAGCAATTCCAGCGCCCCCTCGACCGAATTGGTATCTATCCCCGCCACTTTCACCCCGGTCACCCGGTCGAAATGCAGCGCCGCGCGCTTCCGCACCCCGGCCTTGGCGTTGCCGCCATCTTCCCATGCGTAGCGGTTCATCAGCAGCGCGAAACGCCTGTCGGCCTTGGCGTAACCCATGTCGCCGACGCGCACGATGGCGTCCTGCGTGGTCGCCGAAATCACGTCGAGGTCTTCGCTATCAAGCGCCAGAAGCTTGAGATCGGTCATATCTAGGGGGTCCGGAAACGGTGAAGTTGACCAGCAAGTGGGGGCCCGGAAGACGATCTACAAGTTTGAGGGCAGGGGAGCAATCGGAGCTTTGCGCGAAGCGGCCGTCAGCGCCCGGGCGCGCATGACTACGCCGACCACGAACCCCGCTATTGCCGGGAGGCAGAGGCCGGCAGCAAGGGTGGCAGTGTCCCACAGCTCGCGTTGCTCGAGTTCGGAAAGGACCGTGTCCCGCACACCGGTCAGGAACTCGCTCAGCAACCTGACCAATAGCAGAACAAGCGTAGCTCCACCCACAACCGTCCACACCCGAAGACTGCGTCGACCAGGCATGACGCCGCCCAGGGCGGACAACACAATCCCGAACACGGTTCCGCCTAGCAGGCTGAATGCCAGAAGCGCAAGGTTATGCAGAAGACCGGGCACTACGGCGCTTAGCCCGCGATCCGCTCGATTTCCGCGCCCACGGCGGATAGCTTGTCCTCGAGCCGCTCGAACCCCCGGTCGAGGTGATAGATCCGGTTGACCACCGTCTCGCCCCGCGCCGCCAGCCCGGCGATCACAAGCGAAACCGAGGCCCGAAGGTCCGTCGCCATCACCTGCGCACCCTTGAGCTGAGGCACCCCGGTCACCGTAGCCACCTGGCCGTCCACCTTGATATCGGCCCCGAACCGCGCCAGCTCCGCCACATGCATGTAGCGGTTCTCGAAGATCGTCTCGCGGATCTGCGAGGTGCCGTTCGCCATGGTCATCAGCGCCATGAACTGCGCCTGCAGATCGGTCGGAAAGCCCGGGAAGGGCTGGGTTTCCGCATGCACCGCCTGGATGCCGTTGCCGTTGCGCCGCACCCGGATGCCGCCCGCTTCCTGGCTGACATAGACGCCCGCCTGGCCCAGCGTATCGAGCGCTGCCTGCAAATGCTCGGCCCGCGCATGCTTCAGCAGCACGTCGCCGCCCGCCATCGCCGCCGCCATCGCATAGGTGCCGGTCTCGATCCGGTCCGCCACCACCGAATGGGTGGCGCCGTGCAGCTCGTCGACACCCTCGATGGTCAGCGTCCGCGTGCCGACGCCAGAGATCCTCGCGCCCATCTTCACCAGGCACTCGGCCAGATCGCTGATCTCCGGCTCCATCGCCGCGTTCTCGAGCACCGTAGTGCCCCTCGCCAGCGTCGCCGCCATCAGCAGCACATGCGTCGCGCCCACCGTCACCTTGGGGAACACCACGCGCGCCCCGCGCAGTCCGCCCTTCGGCGCCCGCGCCACGACGTAGCCTTCGTCGATCTCGATCTCGGCCCCGAGCTCCTTCAGCCCATAAAGGAACAGGTCCACCGGCCGCGTGCCAATGGCGCAACCGCCCGGCAGCGACACCCGCGCCTCGTGCGCCCGCGCCAGCAGCGGCCCGATCACCCAGAAGCTCGCCCGCATGGTCGAAACCAGCTCGTACGGCGCCGTGGTGTCGACAATCTCGGCGGCCTGCAGCGTCATCCGCTGGCCATCCAGCGTCGGCGCCTTGCGGCCGTGCACGGCGATATCGACGCCGTGGTTTTCGAGGATTTTCTCGAGCTGGTTGACGTCCGCCAGCCGCGGCACGTTCTCCAGTACCAGCGGGTCCTTGGTCAGCAGCGAGGCGATCATCAGCGGCAGGGCCGCGTTCTTTGCGCCCGAGATAGGGATTTCGCCCCTCAGCTCGTTGCCCCCGACCAGACGAATGCGATCCATGTGTACTTCCCGACTGCGAGGCGTTCTGCCCCTTGCCCTAGCTATCCGAGTCAGGCCCCGGCTTCAACGCATCCCCCACCTCCGCGTCCTCAGGCGATGTCCTGACCGATTCCTGTTTACCGGCAGTTGCCGACCGAGCCCGCGCCTGTTCCTTCCGCCGCTTCAGGTTCTCCCGAAGCTTGGCGGCCGATCTCTGCTCCCGCCCCGTCCTGCTCTCCGACATGCAAGTCCTTGTTTCGTCGGCGCCCATATCCACCATCGGCGCGGCGAACCAGAAACGCCGTGTCGCACGGTGCACCAAATCTACCAGCAACCACCGATCAAGGCTGTACCCCGTTTGCAAGCTTTTTTGCGCTTGCGCGGTGCCAAGCCCTGTGGCAGTAACCGCCCCACGCCGCCGGGGGCCTCGCCACCCGGCCTCAGCGTTAGCTGCAGTAGCTCAGTGGTAGAGCACTCCCTTGGTAAGGGAGAGGTCGAGAGTTCAATCCTCTCTTGCAGCACCATCTTTTTCACCTTGTAAATCATCGCCTTACGGAAACTGCCGGGCTTGTCCACTTCCGTCTGATACGGGAAGGTGATACGGCATGGGTAAAGCGAGGCGCTGGACGATGGCGGGACCTTGGCGTCACCCCAATGGCATCTGGTACTACCGAAAAGAGCTACCCGGCGACCTTTGGGAGGCCCGGGAGAGATTAGCCCAGCTTGGCATCCGGATCGGTGGCAAGGAAGTTCGTCGGTCTCTTAGTACCCGCGACCGGCCTGCTGCCGAGGATCGGTATCGTGAGCTCTCTTCGCAACAGGAGACCAGTTGGGCGGCATGGCGCGATGCCTTGGAAAACGGCCCTGCTGCGCTCAGTGAACGTCAGGTTGCGGCGATTGCTGGGACCCTCGCGAAGGCCCATCTTCGACGGCATGAGGAAAATCCCAGCCAAGGGATTGAGCCGCCAACTCATCCGGCCCCTGCAGTCTCGACAGACCTTCTCGCTCGCGTCGAGGCCTTGAAGCCATACGATCAGCAGCGGCTTAGGGCGCAACTGGAGGCGGCGCTCTCAGACCTAGATCGAGCGGATATGCCCAGGCTGCTTGCGCAGATGGAGGCGTGGAACAAAGACCCGGCCCTGTCGATAATCAGCAGGGCGATCATCGAGCCGCTGGTGAACATACTGGTGGTCGATCATGGGGCGGACCTTGCGGACGCGCTGCAGACGCAAGGCATCGTCCCCGACACGTCTAGCCAGGCGGCCCTGCTGGTCCAAAGTGCGCGGCTCCAGGCTCGTGCTCGTGACACGCTGCGGACGATGGCAACTTCCCTCGACTACAGGGAGCCCGACTGGGCCAAAGGCATCCCGGACATCGCCCGTCCCGCTGCCAAGGTGCGTTCTTTCAAGGACATCATAGACGAAGAAGCGAAGCGACGTGGTCTTGGTCGCGACAGTGTGCCGATGCGCGAAAAGACCATCAGCAAGTATCGTTCGATCTGCGCCGAGTTCGCGAGGTTTCGAGGGAAGGGTGGAACAGACCCTGCCACCATCACCGCCGACGAGCTGGAGCGGTGGAAAACCAAGCTGTTGAGTGCCGGCAAAGTTGGCAACCGAACGGTCGGCCACAAGCTAGGTGCTATCAAGACCGTAGTCCGCTGGGCGCAACGGCTCCACCGTGGGGAATTCAAAAAAGCGGCGGCAGACGTCGCGGAAGTGCTGTTGCCGGGCTTCACGCCGAAGCCCTCCGACAAGTCGGCCGTGCATCCGGACGAGGCCACTGTGATTCTTAAAGCCGCCCGCCAAGAGACCGAGATGCGGCGGCGGTGGTTGCCGTGGCTGTGCGCCTATACCGGTCTGCGCATCTCCGAAGCCAGCCGGCTCGAAACTGGCGACTTCTTCGAAAGCGAGGGCCATTGGTTTTTCGAGGTGTCGCTCAGCGGCAAGCGAAGCCTCAAGACCGTGAACGCCCGCCGCACCATCCCCGTACATCGGGCGCTACTGGAAGAGGGCTTTCGAAAGTTCGTCGAGAGTGCTCCCAAGGGCAGGTTGTTCGGTACGGGTGCATCCAACGTCATTCAGCGGTGGGTGAGGAGCGATGCGGTGGGCATCGTGCGTCCCGAATTGTCGCCCAATCACGGGTGGCGCCACTTGTTTGAAGACCTTTGCCGTCGGTACGAACTGACCGACGATGCCCGCCTCTATCTTGCCGGCCACTCGACGGGTGGGGCGGACCAAGGCTACGGCAGGACGCGGGCAATGTTGCCGGGGCTATGGCGTCAGGTGGAGAAGATCGAACCATTCAAGTTGAATGAGACGATGCCGACAGGTTGAAGCGGCAAGCCCAATGCTACCGCGCTGTTAGGTCAGTGAAGGTGTGAGGGATGGGGGCCCCTTCATCGCCAAAACTTATGGGGGGGCCCACCTAGGGCATAGGGGGAGAGTTATCTCGCCAGAGCAATCTTGCCGGTTCGATCCGATAGAGCTTTCTAAACTCGGCAAGCACCATCACAAGCGTCGCCTCAAAGCCGCTTTGGTCGAAGCTCGTGTTCTTTGTCTCGTGAATGTACCGCCAATCAACAAACGCGTCCTTGTGCTGCAAGAGTATGTGACGGATGCCATAGTCGATGAAGAGCCCGCTTGGGTGTAGCGGCGCGACTGACCGCTTGAACTCCCCGTCCAGTTTGTCCTGACTCTCTGGCCTTAGTCGCCCGAACAACTTTGCTAGGTCGTGGGTTTTCGGCACTTTAGGGTCGTCGTAGTCGAAGACGAACCACGCCTTAAGCGCCAACTCCATTGCAAGCGCAAAGAGCATCGGCTCCACTCCGATATGGTCGTAGTCACTCGGTCCGGCCCCTTCCCCGAATCCTGTGGTTGGGAAGGTCTTGGTCTTCCGGAGGATCGCGTGCGCGGCATCGCCCATCCTAATTGCGGTCGATAAGCGCGCACTCATCTGCGGTTCCTTGCACGAGGTAATATTCCTAATGGAACTTATGCGAGGCGGACGAGCAGGTGAAGGCCGCAGACTGGCAAGGCAGAGCCCTTCTCTGGGCTCCCCGCGTAGGGCCGCACTAGCGGCGCCTTGAGGCTAGTCGCCCTAGCCGCGGACGGTTGAGGGTCAAGACTGGCCTGCATCCCCTGCCAATGTGACTATGAGCAGGCCGGGGGGCTCCACCTAGGGCATAGGGGGAGAGTTATTTGTGCCCCGTGTCGTCTTCCCAGACCTTGGGAGCGGCTTGGACTTGACCGGTAGCTCCACCCCAACGATTACTCGCGAAGCATCTCGCATCGCAGCCAGCGCAAGGTTCTGCTTTGAGATCGGCACCATGATGCCGTCGTGAATAGGTAGCGCCGCAATGCCTTGAGCCATGAGATCGCGTAAGGTGCGCATCAACACTTTGCTCTCAGTGAACGCGAGGTCCAGCGCGATGCCAATGCCGAACAGATGTTGGATCGGTGAATGTCGTTCGCGTAGCGCCGCCTCCAGCTTTGCTCCAGTCCAGTCAGGCCCGAGTTGCAGCTTCATCTCGTGCGGCATCCGGAACATGCGCCCCTGGCGGGAATAGAGGGCGTTAAGGCCCTGCTTGATGGCTTGGCGGACCTGCGCACGCTCGACGGGATCAGCCACTCGGTTGAGTTCCAGGCCGGGCACGCCATCATAGGGATCGCCCTCCGGTAGCTCTGCGCCCGCCATGAGATAGGCGAGTTGTGTGAACATGGCCGTGAAGTCCAGATCGGCAAGCTCCTCCCCTGCAATACGAAGCCGATAACGTTGATCGCGATGCATGTTGATCCAAGGGCCGCCATAGAGCCGACCGTGTCGGGCAAACGTTGGCAGCTGTTGTGCAGAGTCGATGAGGAATTGGCGGGTGAGCTGGTAAGGCGCGAGCGGAAGTCCGTCGACCGTAATGTCGGCGTCCTGAAGGAAGTCACGCACACCTGCTAGCTCATCCCTCAGGCGGCGGGTCTCAGCAGTGTCGCGATAGTCGATCAGGGGCTTCGGCAAGCCACGGCCGGCAGCGCGGGCCTTGAGAATGATGGTCTCTCCGCCGACAAGCCGACCCACTTCGTCTAGCGTCGCGCCCGATTGTGCGAGCCGTTGCTTAAGCTTGCGGCTCGGCTTGATCGTCGAACGTGGCCCGTGATGCGCACCGGGCTCTAGCATCAGCCATCCAGTCTCAGAGAGGGCGTGCACTTCTTCCGCAACAACCTGACGGGGGAAGTCGCGGCGGTCGTACCGGGTGAGAGGATCATTCTTGGTCGACACCATCAGCCCCCTACCCAGGCCCGGCTGTAATGCTTGGCTAGTCAGGCTCGCAACGAGATTGTCAACGATCTGTCTGCGTCTGTCTTCAGCGTCTCTTCGTGGTCGGCGTGGAGATGAAGGACGAAGCATCTCGGTGTCCATGAAGAGGTCCATGGCGATTGACTGTAGGCGTGCCCCCGAACAGATAAGCCAAGGGTCATGGTTTGAGTCGCGCCCTGAGTGCGGCTCGTCATGACCTTCCCAATCCGGCCACCAGGGCATCACTTGGCGCCGTGCTGGCGACGCAACTGAAGCCGATACTGAGCCAACCTTTGAGGACCCATTCCAGAGTGCCGCGCTCGCTCAATCTCTCGCGCGATGGCTTCCCTCGCCAGCGCCAGCTTTGCCGCTCGCTGTTCGACCATGACGGCTCCGGGTCGAGCCATCGCAGCCACCTCGTGCCGCGCATCTTCATCGGCAGCTATTGCCGCTATGGCCCATATGCGATGCCCGAGGATTCGCAGGACGCGACCAGCCGACGGGGCGTACTTGCTGGGCATCAGGAAGCCCGAGGTCGAGCGATGGGTTCCGCTTGCTAGCCGATGCACCAGCTTGGCGACCTGCACATCGCGAAACCCGGGATCGTGTGGCCCGTCATACTCGACCTTGGCGCTCACCGTCAGGGCGATCTCCAGGAGCCGCGTCCCGGTAACCTCGACATCGCGCACACGGGCCATGGAGATGCGCGCCTTTTCAGCCGGAGACATGAACCGCAAGTCGTAGGCGCTTTCGGAACGCCCGGCGCCAGCAAGCAACCCTTCGAGCGCAGCGATCACAGCCTCGACCTTGGCCTCTCGCTTATGCCGTCTCAGCCAGAGTCGTGCGGCGGCGCGATACGGGGCCAGCTCCCAGACGAGGTAGCTGCGACGCCAGTAGGAGCCGTGCCGGCGATGGAACTCGACATGCACCTTGCAATAGAGTCTCGAAAGCCCCTTGGCGGCTGACCGCTGCGTCGGGCGATGGCAGCCGGGGACGTGGCAATTGACAACCTTTCCGTCTTCTCGCTCTCGAGCCCGCCGCACAATTCCAGCCGGCTCGGTCAAAGACGTCCGGCTTTCGCTTTGGCTTCCTTTTGGAGCGCCTTGAGGATTGCGTGTTCCTGGGTGGTTTGTGCTGTCCGGTAGGTGATTTTGACGAGGGATGCGACTTCCAGGCCGGCCTTCCACAATTCGTAGTCGGGATGGTCTTTGAGAGTGTCGTTGTTAAGCCAGTCCCAAACGTACCCGTCGAGGTACTGTGTGAACCCTGTCGAGGGAACCACCAGGACCACCTCTGGCATAGAGTCCCCCACGGCGACTGCTAGACACTCAGTTACGATGTCGGGGAATGCCGCCACGTTCAGCGCTTCGGAGTTTTGAGCCTCCGCCGTGCCAAGATGAACTTCGTTGGTACCGGCGAATTGAAACGCGCAGGCGCCCGGAAACGGGCCTCTGCTGCGTCCTTTCATTTTCAAGGACACAGCCTGGAATACAGTCGTCATTTCGGGTCTCCTTTCGGGGAGTGTCCGGGGTCTGGGGGAGGGGTTTCCGCGGGGTCGGCTGATCGCGACGGTTCGTTGGGTGTGTCTCCACGCTGCGACTTGAGGATCGCATAGACGCTCGACGCGCTGATCGAGAGGGTGCGGGCGATGACCTCAATGCTGAGGCCCTTGCGGCGAAGCTCCAATATCTGTGCGGTCTTCTCCTGCGCGGTCGGTTTTCGCCCCTTGTACTTGCCTTCGCTGCGGGCTCGCTGGATGCCGTGCTGCTGGCGATCCTGCGCAAGTTGCCGTTCGAAATTCGCCAGTAGATGTGTGGTCGTAACGAACCGTTCGCCATCGGAAGCGCCGGTATCGATGCCCTTGTCGACAATACGGACGGTCGCACCCAAGTGGCCGATGCCCGTGAGGATAACGTCGAGTTCTCTGATGGACTCGGCGAGGTGAAAGAGCGAAGGCGTGACAAGCACGTCATGGCGCCTCAGGCCTGCAATCGCCTTGTTGTAGGCAGCTTCGCGCGGGTTCGCGTCCGCACGGTCTATGAAGACGTTGTCCTCCGTACATCCCCCGTTGCGGAGCACTCGGCGGCACCGCTCCTCATCCGCCTCGGGATTCATGGCGGACAATCGTGCAAAGCCAATCAATGTCATCGGATCGTCCGGTGTGGTTGCTGACTATTCCAAATAGGGTGTATTCCAGATGTAATCAAGGGGGGTTTCCAATGTGGCGGTTGCCAAGCATGATATCGGGAGCCATCCGTAGCCCGCGGCAGGTGCCTGCTTAACTATTCCACGTGCCAGCAACTACTCCGCCTCGGCGGGGTGTTCGCGATCCGAAGTATCCGTTTAGCGGGCTCATCCTGCGGCCCGAGCAATCGCGGATTTCCGGTCGATCCCGAGGCGAGTGAGCGAGCACACGGTGGCGAGATGGTTCCGCGTGAAGCTGGGGTTGCGGCCGCGATGTTTGGTCTCCCGGCACTATCCTTGGCGGGGTCGATGCCGGCCTTCTGAGCAGTCGTGGTGGCTCCTCCCGGTCTTGAGCGGTCGCGGCCCTGAAGCTGTCAACACGTCCGCACCGTTTGCTGGATCGGGTCTTTCCTCTTTCGGTCAGCGGGGAGGGAGCTCCATGCCCCAGGCCCGGAACAAACGCAGAACGCATCCTTCCCATTGTGTATCGTCTGTGGCATGCTCAGATGCGGGCTTGAAAACGGTTGCTCCAGGTGGTGTTTCGCTCTCTGGACGCGGTGCAGGCGGCCGAGGTGTTCAGTTGTGGTCGCCCGTTATGGGATACGGCGCGGTGAGAGTTCTGAATGGGTGGGGCAATGCCTGACTATGAGAAGCTTAGCAGAGACGAACTTGTCCATCTCCTGACCGAGCGCGAGGGGGAAGACCTTGGCGGAATACGTCTGACCTACCCGGGCCAAGCCCCGCCTTGGCAGATCATTCGCCGAGTTCAGCCGCGCAGCCAAAAAATCGAACGAAAGCTCTGCGTCGGCTCTGAGCAAGAGCAGGCCGAGAACCTCATTGTCGAAGGCGAAAACCTTCAGGCGTTGGTGAGCCTGTACAAATATCGTGGGCAGGTCGACCTCATCCTCACGGACCCGCCCTACAATACAGGGCAAGACTTCCGGTATAACGACAAATGGGATGAGGACCCCAACGATCCCGACCTTGGACAGTTGGTGCCGGCGGATGACGGTTCGCGCCATTCCAAATGGCTGCGATTCATGACGCCGCGACTCTGGATGATGAAGGAGATGCTTCGACCTGGCGGAGTGCTTGCCATCTGCATCGACCACCGCGAGCTGTTCCGACTGGGAATGCTCCTCGATGAGATGTTCGGCGAGCGAAACCGCATCGCGATCATCAACTGGCAAAAGAGCTACGCTCCGCGGAACGATCAGAAGCATATTTCGACGGCAACTGAATACGTGCTGGTCTATTCAAAAAACATCGATCGCTCGACCACGGCGCTGCTGCCCCGCACAGCGGCCATGAATGCCCGCTATCGGTCAACCGACGGCGACAATCGGGTATGGAAGCCGGGTGATCTCACTGCGCCCGGCGCTGAGACACACGCCGGCATGGTCTATGCCGTGCAATCGCCATTTACCGGGGAGCTGCACTACCCCAGCGACGGTCGCTGCTGGAGTTTGGAAAAGAAAAAGATCAAGGACGCCCTCTCGGCGTGGGGCTCAAGCTATGTTGAGAAGGATCTCCGTGACGGTCGCGCGAAGGCGCTGATCATCAAGGGCGGATCGCTTCCGGATCAGGATGGCTTCAAGAGCAACGCTGCGCTAAAGGCGGCTCGGGCGGCAGCCGAACAAATACGTGATAGGGGGAACTGGCCGGCTGCCCATTGGCGTGACAATGGTATGGGCACCTTCGGGATGAAAAAGTACCTCGAAGATGTCAAGCAAGGCATGGTGCCAACCTCCTACTGGTCGGACGATGACTACGATGAGCCGCTAGAGTTGGGCACCACGTCGTGGGAGCATGCACAAAGCGGCCATAGCCAAGCAGGCGTGAACGAACTGAGTGCGATCGTCGGCAAGGACCACAGCTTCGAGACAGTCAAGCCGATGAGGCTTGTTAAGAAGATCATCCAAATCTGGTGCCAACCGAACGGTATCGTTCTGGACCCCTTTGCGGGTTCCGGAACCACAGCTCACGCTGTGCTAGAGCTCAACAGGGAGTCCATTGCGAACCGTCGTTTCATTCTAGTCGAGCAGGGGCGGCCGGAACGAGGGGACTCGTACGCCCGCAGCTTGACCACCCTCCGGGTGACTCGAGCCATTTCCGGCGAGAGGGCGACGAAGAAAGGAAAGACAAATTCGGCGACCCCACTGCCTGGTGGCTTCCGCTTCTCTAAGCTGATGGATCAGGTCGATGCCGCAGCCGTCCTCGCGCTTGAGCGGGAGGAGATGATGGACCTCCTTTTGACATCGCATTGGGACCAGAGGGATCGAAACGCTGCCCACTTGCATCGACTCCCCGCCGGCAAGCACCAGCATCTCTTCGCCAAGAGTTCGAAGGGGGAGGGCTTCTTCCTAATTTGGAACGGCCCTACACAGCCGTCCGTCCTAAATAGGGAAGCGTTCAGGGCAATAGTTAAAGAGGCCGCCGATGAGGCCCTAACGCAGCCATTCCATGTCTACGCTCGCATGTCGACGTACAGCGGCCCAAACATCGAATTCTACCAAATCCCGAACCGCATCCTGGAAAAGCTCGGCTTCAACGAGGCCACGCAGGTCTATGGCGTCGGCAAGGATGAAGATGATGCCGCCGAGGATGCGGCATGAGCTTTGAGCTACTCCCCTTCCAAACTCGATGTGCGGATCAGATAGTTCGAAGATTCCTTCTGCTAACGTCCGACCGTCGCCGGCCGATGGAATATGCCGATTGGGCGACCCCATTCTATCAGGCGCTGGCCGGTCTCACTGGCTCAGGAAAGACTCCCATACTCGCGGACACCGTTTCGCAGATCAGGCCATATCTTGGCGCCGAGCCCATCGTACTGTGGATGTCCAAATCAAAGGCGGTGGTCGACCAGACCTACGGCAACTTCGAGCCTGGCGGCAAATACGAAACACTGCTTGAGGGATTCACCGTCAGCTATTTAGCCGACATGAACGCCGACAGGATCAAGGATTCTACTCAGCCGGTCATCGCCCTGACCACCGTGGGCGCGTTTAATCAGCGCCAGAAGGGAGAAGGCACGCTCCGGGTGCACAAGATCGACGAAGACCTGAACGAGGAGCCACTGTGGGCGATGCTCACGGAGCGCAGGGGCACCAACGATACTCAACGCCGACCGCTTGTCATTGTATATGACGAGGCACAAAACCTGACCGATCAACAAACCGACCTATTGCTTGAGCTGGAGCCCGACGTGGTGCTAGTCGCGTCAGCTACCATGAAGACGCCCGGCCGGCTTGGCGAGGTCATTGATCGCCTTAAGCGAGCCGGCTGGTCCGATGACACCCTCGAAGATACAGCAAATGATCCACAGAAGGGCCTCGTCACCGCGGTGCGCAGCATGGACGCCGTGGATGCTGGGCTAGTCAAGAGGCAGGTCGTTCTTGGCGGCTATGCGACTGAAATGGAGGCAGCCCTCGGCGACATGCTCGCCGACTTCAAAGTGACCACAGTGAAGGCCGACAAATTGGAGGCCGGTTTCACGCCAAAGGCGATCTATGTGTGCCGCACGAATGTATCTCAGGAGGACGGGGCAGCCGACAATCACAATCAGCCGTTCAACTCGCGCAAAGCGCCGCCTATTCTAATTTGGCGGTATCTCGTCGAAGAGCAGGGCATCGACCCCGAGGACATTGCCGTCTACTGCGATCTGAAGATGGATAGAAAAAACTATCCGCCCCCTCCAGGCTTCCGACTCTTTTCTGGCGGAGAGAATGACTTCGCTGCGTTCACGCAGGGCGATTTTCATCACATCATCTTCAACCTAGCCCTTCAAGAAGGCTGGGATGATCCATCTTGCTGCTTCGCATATATCGACAAGTCGATGGGCTCGGCGGTGCAAGTGGAGCAGGTCATTGGCCGTGTGCTGCGACAGCCAGGTGCCCGGCACTATCCCGACCCTGACCTGAATACGGCGAACTTCTTCATAAGGATCGACAGTCGTCAGGAATTCCCCAAAATCCTAGAGGTGGTCCGAAAGAAGATCGCGGCTGAAATGCCTGAAGTCCGGCTTGATGGATACAGCGACCCACGTGACCGTGGACGCTCGCGGTTGGAGCCGAGGCATCAGGCGCAGATTCCAGAAATCCATATTGATGCCGATGCGGCACTGGGGCCGTTGCAGGCGGTTATCGGTAGTATCAACGACTATACCACCCCGTCGCCGAACAACTATGGTCCTGGCGACCTTACCCGCGCTCGACAGGCCGTGGGTGATGGATCGCAGGCAGTCCTTGAAACGAGGAGCCGCGAGCACTCAAACCGCGTGGTCGCCCGTTGGCTCATCCGTCGATCGATGCAAACCCTTTATCCAGAAGCGGCCAAGACGGTCGATTGGGCCGATCCCCGATTTGAGGCGCAGATCGAAGTTACTAGCCGAGCCGCCCTCGACCTACGAGAAAAGGCCGAGAAATTGGTGGACGCGTATCTGGAGAACGCGGAACTCGCCTTCGAGGATGCCAACCCCTACACGGTAGCCAATGTCATCGTGAAGCCAGAGGAGGTTGAAGAGTTCAAGAACTCCCTGCATCCCGGCTACAGCGATCTCCGTGGTTTTGAGCCTGAGTTCGCGCGAGCGATTGACGCGACAGGGCTCACGTGGGTTAGAAACCCGTCTAACGGGGGCTACTCCATTCCACTTCTAGACAAGGGCGAGTCGAGGCGATTTTTTCCCGACTTCATAGTCTGGAAGGGTGACCTGATCTACGCCATCGACCCGAAAGGCGACCACCTCATATTGAAGGACGCTGGTCGAAAGCTTCTCAACATCAGGGATGAGACTGGCAGTGAGCGGGTCATCGTTAGGCTGATAACTGAAGGCAAATGGGATGCCGATCCCATCAAGCCGAAGGGCGGTGGCGGCTATAGCGTGTGGCGAATATCCTCGGGCGGAAAGCTCCGATGTACTCATCACGCCACTCCCGATGACGCCATTCGCCGATGCCTCGATGAGCGCACCTGAAGCTTTCGGCATTGCCCTGAATGAGCTGGAATCAATCTGTATTGGGCAGGTCGATGATAACATCCGCCCCAAAGCGCAGTGACATTGCCCGGCAAACCTCTCGGATGATTCTGATCTTCTCCCGGTTCGAAATGTTTAGGCCAACTAGCCAGCCGGGACTGAACTCAATTGCACGCGCCAAGTCTGGTCGCGCGGGATAGATTTCGGCGACGGTTTGAGCAATGTGGTTTCGGGAGCGCCCCCTTGCGGCTCGGGCCGCGGCCGGCAGCTTCTCCGGAGCGTGTTTTGCTAGGGTAGTTAGTATGTCCACAAGCGCTTCACTGGCGTTACGGGCGGTCTTCGAGACCCCGAGCACTGAGTAAGTTAGTTCTCCGGACCGATGGGTGATGGAGACTTGGGGCGACTGGGTTGCAGGCTGTGCAAGCTGTGCTGGCCCTTTAACCACCACCTGTGCGGGCGGTGCACCACGAACGTTGAGACCTTGCAGAAATAGAACCACTTCGGCGCTCGATGGACGGGCACCGCTCAGCTTCTCTGCCTCCTCTGCCACTAACTCAACAAGAAGGTCCTCAGGCGCAGTCACCAGGCGACTCCATGCGGCAGGGATGCTCTTAGCTGCCTGTCTACTGGCAGCGAGGTCGCGATAGTCGCGGATGGCGTCTTCAAGAGCATCCCCCGATCGGATCCTCTCCCGGCCCAGATATCGCGTCAAGATTCTGGCGCTTTCTGTCGTCGGGCGGTCCGGGAGCTGTAGCCTGAACAGCCTTCGTTCCTCATAGCTGCCCTGCCCCCCGGGCAAATAGAAACTCCACTCGCGACCATCGGTTAGCACACACAGCGGAATGCCCTCGTGAAAGGCGTACTCGAACAGTTGACGATCGCCTTCGAGAGACCTGCCGACGCCCTTCACCTCGATGAAAACACTCGGCCGCCCGGGATGACCGCACAAGGCAAAGTCCACGCGACGGCCCGCCTGGGCGTACTCCGGCATGACCTGCAGTGGATCGCTATCGTCCCATCCTAGCGCTCTTAGAACCGGCAGCAGGATACTCAGGGAGACCGCGGCTTCATTCGGGTACGCACCGGCTTCTAAGCGCGTCCTTATAGCTGCTAGTTGATCCTCAAAGGTCACAATTCACTCCGCTCACGCATAGGCCGGAACGATCTGCTCGTCCCTCAGGAACTTCTGAAACGCCTCAGTTAGAACCAAATCGGGAAGGTTGTAGGTGCTAAGCTTGGTCCTTAGCTGCTTTAGGCGTTTTTCCTCTTTGACTGCCCGGTTCCAGATTCCGCCAAGCGTCGATGGGAAGCGCTCCCGGAACTCTCGCTCTGCAATTCTCATGCTTGAGAGGTCGACATCATACGTCGCGATAATCCGCAACACGATGTCAGCAAATCCAATTGTGCCTCTGAAACTCAATTTGACCGGCTCACCTACTGCAAAGATCGGGCTATGTTCGGGAACTTCAGCTACTCCGCCAAGTGCGGCCGTAGTGGCGATCGCTGAGAATGCCGTATAGGCCGTCAGTGCATTGGCAGTCGCTCGCCCGCCGTTATGGGCAATCGAATTTCTTATCTCCTTGAAGTATCGGTAGCAGACAAGAAGGTTGTCTACGTTGCTGCCGGCATAGCGACCAGAGACTTTATGGTCCCAATCAAAGGCAGCTTGCATCGCTGAGGATGCCGGCCCCAACTCCCCGTAAGCAGTCGACCTGTCGCGCCCGCCGCCGGGCCGTTGAGGGAATTGCAGTGCCTTCGCTACATCGGCTTGCTTGCGTGAGCTGCCTCCTCCGAGCCTGGCCAGGCCCGCAGTAACGTCCTCGAAGGCTGCAATAACGTTGATTAGTGTGATGCTGGCTAGCATCTCCTGCTGTTCACTCCACGGGTGATCCACAAACACACGTTTGAGCGACCCGCCGCGGATGCCGGACCCCAAAGCAAATCTCGATGAGAGATCATCTGACGATGCTTTCGGAACGTTTGCCAGATACCCCTGGACCTGCCACCGCAAATTCCAGACCGCGATCGCTGCAGGCTGAATGAAGTCGAACAGGCCGGTTATTTGAGCGTGTCCATCATACGACGCTCGAAAAACGTACTTCCTAGAATCTGCCATTTGCGCCCCCCTTCTCAGCAAATGCAGATTGCCGCGCTGGCTTCAAGTGTGCGTCGAGAATCGTACCTTTATGTATACTTTCTAGCACGCCGCCCTTGACGTGTACCCTTTGCGTCCAGTAACATTGTGTCCAGCATTGTCTTTAGGCGAAGGGTACAGCCAATGGCTACTGTGGGATACGCCCGCGTCTCAAGCGGGCAACAGGATCATGCACTGCAGGTCGAGAGGCTCCAGGCAGCGGGAGCTGACAAGGTGTTTGCGGAGAAGCGATCCGGACTGGATGGGGACCGCTCCGAGCTGTTACGTTGTCTGGACTACGTCCGGGAAGGCGACGTCCTGCTCGTCACCAAGCTTGACCGTTTGGCCCGCTCGACGGCTGACCTCTACAAGATCGTCACCGGGCTCGAGGCCAAG
Source organism: Devosia sp. P1_H9 (assembly GCF_056405135.1). Lineage (NCBI taxonomy): Bacteria > Pseudomonadati > Pseudomonadota > Alphaproteobacteria > Hyphomicrobiales > Devosiaceae > Devosia > Devosia sp. P1_H9. The sequence continues at coordinate 106,031 of NZ_JBFUCQ010000008.1, forward strand.
GGTGTAGCGTTCAAGGTACTTGATGACGCAGCGGTAGACACCACAACCCGCACCGGCAAGCTAATAATGGGCATCCTGGCCCTCATAGCCGAGTTTGAGACCGCTATCCGCAAAGAGCGTCAGATGGAGGGCATCGCCAGAGCTAAGGCGGAGGGGCGTAGCGGCGGCCGTCCCAAGCAGGTCACCGAAGCGGTTCGCGAAAACATCCTAAAGCTGCGTGCCAACGGTAGCAGCATCCGCGCGATCGCCGCAGAGGTGGGAATGTCAAAGGCCACAGTTCAGAAGATCGTGCCTCCGCTGGTGGGCGGCTCGTCTGACGGCTGATCGCAAATGGCTCAGTCCGCTTCATTTCCAAACTCATGCTGACGGGCATCCGCTTCCGACACTACCCGGTCCCTAGTGAAGCTGTCCGTCTTGCAGTTGTATCGGTGACAAAACTTGGTAAAGCGACGGCCACCATATCCATCGTCGTATTCTGCAACGCCCCAAACGAAGCAGTATGCGTCCGGCTTCTGGAGGATGGGGGGCGAGCCTCGGGCCATCGACGAGCGACCCACGACAAGTTGGTTCCCCCGCCTCTCGGTGGGTATCTTAAAGTCCTGTCGGTCGCCATTCGCGGACATTTCGATCTGAAGTAGCCAAGTGAGACGCCTTGCCGGCAATATCCCGGCGTTCGTGATCCTCACATGCCCCAGAAACTGATCGCTGGTTCCTCTCCACGGAGCGAGCCCACCTGGCTCAACGGACACGTACGCCCTGTTGTTCAGCCGGGCGTCCTCCAACTGCCGTCGCGAGGCTAGCCACAGCTCAACAGTCGCGGCGCAGAGCACCCCTGTGAAGGCGGCCAGGAGCAGTGTGTACGCCTCCATGGCGGCGCTTGGGTTCTTCGGGCTGCCGTTGATTAGGATAGCGGCTATTATAACCGACGCGACGACTACCGCTGCCCAAAGGGCAATCCGACGCTTCATACGAGGCTCCTCTTTGGCCTTCCGGATCGAGCGCTGCAGAGGCCATGGGGGTAATTTCGTTTGCGGCAGCGCGAATGTGAGGTGTCGCGTGATCTGCCCTTCGGCGTTATCTCCCCGGCACCGCTAGCCGCTGCTCGCGCCCTCCTAGTGGTCTTTGAGCTTTAGCTTGTAGAGCTTCTTCAGTACCGCCTCGACTACCGTTCTAAAGTCCACCAGATCGGATGCGCTGACAGTGGCGGTTGATCGACGATGGATCAGGTTATTGCGCATATCGCTATAGTGTTTGATTTTCCCCCAAGTCACCAAGTCAATCGAGACGTACTTTTGTAGCTCCGTGTGTACCTTATGACGCGACCCGAAGATCACTAGTAGTTGCGCATCTGTGTAGTGTGTACCGGACTCATTCACGAGGTACTCTTTGAAGGCGATCTCAAGCGTGCTGTCGAGCACAATCAAAGCGATGCGGTTCCCCTGCTCGAGGGGCTGTCTGACGATCAAGTCGGCCGCAATAACACCCTCGTACAGGCCGCGCGTCCAGGGCTTATTCTTCACGACACTGGCATTGTCCGCCGTTACCTGCTCGGCGTATCGCGGACGAGACTTTGGCATGGGCGGCAGGTAAGACTTCTTGGCCGCTGGGAAATCCCCAACTGGGACATCGACGATGCTCCCCTTTTCGTACTGAAATACCTTCTCTGGCCAGTCGCCCATCCAGATGCGAGATAGGGCGGCGTAGTCCTTTACAACTTCGTTTAGCCAAGCGTGAAGTGCCTGAAACACTTCGTGTTTGGTGCTTATGTCAGATTTGCTGCTGTTCCAGGGCATGTCCCGAGCGTCACCGTTGAGCGCGACGATGACCTTTGTAAGCGATACCTTGGGATGGGGCAGGCCGGCATATCCCTTCATAAATCCGACATCGAACGATTTCAGAGCCCGAGCGACGAGGCGGTCGTTACAATAGAAGTACACTCCGTATTCACCGGCAGCGGGGCTGGACTCGTTGCTAAGCCCGGCAGTGGCATCAACCCTAACAACTCTACCGTCGGATAAAGGGAGGTCGCCGTGATACCGCCGGGGGTGGAAGTCCGGAGGAAAGGACCAGTTGTCAAAGAAAATGGGCGTTAGCGGGATCCCATTGAGCAAAATCGAGACGTGGTCGTTGGTCAGAAATCGAGCGTACGTGGCGCCAAGGTGCTCTCGCAGATTCTCAAGCGCCTGATCGCTTATGGGGACCCGAAGCTTCTGCAGTTCGACGACTGTCGTCCCCTCAGCGATTGCGTCGACCTGATAGAGTGGCAGCTCCCAGTCTTCGGACGCGAGCCATTTGTCATCGAAGTCGATTTCAAAAGTGGCGGCATTCTTGTGCCGAGTAGTAATGCGAATGTCTTGAGCCAGCGCAACGACGGCACGCTTGGTTCCAACCCCAAATATGCCAATTGTCTCGTCATAGTCGCTAGAGCCTGTCTGCCCGGGACCCACGATGTAGCGAAGTTCAGTGCGTGGCAATCCACCGGCGTTGTCTCGAACCGAGATCGTTTTCTGATCCAAGTTCACCTCAACGTCGATAGCTATGGGACCGACGCGTCCAGCCCGGACCCAAACGTCTAGCCCATTGTCAACCAGTTCGCATATCGATCTATTCAGGTCGTAGTCTGCGATAATCGACAGGAAGAGTCGCTTTGACGGCACGGCGTCAAGCTTACCAACGTCTTTCTTCATGGCACCCCCCCCCCGGTTACACCTTAATACTGAGGCAAGCCGCCATTTTCAATAAAGAGTCTAATGGCCTCCTTGCCGAGTGTCGGGCTCACCGCTCAAAGAAGCGGTCGCCGAACCGAATCCTTCACGCTGCATTCAAACGGGCCGAAGGTGCCTACTGGACACTAGCCGCAACCAGACATCTTGCGGCAGATAAGGAGAAATGGTCGCCGCTCCCTCTATGTTCTCGGGGGCAGCGAACAGAACTACGTTCGTCCCTTTCTGTCCGGTAGCGCTGCGGTAGCGCACACCGTCGATAGGCCCACCGGAAAACGGATAGTCTCTTAGGTATTCGGTGAAGACCTGGGTCGGCACGTAGTCCACGTTGACGCGATTATTTCGCTCTACGGGCTCGACAATCATCTTCGCGAAGGCGCGAATAAACTTAAGTCTCAATCTTTCAGTCCTCGGAACGTCCGAAAAGAATCCAGGCTGTTTTGGCAAATGCGCCAGATCGAGAAGTCGAATATCGCGCAGTGCTTCGAACGTGCCAAGCGAAACTCGCTCATTCCGGGTTTCCGCAACGGCCAAACTGCGGCGGTCCGCACCATAGAACATAGAGATCCCAGGCGGGTTCATTCGATTGGACTGTGTGGCGAACTCCGGTGGAGGCGGTCCGAGGCTTGCTGGCGTCCTATGCCGCTCACCTATGGATCGAGGTCTAGCTCGATACATGCGCTGTCCAGCCACAAGGCTTTTAATAAGCCCATGAGCGTCAATGTACGAGCAAATTTCGCTGAGGAATTCTAATGGTGACCTGCTATCTGGATCGTCTGAACCGTTTCCTGCGCCAACATTATGGAAAAAGAAACGTCTGCGAGTCTTGACGATACTGCAAAATTGATCCCACGAATATTCTAGACTATCATCAGGATTGAGTACAAGCCAATCAAACTCACACCACGTCTCGTCCCCAATTTCATTAGCGAGGTCCCAACGAAGTTGGTCACCGGTGTCCCGAGGTAGATCAAGCCCTACGGTATCAAACAAAAGATCATGCGTATCGCTCGTCCAACCTTGATAGCCACCCTCAGCTGACTCCCACGGTAATTCATCAGCTGCCTTGCTATAGTTACTTTCCAGATGCTCGCGAACATAGTCAACGAACTCGTGGTACTCAATCGTCGTAGCGTCCCTGCGGCCACAAAAGGAGCACCCTCGCGGACCTGACGCCGCCCTGATGAATGCCGCGAGGTCTGGATCATCTACACAGCGGCAGCAAATCCGGCGCGGTGAATAGCGAGCGTACATGAGGTCGTCTCGAGTTGTGCCTAAGGACGTAGCAGATTACGAGCTGCGCCGGTCGCCTACGGCCTCGCGGATTGGCCTCTCATGAGGCAGCAGAGTGCATATTGGGTGGTGTCCCGGCAACTGCTAGGTTGATACGCATAGGTGATACGGCTATAGAGAATTGGCAGCGACGCAAGACGTTGATAAGCAAGAGAAAACCCTGCAAACGGACCGAGTTCAATCCTCTCTTGCAGCACCATTTTCCAAGCAGATCAGTAGCACACCACTACGTCCGCTCTCCGGGGTTGTGCCCGCATCTGCCGCACGCTGTCCGAGGAGCGATGCGCAACGGTGAATCGGCCGCGCCGCGCCCAAGCTCCGACTAGCCGTGCGGGTGGTCGTTTCCTTTGCCGGCCTGTCCGCCGGCGAGGCTCAGTAGCTCGGAGCGCGAGCCGACGCCGAGCTTGCGGAAGATGTTGTGGAGGTGAACCTTGGCGGTTCCTTCCGAGACCTTGAGCCGGAACGCCAGGTTCTTGTTGCTTTCACCCGACAACACCAACTGGACGATCTCCATCTCGCGCGTCGTCAGCAGTAGCGAGAGCTCTTTCCACACCTTTCGGCGCGTCGCCTCGCGCAGTGCCGCGGCGTCCGTACGCTCGACCGGCAGCCATCGGCCGCCGGCGGTAACGACGTGAAGGCAGTGGAGCAGGCTTTCCGTTGCGCTTTCCTTGAAAACAAGGCCAGCGGCGCCGGCGGCCAACAGATCGTAGATTTCAGCGTCACTCGCAGATGCCGCGAGGATCACTGCGCGGGTGGGCAATGCCCGCTCGCGCAACTGCTGGAGAACCTCGAGGCCCGAGCGCCCGGGCATGTTGAGATCCAGCACCGCGATATCGGGTGCGCTCGCGCCGATGGCTTCGAGCGCCAGCGCGCCGTCCGCGCAGGTTGCAACTACGCGAAAGTCAGCGTCCCCATCGATGAGTGCCGACAGGCCCTTGAGTACGATTGGGTGGTCGTCGGCGATCACCACCGTCGCTATCTTCGCGCCTGTTTCCGCGCCTGGTGGATCTGGTCCATCGCGGAGGCTGGTGACATAGTGGCGGAGCAAACCGTGTTGTTCGCGAAGAATGCCACGTGCGCGCTCGATCGCCGGCTTCGCGCCCGGCTCGGCGGCATCAAGCAGCACCTTCAACGCAAAGTCGGCAGCTGTAAGCTCCTGAAGGATGCCGTCATGCAGCTCCGCGGCAATACGAAAGCGCTCGGCGCGCGCCGACTTGTCTCGCGCAACCGCAGCGTGTTCCTGCCGCACCGGACTACGCTTGGCCCCACTCTGAAGGTCAAGACTAGTCAATATTACCTATCCACTCGTTCTACTTCTTGCAGTTGGCGCACCAAATGGGTGCCTGCTGGAGACCAAGGTAGCCTATCCGGCTACAGACGGAAACGTGGCTGTCGTCGAATAGTAAAGTTGTGATCAAGCTACGCCGGCCGATGCCGCCGCCAGGGCCTCGGATGACTTGTCCCGTCTTGGTATGGGGGAGGGCTCTGCTGTCAGGGTCCTGATGGTTAACGGTTCGTATACCTGCAGGTATATGGATAACGTCTGGCGGATGCGCCATTCATAGCGGACCGACTAGACCCGCCCCGGCCGTGCGGCGGAGGCGGAAGGGTCTTCGGCACAACATGTTCGAAGGTGGAGGGCCGCGCGCGGGGGCGTTGCGCACATCCACCGTCCTGAACGATGGGAGTGTGCGATGACCGACCTGACCAGCCCTGGTTCTTCCGTGACGCTTGCGACCGTGAGCGGCGGCGATGCGATCTTCCAATATGACGTTCCCGTTGGTTCGGGAACCGGCATTTACAACACGTTCCTCGCGACGCAGTCGACCGACGGCACCGCCGAGGGGTTCAATTCCGACGATGGTGGTAATCTTCTCGACACCAACTCGGCCAAGACAGAGAGCATCCAGCTCAGCAGCCTGCAGACAAGCGTAGTGGATGGTGTGACCTACTACATTTTCAGGCTCGACCTGAATGAGTCGCCCGATCTCGTGCAGCTCAACAAGCTCAAGGTGTTTGTTTCTCCGAACCAGGCGGCTGCCGGCGATTTCAACAACACCACCGACACGTTCAGCAACACCTCGCAGACCTATACGCCGATCTTCGACCTCGATCAGACATCCGACCAGACCCTGATCCTCACCGAACATTCGAGCGGCAGCGGCACGGACGACTATGCGCTGCTGATCCCGGTCGATGCGTTTCCTGCATCGGGTTACGTCACGATCTACACCAACTTCGGGGCGCCCAGCCACGGCAACGTGAATGACCCCAACGCCGAGGACGGCGGCTTCGACGAATGGGCCGCCTTCAGCAAGCCCAGCACCGATGACGGCGCGCCTGCCATCCAAGTGGTCAAGACCGCCAGCGTCGGTTCGATCGTCGAGGGCACGCCCACCGACATCACCTACACCTACGAGCTGACCAACACTGGAGCGGCGACCGATCCTCTGACGATCACGGGTCTCGACGACGACATCCTGGGCGACATCCTGGCCGACGGCACCTTTGTCGGCGGTGACGATGGCGATGGTCTGCTCGAGACCGGCGAGACCTGGACCTACCAGATCACCGCCGAGGACGTGGTCAAGAACGTCGGCGAAGACATCACCAACACGGTGACGGCGACCGGCACTGACGACGAGGGCGAAGAGGCAACCGACACCGACGACGAGACCGTCACGGTGACCGGCGTCGCGGCCTCGATTGCCATCGTCAAAACCGTCGATGCCAATGGGGACAACATCTTCAACGACAAGGAGACAGTTCAGGCCGGCGGCGACTCGGTCACCTACATGTACCAGGTGACCAACACCAGCACGGCAAACATCGATCCGCTGACGCTGGACGACCTCGTGGACGACATGGGCAGCTTCGCCGACGTCAACCTGATGGTCAACGGCGTCCTCCAGGCCGGCGTGTCCCTCGTGAAGTCCGGAGGCGATCAGGACAGCCTGCTCGAAACCGGCGAGACCTGGACGTTCAAGTACACGACCAATGTCAACATCGCCGGCGGCCAGACTCTCACAAACACGGCCACCGTCAGCGCTGTCGACGACGACGGGTCAACGGCGTCTGCATCCGATACGGCAGCGGTCGAGGCTGTCGCCGGCCCCGGCGTCCGCACTCCCGGTTTCTGGGGCAATCTGGGCAAGATGTTCTGGGACGGAACCGTGGGCAACGAGACGAAGTCCGGTTCGAACTTCGCTTCAGGCGAGTTGGTCTACAAGGTGGACTCGAACAACGACGGTGCCAAGGATAACACCGCCGGCCTGTTGATCGGCGACTACAACAAGGATGGCGTCACCAACAATGGTGAGGACACATTCTTCATCTCCCTGGCCGATGCCGTGAAGGTTATCAACTCGTCTACCAAGGACCAGCAGGACACCCGCTTCGTGCTGGCAAGGGATGCTGTCGCGACCTGGCTCAACTACCTAGCCGGCAATCCGATCGGCGATGCCTCGGATCCGAACAGCCCGCACAAGTACCTCGACCAGGCAATCGACTGGCTGCAGGTAACCAATGGTGGCAATGCCGGCTCGAGCTGGGAGAACTGGGGCGGCGGTTCGGCGGTCAAGGCAGGTGGCGGGACCATCTGGAACAACGCGTCCAACACGGAGAACGCCACGGCCGGCAACGAGCTGTCGGGTGATACGATCCACTCCGAGCTCGATTTCTTCAACAACACCGGCATGACGTTCCTGGGCGTGAATACCTTCGTCTATGCCAATGACGGCGGCTGAGTGGGGCAACCGCCAGGAACAAGGGCGACTGCCCGCGTAAGTGGGCAGTCAGCCAGTGAACCGCGATCATGGCAACAAAACCAAAAAGCGATGAGATCCGCCGGGTAATGGCGGCGTGCCGGGGCTACTTCCAGGCCGCCGCCTTGTTCAGCTTCGCAACCAACGTGCTCTACCTGGCTGGCCCGATCTACATGTTGCAGGTCTATGATCGGGTCGTTTCCTCCGGCAGCGTGACGACGCTGGTCATGCTCACCGTCGCGCTGGCCCTGGCCTTCATCGCCCTCGCCGCATTGGACGTGGTTCGCGCCCGCATTCTGACCCGCGCAAGCGTGCGGCTCGACACCATGCTGGCGAGCCGGGTGGTGGCCGCCAGCGTCGACCTGCAGGGAGGCTCGGCATCCAGCAGCCAGCCACTGCGGGACTTCGACAGCGTTCGCCAGTTCATAACCGGCAGTGGCATCCACGCGATCCTCGACCTGCCGTGGGCGCCCATCTACATCGCGGTCATCTTCTTGCTCCATCCCTGGCTGGGCTTCTTTGCCCTGGGATCGGCGCTGGCCCTGATCGTGCTTGCTCTGCTGACGGAATGGCTGGTTCGCGCACCCATGAGCGAATCCAATGCGGCGGCGTCGAGGAACTACGCCTTCACCGAGATGAGCCTGCGCAACTCCGAGGTGGTTCGCGCCATGGGCATGATCGGTGGGCTCCTCAATCGCTGGAGCAGGGATCGCAACAGGGTACTTGACCGGCAGGTGACCGCCAGCGACCGCGCGGCCACCATGCAGAGCTTCGTCAAGTTCGTTCGCCTGGCGATGCAATCGGCAATTCTGGGACTGGGCGCCTATCTCGTCATCGAGCGGCTCGCCACGGCCGGCGTGATGTTCGCCGCGTCAATCCTGCTAAGCCGCGCGCTGCAGCCCGTTGAGCAGACCGTGGGCCAATGGCGCGGCCTCGTCTCTGCGCACGGCGCATGGCAGCGGGTGCGGGACCTGCTGATCGCGAACCCCGGCTCAGAGCGCACCACCGCCTTGCCTCGCCCACAGGGCAGGTTGGCCGTCGAGGGCCTGCTTTACATCCCACAGGGCAGTCCCCGGCCAATCCTACGCAACGTCACTTTCAGTCTCGAGCCCGGCGAGTCCATCGGCATCATCGGGCCTTCCGGGGCCGGCAAGTCCACTCTGGCGCGCCAAATGGTTGGTGTGCTGCGCCCGAGTGCCGGCGCCGTCCGCCTCGACAGCGCCGATGTCACCACCTGGCTGGCGGGCCAGCACATTGGTTATCTGCCGCAGGACATCGAGCTGTTCTCCGACACAGTTGCCGCCAATATCGGACGTTTCGCCACTGAGGCGGACGACCGGATTGTCGAAGCTGCCAAGCTCGCCGGCGTACATGACATGATCCTGCGCCTGCCCGCTGGCTATGACACCGAGATTGGCGGAGGCGGCGTGGTGCTCTCAGGCGGGTTCCGGCAACGGGTGGCCCTCGCTCGCGCTGTCTTTGGCAATCCGAGCCTGGTGCTCCTCGACGAGCCCGGCTCCAACCTCGATACCGAGGGGGACCAGGCGCTGGCCGAATGCGTTGCCCAGCTCAAGCGGCGAGGGACGACCGTCGTCATCATCTCGCATCGTGCTGCCTCGCTCGCAACGGTCGACAAGATACTGGTCCTGCGCGATGGCGCCGTGGAGGTGTTCAGCGAACGAAGCGAATTCCTGCGTCGGCTGAACGTGCGAGCGACCACGGCACTGCCCAGGGAAGAGGGGGCTGCCGAGACGGCAGCGACCGGCTGATGTCGCAAGCTTTCGCCAGCCTCCCGCCGCCAGCTGCCATGCGCTCCAATCCGGGGCAAACCAGCGATTCCGCAGCCGGGCCGATCCGGGCGGGGTTTGTCATCCTGACGCTGTTCTTTGGCGGCCTGGGCGGCTGGGCCGCCCTTGCGCCGCTCAACGCAGCGGTGGTCGGCGAGGCGGTCGTCAAGGTCGAAGGCAACAGGAAAAGCGTGCAGCATCCAGATGGCGGCGTCGTCAAGGAACTGCGGTTTCGCGATGGCGACACCGTTGCGGCCGGCGACGTGCTGATCGTCCTCGATGACACGGCCACGCGCGCCGAGCTCGACATCCTGCAGCAGCAGACGATCAATCTGCGGGCCATGCAGTCCCGCCTCCTGGCCGAGCGGGACGCCGCACCGACAATCGCCTTCCCGCCGGAACTCACCGAAGCAACCGCCGGCGCCGCGATGGACAACCAGCAGCGCGAGTTTGAAAGCCGCCGCGCCGCCATCGAGGGCCAGACACGCATACTCGGTGAACGCCGCTCGCAACTGAGCGCACAGATCACCGGCAGCGAGTCGCAGGCGCAGGCGCTGCGCGACCAGTTGGACTCGGTAGTGACGGAACGCGCCAAGCTGCAGGAGCTTTACGACAACGGTCTCATCGAGCAGCCGCGCCTGTTGCAGCTCGATCGGACGGCCAAGGGCATCGAGGGACAGATCGCCTCCCTGGAGGCGACGGTTGCGTCCAACCTGCGGGCGATCGAGGAGAATGCCCAGCAGGTCTCGCAACTCTCACGCGACCGGCTCGCCGAGGTCACCCAGCAGCTCTCCGAGGTACAGTCCAAGCTTCTCGATCTCGCTCCGCGTCAACACGCGGCCGCCACCGCGCTGGCAAGGACGCAGGTGCGTGCCCCCTATGCCGGTCGCATCGTCGACCTTGCCGTGTTCTCGGTAGGCGGGGTGATCGCCGCGGGCGAGCGCCTGCTCGATATCGTACCCGAAGAGCGATCGCTGATCGTCGAAGCGAAAATACGCGTCGAGGACATCGCCGACATCGCCCCGGGGATGCGCGCCGAAGTTCATTTCATCTCCTACAAGCAACGGATCACTCCCCTGATCCACGGCAACGTCACCAACATCTCGGCCGACCGGCTGACCGATGAGCGGACCCAGGTGCCGTACTACGTCGCCCGCGTGGCGGTCGATGCGAACGAACTCGCGGAAAGCCCAGAGATTCAGCTGTATCCCGGCATGCCGGCAGCAGTGATGATCACCACCAAGGAGCGCACGGCGCTCGACTACATCGTGGGGCCGCTGTTTGCAGCACTCGACCAGTCATTCCGCGAACGCTAGGGCGCGCAACGACAAGGGCGCGCCACAAAAAAGGGACGGCAGGAGAGGTTTGATTCTCCTGCCGCCTTGCAATTCTCCTATGTCCTTTCGGACGAATTTGAACTGCAGCACCACAACGCGGCGCGCCCCGGATGGTTCCTGCGTTTTCGACGGGGAACCCGCCCTCACGCCTTAGTGAACCGGTGAGGCTGCGATCGAGGGCACTAACTGCGGTACCGGAAAACCTGGAACGAATGCGGACATCGATCATTGCACTCCGTCATAGGAGCCGCGCCGGTTCCGCGGCCAGGGAGCAGGCACCATGTCGCTCACCATCAGCAGTCCGGCCTTCACCGAAGGCGCGACCGTCCCCAGGAAATACACCCGCGACGGCGAGAACCAGGTGCCCCCGCTGACATGGACCGGCGCCCCGGAAAACACGCGCAGTTTCGCCCTCGTTGTCGAGGACCCGGATGCGCCGAGCGGCACCTTCCGCCACTTCGCAGTCTACAACATCCCTGCCAACCAGGATCACCTGCCCGAGAGCATGGATGGCGGAACCGATCAGGCCCTGCGCTATGGCCGGAACGATTTCGGCAATGCCGGCTACGACGGACCAGCACCGCCGAAGGGGCACGGGGTGCATCACTATCATTTCCGACTCACCGCGCTCGATGTGCCCACCCTCGCCATTCCTGCCGATCTCGATGCCGAAGCAGTCTGGCGCGAGGCTCGCAAGCACGCCATCGAGGAAGCCGACCTCGTCGGCACCTACGAGCGCTGACATCTGCCGCGCTCTGTCCGGTGCGTGGCTGATAGTGCAGTTCATCCGGCCGAAAAGCGCAACCTAGCGCCCGCGCAGTCGTTGATTTTCATCAAGTCGGGAGAGCGAAATGGCCCAGTACCAACCTCAGGAACTTGCGAACAAGTTCGGCATCTCGCGCGCCAGGGCCGCAGCGATCATCGGCGAGGCCGGCGATAGCCGGGAACGCGCGGAGACCGGTGCGGAGATGCTTGCCGAGCAGATCGACGACAACCAGGACGATTTCGGCCGCGATCTCAACGATCACGGCAACCGCATCGGCGACAAGGCCACCGTCGACAAGGCCGCCGAGGTCAAGCCGCAGCCGCATTCCTAGGCCCCCGAGTCACCCGCTAGGACGCGACAACGGCCTTCGTGTTACGCGCCGCTATCGAGGCCGCGATGTCCTGCACCATGGGTTCGTCGACAGTAATGCCGATGGCACGTAGCGCGAGGACGATAGCGCCCACCGACCCGTCGCCGGCGAGGCGGATGTCGGGGACGTGCCCGGCGGCCCTGATCACCTCGCCGACTGCTGCGGGTAGCCCCTTGAGATGCGGAATGATGCCGCCGCCGAGCGCGACCGGCCCGGGCATTTGCGGATCGAATATCATCTTGAAGTCGGCGAGCAGGTAGCGTTCGGCCTGGGCGAGCAGCCGATCGGCGACCGCATCGCCACGGTGCGCGATGACCAGCTGAGCGAAGCGTGCCAATTCGATCGGCCTGATCGAGTAGACCGCGTCGATGAACAGCCGCAGTGGCACAGCCCGGCCGTCGGGCGCCTGCTCATCGGACCAGGGAATGTTGAACGCCTCGAGCATGGCGGCCGAAAGCGAGGTCTCTTCACCTCGACCCTCGAGCGCCGCGGCGACGGCAATGGCAGCATGGTGGCCGAGCCAGTACCCCGAGCCGAGATCACCCACCAGCCAGCCCGCTGCGTCGACCACCCCTTCGATGACGCCGCCGCGCAGCCGCACTCCACCGGCGCCCGTACCGCAGACGAGGCAATAGCCATCCGCCGCGGCGGTGACCGAGGCGAACATCGCTGCGAGGTCGGCCCCGAAAACCAGCGGACCACTCAGCCCCAGTCCCCGGAACGCCTCCTCGAGGCGGCTTTGCGCCACGCGGACGCGCGGACCAGCGAGTGCGATCAGCGCCACTGCGATGTCGAATGGGCCGTTCCCCGCATCGGCTACGGCCGCCTCGACGGCCGAAATGATGGCCGACGCCGCCTGTTCCGGCGTGTTCGAAGCCGGGTTACCGCCCAGATTGCGGCCCTGGCCGAGGCAGCGGCCGGTCTCGTCGACAAGTGAGGCGCGCGAGGTTGATCCACCGACATCGATGGCCAGCAAAACCCTGCTCATGGCGTCAACGGCCCGCTTGCAAACGCCAAACTTGCTGGATAAGAATTGTTTTCACTCACTCGCAGGCCTTCTTGAGAGCAATTTTCAGAGCAAGGGTTCGCTAGCATAGATGACCGCCGCCGCAAAGACGTTCAGCGTTCTGGATCGCATCGAGACCTTACAGTCTCAGATGCCGGCGACGATGACCAAAATCGCAGCTGTCCTCGCTGACGATCCGACCGCTCCGCTGAGCCTCTCGATCACCGAACTCGCCGAGCGCGCCGGCACCTCCGCCGCCAGCGTAACTCGGTTCTGCCGGACCATCGGCTATACCGGCTATGCCCAGTTGCGTGTCGCCATCGCCGAGGATGTCGGTCGCGGCGGGGCGCAGGCCGCCTGGATCGCCGACATCGGTCGCTCCTTCGGCCCGCACGATGCCCCCGATGACATCCGGCGGGCGCTGCTCAACACCCACGTGCTGTCGCTGCAGACCACCTCCGGCCTCCTCGACATGCCCACCGCGATGCGCGTGGCCGACACCATCGTGAAGTCGCGCCATGTCGACGTCTATGGCGTCGGCGGCAGCGCGCTGACCGCGCTGGAGACGGAGTCGCGGCTCTATCGCATCGGCATCAACGTTCACGCCTGGGCCGAGGTGCACAACGGGCTGACCAGTGCCGCTATCCTCGACAAGAAGTGCGTGGCGATCGGCATTTCCAATACCGGCCGCACCGAAGAAACCATTGAGATGCTGACGCTCGCCAAGACCACGGGCGCCTACGCGGTGGCGATCACCGGCAACCCGGACTCGCCGCTGGCGCGGGTCGCCGACGAGGTGCTGATCGCGGCTTCGCCCGATGGCTACCTGCAGCCCGCCGACCTCTCGGCGCGGCATTGCCAGCTGTTCGTGGTGGACCTGCTCTACCTGCTGATTGCGCAGTCCAACTTCGACCGCACCACGCGGCTTCTCGCCGCCTCTGGCGCTGCCGTTGCACCCCGACGCCGCCCGCTGCGCGGCGCGCCTTCGTTCCGGCCGGCCACACGCGGCCCGGCCAACCAGTTGTCCTGAAACCGAGTTTATTATGACCGATTTGACGACCCAGTTCCTGCATGAAGTCACGAGCCGCCTCGAGCGCCTGGCGGCGGCCAAGGGGCCGATCGACGACGCGATCGCGCTGATCACCGACGCAGTGGCGGCCGGCGGCGTGGTGCAGGCTTTCGGCACCGGCCACTCGGAGGCCTTTGCGATGGAGATCGCCGGTCGCGCCGGCGGTCTGATCGCCGCCAACCGCATCCCGCTGCGCGCCCTGGTGCTGCGCGGCGGCAGGGACATCTCGATCCTCGGTGGCGCTGCGCTGGAGCGTGACCCCAACGTCGCCGAGAACCTCTTGTCGCTCTACGACATCGACAAGAATGACATCTTCATCATCGCCTCCAACTCGGGCGTCAACGGCTCGATCGTCGGCCTCGCGCTCGCTGCCAAGGCGCGCGGTCACAAGCTGATCGCCGTCACCAGCCTCGAGCACACCAACCGCGTCACGCCCAAGCATCCGAGCGGCAAGCGGCTCAGCGAAGTGGCCGACATCGTCATCGACAACCTGGCACCCTTCGGCGACAGTACCCTCGAATTGGAGGGTGGCATGGGCGTAGGCGCAGTCTCCTCGATCACGGCAGCCTTCATCGCGCAGCGCATCACCATCGGCGTGGCGCAGTCGCTGCAGCAGCGCGGCAAGAAGCCGCCTCTCTACATTTCGGCAAATATCCCCGGGGGCGACGAGCACAACCGCGCCCTCGAAGATCTTTACGGCAAGCGGATCCGCGGGGAATCCTGAGGGATTGCGGCTCGTTTGGCGTGAGGCCTAACGACTAAAATACTTGGAGAAGGGAAGGAACTAAATGTTCAAGAAAACTATCGATCGCCGTAGCTTTTTGCTCGGCACGACGGCCCTGGCGGCGGCAGCGCCGTTCGGCGGGCTGCTGGGTTCGACCAGCGCGCTCGCTCAGGATGCCGCCAACCCGTTCGGTCTCGCCGACGGCTCGGCCGTTGACGCCGTGATTTTCAACGGCGGCTACGGCATTGACTATGTCGAGTTCGCTGCCGCCCTCGTGCAGAAGAACCACCCGACCGTCACCGTGAAGGTGTCCCCGTCGACCCAGATCGCTCAGGAACTGCAGCCGCGCTTCCTTGGCGGCAACCCGCCTGACCTGATCGACAACTCCGGCGCTCAGGCCATCGGCTTTGCGGCCATCATCGACCAGCTCGAAGACATGAACTCGGTGCTCGACGCTCCGAGCCTCGAAGGCGTCAAGATCCGCGACACCCTGGTGGGTGGCGTCGAGAAGCCGGGTACCTTCGGCGACAAGTTCATCGCGCTCAACTACGTGATGACCGTCTACGGCATCTGGTATTCGGCTCAGCTGTTCGAAGACAATGGCTGGACCCCGCCGACCACCTGGGCCGAAGCCATCGAGCTCGGCAAGAAGGCCAAGGAAAAGAACCTCTACCTGTTCGGTTGGGGTAAAGAAGCCGCCACCTACTACCGCACCACCGCAGTCGCCTCGGCGATCAAGGCGGGCGGCGACGAGGTGCGTCTCGCCGTCGACAACTTCACTCCGGGCTTCTGGTCGCATCCGGCGTTCCAGTCGGTCTTCACCTCGCTCTATGAGATCATCCAGGGCGGCATGATGAAGCCGGGTGGCGCTGGTACCCAGTTCACCGCTGCCCAGGCGCAGTGGTCGAACGACCAGTCGTTCCTCCTCTACCCCTCGGGCTCGTGGATCGAGAACGAGATGAAGCCGGCGACCAAGGAAGGCTTCCGGATGACCGGTATGCCGGAACTGTCGATCGACGAGAACGATAAGCTGCCCAAGACGGCTCTCCACGCCACGGCGGGCGAGCCCTTCATCATCCCGCTCGGGGCTCTCAACCTTGCCGGTGGCAAGGAACTGCTCCGCACGATGCTCTCGAAGGAAGCCGCGACGAACTTTGCCAAGACCAAGCTCGCTCCGACCATCGTCAAGGACACCGTTCCTGCCGACGGTTTCGGTTCGACCGCTCTGGTCTCGCAGAGCAAGCTCCTGGCCGACGCCGGCAACGACGTCTTCACCTGGAACTCGTTCGATCTCTACGGCACGAACCAGGACGAACTCGTCGTCTGGAACAGCTTCCTCGATGGCAAGCTCGACGTGGCGGCCTTCACCGCTGCGTTGCAGGCGATCACTGACGCCGTGTACAATGATGCCTCTGTCACGAAAGTCGAAGTGAAGTGATGGAAGGCACGATGGCGAGCGCACCGGTCACGACGACAACCCGCCGGTGGAAACTACCAAGCCTCGAGAACAGCAGCTTCGCGCTGGTGTTCCTCGGACTTCCGCTGGCGATCTACGTGATCTTCGTGATCTCGCCATTCGTGCAGGCCTTCTACTACTCGATGACTGATTGGTCAGGCTTCTCGAAGAAGATGAACTTCGTGGGCCTGACCAACTATCTCACCTTGCTGAGCGACCCGGTTTTCACCAAGGCCGTCTACAACTCCATTGTGCTGGTCCTGGTCCTGCCGCCGCTCGTCATCATCCTGTCGGTGACGCTGGCCACGCTGGTGACCATTGGCGGCGTGACCCGCGGGCAAATCCAGGGTCTCAAGCATTCCGGCGTCTACCGGGTCATTTCGTTCTTCCCCTACACCGTCCCGGCGATCGTCATCGGCATCCTCTGGGCGCAGATGTATGACCCCTCCAGCGGCCTCTTGAACGGTATTCTGACGGCGCTGGGGTTCGATTTCTTCAAGTCCTTCGCCTGGCTCGGCGACGAGCGCACCGCCATGGGCGCTTCGATCTTCGTCATCGCCTGGTCGATGGTCGGCTTCTACATGGTGCTGTTCATCGCAGCGATCAAAGGCATTCCAGCCGAGGTCTACGAGGCGGCGCGCGTCGATGGGGCAGGGCGCTTCCGCACCGCCATTTCCGTCACCGTGCCGATGATCCGCGACAACATCCGCACGGCCTATGTCTATCTCGGCATCCTCGCGCTCGACGCCTTCGTCTACATGCAGGCGCTGAACCCGTCGGGTGGCCCTGCCAACTCCACCGTCGTCATCTCGCAGCACCTGCTGAACACGGCCTTCAAGAAGGGCAAGTTCGGCTACGCAACGTCGATGGGCGCAACCCTGGCGATCATCACGCTGGTCTTCGCGGCGCTGGTGTTCCTCGTCTTCTGGTGGACCGGTCGCCCGCCCAAATCGGAGCCGGTCAGCACTTCGGTCGCGCCGCTGGTTCGCGCAGCTCCCGTCGCGACGCAGGCAAAGCCGATTGGCCAGCTCGAGCATCCGGTGGCGAAGAAGACCATCTGGACGGACAAGACCGTCGCCACGATTTCGCACGTCGCCCTGATCGCCTGGGTCGTCATCATCTGCGCGCCCTTGCTCTGGGTGCTGATGAGTTCGTTCAAGACCACCCAGCAGATCTTCGGGTCGCCCTTCACGCTGCCCACCAGCTTCAACTTCGACAACTACGTGTCGGCGTGGACCACGGCGAGCATCGGCACCTATTTCGTCAACACGGTCATTGTCGTCGGCTGTGCGCTCGCCATCGTCATGCTGCTTGGCTCCATGTGCGCCTATTACCTGGCGCGCTACGAGTTCAAAGGCAGCAAGATCATCTACTACCTGATGCTGGCCGGGCTGACGTTCCCGATCTTCCTCGCCGTGGTGCCGCTGTTCCAGACGCTCAGGAGCTTTGGCCTGCTGAACACCTTCCCCGGCCTGATCATCACCTATGTGGCGTTCGCGCTGCCGTTCACGGTGTTCTTCCTCTACGCCTTCTTCCGCACACTACCGCAGGAGATTGCCGAGGCGGCGATGATCGATGGGGCCGGCCCGTGGCGCATCTTCTTCACCATCATGCTGCCCATGGCCAAGCCCGGCATCGCGTCTGTGGCAATCTTCAACTTCCTCGGCCTCTGGAACCAGTTCCTGCTGCCGATCGCGCTCAACACCAACACCGCCAACTACGTGCTGAGCCAGGGCATGGCGTCGTTCGCCTCGCAGGCAGGCTACGCGGTCAACTTCGGGGCGCTGTTCGCCGCCGTCGTGATCACCGTGCTGCCGGTGCTGGTGACCTACATCATCTTCCAGCGCCAGCTGCAGGGTTCCGTGCAAACCGGCATGCTGAAATAGCTCAGCCCAAACGCTATTGCGCCGCGCATCCGTGCGCGGCGTGAGGGCTCGGTGGTTAAGCTCGTGCGATCACAGCCGCTTGCATGAGCTGCCCGGCACGAACTTCGGCGCCAGGACGAAGTCCTGAACCGGATCGGCGGCGCCTTCCGGGCTCATGCGATGGAGGATCCGGCGGGCGATGATGCCGCCCAGCTTCATCGTGTCCTGGATTACCATGGTGATCCGCGGGGTGATCACGCTGCTCCACTGCACATCGTCGATCATCGCCAGCGAAATGTCGTCCGGGCAGTTGAAGCCAAGCTCCTGCATCGCCTGCAGCGCCGCGAGGGACACCGCATTGTTGGCGCCGATGATCGCGGTCGGCCGCTCCGGCTGGATCAAGAGGCGCATTGCGGCCTCATAGCCGGCACCGCGGGTGAACTGGCCATCCACCACGAGATTTGGGTTCACCTCGACCCCGGCGCTCGCCATGGTATCGGTGAAGCCGCGCAGCCGCTCGGAGGCGGTGTGCATGTGCTTTGGGCCGGCGATGAAGGCAATGCGCCGATGGCCAAGCTGCAGCAGGTGCTCGGTGAGCATGGCGCCGGCGAGGTGATTGTCCGAACCGACGAAATCCCGCTCTATGCCGGCCACCTTCTGGTCGAAGCATACCGTCGGGATCTTCAGCCCCCGGATGAAATCCACATACTCCCGGTCGTGTCCCGACGGCGCCAGAGCCAGCCCGGCGACCTTGAGGCCGGAGAGATGTTCCACCAGTGCCCGCTCGCGGTCGGGCTTGCCGGACGAGTCCGTGATCAGCACGAAGTGGTTGTGCTCGATGGCATAGTTCTCGAGCTCGCGCCGGATATCGCCGAAGAACGGGTTACCGACATTGCCGACAACGAGGCCGATCAGGCGGCTGCGGCCTCGGGCAAGGCTCTGGGCCAGTGGATCGGCGACATAGCCCACCGCCTCGACGGCCGTGCGTATCCGCTCGAGTGTCTTCTGGCTGACGCGGCCCGGGTTGCTCAGGGCCAGCGAGACGGTCGAGACCGAAACGTCGGCCAGTCTCGCAACATCACGAATTGTGGCCATTGATTTTGTCGAACCGCTTCTATGGCTTAGCGGCACGAGCACCTAGGTGCCCGGCCCGCCCGGGAATGCCAGATTGGTAGCATTCGCGTGGGGTTCTGCAAGGGAAATCTCAAATTCCGATAGCCGTTCGGAATGGGGTTGACTCCGCCACCATCCCAAATCAAGTTACCGATCGAACCGGTTCGATATGCATTCGATGCGAAGCCGGGATATGGGAGGAAAGATTGAATAGTACTGCGGCAACCAACGGTCGGGTCGGGTCCGAGGGCGGCAAAGCCTGGTTCACGGATGACCGTTTCGGCATGTTCATCCACTTCGGCCTGTACGCGATGGCCGCGCGGCACGAGTGGGTGCAGCACCGTGAGGAGATCCCCGCGGAGGACTACGCCAAGTACTTCGAGAACTTCGACCCCGATCTCTACGATCCGCGCGAATGGGCGCGGCGCGCCCGGGAAGCCGGGATGAAATACGTGGTGCTGACCGCCAAGCACCATGAAGGTTTCTGCCTGTGGGACAGCGCCTTCACCGACTACAAGGCGACCAATACCCCCTATGGCAGGGACCTCCTGAAGGCCTACGTCGAAGCGTTTCGCGCCGAGGGCCTCAAGGTCGGCTTCTACTATTCGCTGATCGACTGGCACCACCCGGAATTCCCGATCGACGGCATCCATCCCATGCGCAATCACCCCGATGCGCTGGAGATCAACAAGAGCCGCGATGTCCGGAAGTACGCAGCCTACATGCGCAACCAGGTCACCGAACTGCTGACCAATTTCGGCGAGATCTCCGTCATCTGGTTCGATTTCAGCTATCCCAAGCGCGAATATCGCGGCATGCCCGGCAAGGGGCGCAACGACTGGGAGAGCGAAGAGCTGATCGCGCTGGTGCGCCAGCTGCAGCCCAGCATCATCGTCGGCGACCGCCTCGACCTGCCGACGGACGGCAACCATCCCAAGGACCTCGCGACCCCCGAGCAGTATACCCCGCGCGTTGCGCCGACCTGGCAGGGCAAGCCCGTCCGCTGGGAAGTCTGCCACACCTTCAGCGGCTCGTGGGGCTACCACCGCGACGAGAGCACCTGGAAGGATCCGGGCCAACTCATCAACCTCCTGATCGACTCCGTGGCGCTTGGCGGCAACCTCCTGATGAATGTCGGCCCCACCGCCCGCGGCACCTTCGACGTGCGGGCCGAGCAGGCGCTCGGCGTCTATCGCGACTGGATGCGGGTGAACGCACGTTCGATCTACGGGGCAGGGCCCTCGGACTTCACCCCGCCCAATGGCTGCAAGTTCACGCAGGTTGGCGACCGGCTCTACGTCCACGTGCAGACCTGGCCGTTCCGCCACATCCATATCGATGGGCTGGGCGGCAAGGTGAAGTACGCGCAGTTCCTGCACGATGGCAGCGAGATCCACTGGCTCGATCCGAAGGCCGAGGTGGATTCCAACATCGGCGTCGCCGTCGGCAGCGGCATGCTGACGCTCGAGCTGCCGGTCATCAAGCCGAACGTCGTCGTGCCGGTGATCGAGCTGATCCTCAACCCCTGAGGGCCGGCAGATGAGCTTGGAGGAAGAACTGTTCGCCACGATGACCCCGGTCATCGCGGAACTGGCGGAAAGCGGCGACGGCGCGGTGTCGCTCGGCGGATCGCGGGCCAAGCACCGCTCGGACTCGCAGTCGGACTACGACTTCCGGGTCTATGCCGATCGGTTCAAGGGCCCCGAACTGCGCCAGACCAAGGCCTGGAAGCAGTTCGACGAAGTGCTGCAGGGCTGGGAGGCCAAGGGGCTGCGCCTCGACGGCGTCTGGGCCCGCAGCTACGCCGGCGTGCAGGCTGACCTCGATGCGTGGATCGCCGGCCGCGGCGCCACCAAGCACTATGAGTGGACGATCTGGGGCTACCACCTGCCCACCGATCTCGCCCACCAACAAATCATCGTCGACCCACAGGGTATCCTGGCGGGCTGGAAAGCCCAGCTCGCCACCTACCCGGATGCGCTGCGGGACTCGATCATCACCCAGCACCTCTCGGTGCTGCGCTACTGGGCCGCCGACTACCACTACGCCAGCAAGGTGACCCGGCGCGATCTGGTGTTCCTGGTCGGGCTCACCGGCAAGCTGGTGAACGCGATCAACCAGGTCGTGTTCGCCATCAACCGCACCTACTACCCAGGCGACGGCTGGAATCTGGCCATCGCCAAGGACTTCGCTCGGCTGCCGCCCGATTTCATCGCGCGAATGACGGCCATTCTCGAGCCGGGCGACGACTGGCAGCGCCAGCGTACCGAACTGATCGCCGTCATCGCCGATCTGGAGGTGCTGGTCGCCGAATAGGTCCGCTCCGCACGTCGCCGCGCCAAGTGAGGAGGGCGCCCTCGTGCAGGACCAAGACACACGTGCCTGAACAACCAACGACATCCCGAGGAGGAACTATCGTGAAACTATCTCTGATCTTGGCCGCCGCCGCTCTGGTGGGCAGCTCGGCCTTCGCACTTGAGGTGCAGGCGCAGGACGCCCCCGTCAATCTCACCTGGCAGATGTGGGGTGACGAAAAGGACACCGCGCT
Source organism: Devosia sp. P1_H9 (assembly GCF_056405135.1). NCBI lineage: Bacteria > Pseudomonadati > Pseudomonadota > Alphaproteobacteria > Hyphomicrobiales > Devosiaceae > Devosia > Devosia sp. P1_H9. The sequence goes on from NZ_JBFUCQ010000008.1 coordinate 127,852, forward strand.
ATTCCAGAGCATCGCCGACCTCGTGACTGAGGAATATCCCAACATCAAGGTGACGCCGCAGTTCTCCGGCTGGACCGACTACTGGACCCGCCTGCCGGTGCTGGCCTCGTCCGGCCAGATCGCCGACCTCGTGGCCATGCAGTCGATGCGCATGCCGAGCTTCTACGGCGTGCTCGAGCCGCTCGATCCGTTCATTGCTGCCGACAACTTCGACAAGTCGGTGTTCGAGTCTTCGATCATCAGCGGCCTGTCGCAGGATGGCGTGCAATACGCCCTGCCGTATGACGTCGGCCCGTGGCTGGTGTTCTACAACCGCGACAAGTTCGCCGAGGCCGGGCTCGCCGAGCCCAAGCCCGACTGGACCTTCGACGACTTCAAGGCCGCCGCCGAGAAGCTCACCAGCGGCGACAATTACGGCTACGCGGTGCAGGCATTCGACTTCATCGCCCAGCCGGTCGCCCTTGGGGCCGAGTACTTCAACGATGGCAACCAGTTCGACCTGACCAACCCCGGCTACGCCGCCGCGGTGGGCAAGCTCGTCGACCTCGTAGCAGTGGCCAAGGCCTCGCCGGTCTTTGCCTCCGGCGCCGGCGCCCAGACTGGCAGTGGCCGCTTCGCTGCCGGCAACGCGGCGATGGTTATCGACGGCCCGTGGTCGCTGCTGACCACCCAGGCCTCGGTGGGCTTCAAGGTCGGCGTCGCACCGCTGCCACGCGGCGAAGGTCCGTCGCGCTACATCACCGCCGGCTCGGGCTGGGGCATCTCGGCCGCCAGCCAGCATAAGGACGAAGCGTATAAGGCGCTCAAGGTGCTGACCGGTCCCAAAGCGGCGGAGATCCTCGCTTCGGCCGGCCGTGCGCTGCCCGGCCGCCTCGCGGAGCAGAAGTTCTGGTACGACGTGGCCGCCAAGGATATCGCCGGCGCACGCGAGACGCTGCAATATTCCTTCGAGCATTCGACCCCGTTCCGCATCAACGAAAGCTGGAACGAGTTCGAGAACCTGATCACCCAGTACATCCCGCTGGCCCTCAACGGTGACAACACCACGGACGCGGTTCTGGCCGATATCCAGAGCCAGCTGCCGTAAGCCCTGGCGCCCGGCCGGTCAGCAGCCGGCCGGGCGCCTCAGCCGTGCATCGGCGCCAACGCGGCGCCGCCAGGGAGGAGGTGCCCATGACGATCATCCAGGATACCGCGGTCGCCGCCAGTGCGCCCGCCGCCCGCCAGCGACGGCGCAGCGGACCGCGCGACGGCCGCACGGCCTTCTTCTTCCTCCTGCCCAGCCTCTTGGGCGTTATCCTCTTTCTCGTCGTGCCGATCATCGCCTCGCTGGCGCTGAGCTTCACCAACTGGAAGCTGCTCGGCAAACCCGCTTTCGTCGGCGTTGCCAACTATGTCCGGCTGTTCACCGCCGACCCGCAGTTCTGGACCGTGCTGCGCAACACCCTGTTCTTCACCGTCGAATACCTGGTGCTGAACATCATCATCTCGGTTGGGCTCGCCACCTGGATCGCGAGCCTCAAGCGAGGGCAACGGTGGTTCCGGGTGGTGTTTTTCCTCCCCACCTTCACGCCCGGAATCGCCGTTGCCATTGTCTGGATGCTGATCTTCGCGCCGGGCGGGTTTTTCGACTTCATCATGAAGTCGCTGTCGCTGGGCGTACCGAACCTTCTGACCAACCAGACGCTCGCCATGCAGGCGGTGATCATCGTCTCGCTCTGGGCCAATGTCGGCTACAACACGGTGCTGTTCAACGCCGCGCTCGACATGGTGCCGCCGAGCTACCTCGAGGCGGCAAAAATCGACGGCGCCAGCGCCTGGGACCGCTTCTGGAAAATCCGCCTGCCGCTGATCTCGCCGACGCTGTTCTTCGGCACGGTGATGACTGCCATCACCTCGCTGCAGGTGTTCGACCAGATCTACGTGATGACCCGCGGCGGTCCGGGCAACGCCACCGCTACGCTGGGCTATGCCATCTACCAGCGCGGCTTCCAGAACTTCCAGATGGGCTACGCCTCTTCGATCGCCTGGGTGATGTTTGCGCTGATCATGGCTCTGACCGCCCTCCAGTTCTGGCTGCAGCGCAAGTGGGTGCACTATGACAACTAAGGCCCGTTCCCGCGCCGCCCTGGCGCTCGATATCCTCAACCATGGCGCGCTCATCCTGGTGGCGCTGCTGTTCCTGTTCCCGTTCTTCTGGATGGTGTCGAACGCGGTGCGCTCCAACGCCGAGGTGCTGGCCATCCCGGTGCGCATCCTGCCGCACGAGTTCCAGTGGGACAATTTCGCCAAGGCCTGGTCGGAGCTGCCCTTTGGCCGGTTCTTCCTCAATTCGATGATCGTCGCCGGCAGCGTCACTGTGATCACCGTGGTGGTCTCGTGCCTTGCCGGCTACGCCTTTGCCCGCCTGAAATTCCCTGGCCGCGATGCCCTGCTGCTGGGCTATGTCGGCACGCTCATGGTGCCCTCGATCATGCTGATCATCCCGCTGTTCCTGATCGTCAACAGCCTCGGGATGGTCAACACCTTCCAGGGCGTCATCCTGCCGGTGGCCTTCGGCACCTTCGGGGCGTTCCTGCTACGCCAGTTCTTCCTCTCGATCCCCGACTCTCTCGAGGAAGCGGCGCTGATCGACGGGGCCTCGCGGCTGCGCATCCTCATCAGCATCATCGTGCCGCTGTCGATGCCGGCCATCGGGCTCCTCTCGCTCTTCACCTTCATCGCCCAGTGGAACAACTTCCTCTGGCCGCTGATCGTGATGACCGGCCAGGAAAACGCGACCCTGCCGGTCGGCCTCACCCACTTCCAGACCCAGCAGGGCACGCAGTGGAACTACATCATGGCGGGCGCCGCCCTCTCCATGCTCCCCGGCATTGTGCTGGCAATCCTGCTGCAGAAGCTGATCTACAACAGCATCGCCCTGAACGCCGGCATGGGCGGGCGGTAGCGCCCGTCCAACCCGCTAGATCGCAAACCTCGCGACAGCGACGCCCTTGGTTGCCGTTTCGAAGCTGACCATGGCGCCGCAAAGCGGCCAGCGGGCCAGGTCTTCCGCGGCAACCCCGACGCTGAGGCTGGTGACGAACAGCGTATCGAGGTCAGGGCCGCCGAAGCAGGGCATGGTGGGGCGCAGGTTCGGCAGGTCGATCCAGTCGAGCAGCACGCCGTCGGGTGAGAAGCGATTGAGCCGGCCCGCCGAGGCGCCGCCCGACCAGTAGTTGCCGTCAACGTCGCAGGCGCCGCCGTCGGGGCGGCCGGTGGCTTCGTCGAGGTCGAGCCAGCGCCGGCGGTTGGTGGCCGCGCCAGTGGCCGGATCGAAATCGAGGAGGTCGACCCAGATGCCACGCGAGTCCGAGTGGTACATGCGCGTCCCGGCCGCATCCCAGGCGAGTCCGTTCGATATTCTAAAACCCTCGGTGATCACCGCCACGCTGCCGTCGGGCGCGAAGCGATAGAGCGTGCCGGCCGGGTTGGCGTCGCCGCTCGCATCCATCGAGCCAACCCAGAACGCGCCATCCGGGCCGACCTTGCCGTCGTTGAGCCGCATCTCTGGCTTGGCGTGCGTAACCGACGCGAGCGCCTGCCGGCTGCCGTCGCGCGGGTCGAACAGGATCACCGTGTCGCGCAGTGCGACGACGAGTTGCCCCGATTGGCAGAGCCCCAGCGCACCCACCGGCTCGCCCATCTCCCAGCGCTGCCGCGCGCCGGTGAGCGGATCGATCCGATGGATGATGCCGGGATTGATGTCCACCCAGTAGAGCAGCCCGGTCCGATCGTCCCACAGCGGGCTCTCGCCGATCTCGCAGCGATCGGCGGCGACGGTGCTGATAGCCGGTGCGCTCATTCGTGGCTGTCCTGCGCGAGGCTCCACTCGCGATAGCGCCGGCGGCCACCCTCGAGGTGCTGCCGCATGGCCAGACGCGCCTCGTCGGGCTTCCGATCGCTGATGGCGTCGAAGATGCGCTGGTGCTCGGCGCGGATCACGTCGAGGAACTCGGACTTGCTCTTGTCGTCGGAGAAACTGGCCCCCAGCGCGCGGCGCGGGATCAGCCGCTCGCCCATCTCGTCGACGAACAGGCGGAAGCGCTTGTTGTTGGTGGCGTCGGCGATAGCGCGATGGAAGGCGCGGTCGGCGTCGGTGGCGAGCGTATTGTCGCTGAGGTGGCGGTTGAACTGGGTCATCGCCTGCTCCATGCGCAGGAGGTTCACTTCCGTCCGGCGCTCGGCGGCGAGGCCGGCCGCTTCGACCTCGACGCTGATGCGGAACTCGAGGAAGTCGAGCACGTCGCCGATCTCTTCGGGCGCTGCCATCAGCATGGAGAGGCCGCCGGCGGGCAACGGTGGCTTGCTGACATAGACGCCGCTGCCGCGCAGCGAGCGCAGCCGGCCCTCGGCCTTGAGGCTCGCGATCGCCTCGCGCACCACGGTGCGGCTCACCGAGAACTGTTCGCAGAGCCGGTCTGCCGGCGGCAGCTTGTCGCCGGGGTTCAAGCCGGTGGTCTCGATCAGCCGCAGCAGGTCGAGCTTGACCCGGTCGGTGAGGTGGATGGCAGGGCTGGGGGACATCAGGTTGGGTTGCCGTTTATCTGTCGTTCAGGGAGCATTCATAGGCGTGGCAATCTGGCAGCGAAAGAGGGGCAGCGCATCGCCACGGTTGCCCACATGATGAAACTATCATACTGCTTTGAAGAAGTCATATTTTTGGAGGGGTTGAATGTACGTAGGCACACAACTTGGCGGGGACCAGTTCGCCAAGGTCGGGGATCGTTACCTCAGGCAGCTGGCCCAGCTGGGTGTCCGGCATGTCTGCATCGACCCGGTGGGCGACCCGTGGCAGTGGAATCGTGACATCCTGATGCGGCATGTCGAGCATGTCTCGAAGTTCGGGCTGGTGCTCGACATGGTGCAGCTGCCGCTGCCGTCCTCGGGCATCGAGCGCAACCACCAGGCGCCGGGGATCGTCCTGGGCAAGCCGGGCGAGCGCGACCGCGAGATCGACGGCATCTGCCGCATCATCGAGGCGCTGGCCGAGGCCGGCATCGGCGCGGCGAAGTACAACTTCAACGTGCTCGGCATTCCGCGCACCGAGTCCGAGACCGGACGCGGCGGGCAGAAGCTCTCGACCTGGCGCGCCGACAAGGCGACTGACGGCGACACGCTGACGATTGCAGGAAAGGTCTCGTCGGAGGAGTTCTGGGAGCGCATCGAGTATTTCCTCGAGCGCGTGGTGCCGGTCGCCACGGCGAACAAGGTGCGCCTCGCCTGCCATCCGCATGACCCGATGACGCCGCCTGGCTATCGCGGCTTCGAGAGCCGTGTGCTGTCGAGCGTCGAGGGGCTGATGCGGTTCGTCCAGACCTGCGAGAGCCCCTATCACGGCCTCAATTTCTGCCAGGGCACGGTGGCTGAGGGCATGGAGAATCCGCGTGCGGAAATCGGCGAAGTGATCCGCTGGTTCGGCAGCCGGAAGAAGATCTTCAACGTCCATTTCCGCAACATCAAGGGCGGCCGCTACTCGTTCACTGAGGAGTTCCCGGACAATGGCGACATGGACATGCCGGCGGCGCTCAAGATCTACCACGAGGTCGGCTATGACGGCATGATCATGCCCGACCACGTGCCACACATCGATGCCGACAACTCGATGGAAACCGCCTTCGCGTTCTGCTTCGGCTACATCATCGGCCTGTTTCAGGCGAACGGCTGGGACCCCTACGGCGCCTGAGGTTTTCGCGCAAATGCAAAGGCCCGGATCGCGAGATCCGGGCCTTTTCGCCTCGGGCTGGGAGAGTGCCGTCAGGCGTTGGCTGAAATCAGATCCGCGAGGATCTTGCGCTCACTCGCATCGAGTTCGGTCAGCGGCGTGCGCACCTTGCCGGCGGACCGGCCGACGAGCTCTGCACCGGCCTTGATCATCGAGACGGCGTAGCCGCGCTTACGGTCGCGCAACTCGATCAGCGGCAGGTAGAAGCTCTTCATTAGCCCGTCGATCACCTGCGTGTCGCGCTGCCGCACGGCGTTGTAAAAGCGCAGCGCCAGCTCGGGCACGAAGTTGAACACCGCCGACGAATAGGTGGTGACGCCCATCTCGAGATAGGGCTGCGCGAACACCTCGGCGGTGGGCAGGCCTCCGATATGGACGACGCGATCGCCGAGCCGGTGGGCGACGCGCTGCATCAGCTGCAGGTCGCCGATGCCGTCCTTGTAGCCGATGAAATTCGGGCAGGCTTCAGCCAGCTTCTCAAGCCCGGCGGGTGACAGCCGCGTGTTGTCTCGCGCGTAATAGATGACGCCGAGTCCGACGGCATTACATATCGCCTGCATGTGGGCGATGACGCCCTCTTCTTCGGCGAACATCAGGTAATGCGGCAGCACCAGGATGCCGGCGGCACCCGCCGCCTCGGCGCGCTTCGCCAGATCCACTGCCATCCTCGTGCCATAGCCGACGCCGGCCAGCACCGGCACATCGGCAGCGCTGTTCTCGACCGCCGTGCGGATCACCGCGTCGTACTCGTCATAGCCGATGGAAAAGAACTCACCTGTGCCGCCCGCCGCAAACAGTCCCGCGGCGCCATAGGACGAGAGCCACTGCAGGCGCTTGGCGTACGAGGCCGCATCGAACTCGCCATCGGCGCCAAAATCGGTCACCGGGAAGGAAAGCAGCCCCGAGCCGATCTTCGCTTTGATCTCGTCAAAAGTCACCAGGCGTCTCCATGGCGGTCAGAGAATTAGTACTATTTCTTTCTGCTACCACCCCAAAAACCCCGCTGTCAACGCAACCAGGGGTATGTCATCCACCCCCCACGTCAAAGAAGTATGATTTATCGTTTGACAGCGCCATTGCAGTCATACCACATTGCCACCACCGACGCTGAAGGAGAACGCTCCCGGCGTTCGGAAGCAATTCTCACGGGAGGGTGAATTGAAGCATTTCCTTATGGCTTCGCTGGCCGGGGTATCGATGCTGGCATTGGCCGGCGCTGCGCTGGCAGCCGATTACAAACAGGCGCCGATGCTTGACGCGGCCGTTGCCGACGGCACGCTGCCGCCGGTAGCCGAACGTGTCGGTGCCTCGCCGCGCGTGATCACGCCGGTGAGCGAAGTCGGCCAGTATGGCGGCACATTCCGCGGCGGCATGGTGGGCGGCAATGACCGCAACATGCTCTTCACCTACTTCGGCTACGAGCCGCTGCTGGCCTGGGATGCCGAGTGGACGGGCGAGGTCGTGCCCAATATCGCCAGCGGCTACAGCGTCAGCGAGGACAGCAAGTCCTTTACCTTCACGCTGCGCGAGGGGATGAAGTGGTCGGACGGCACGCCCTTCACCGCCGATGACGTCGCCTTCTTCGTTGAGGACGTGCTGCCGGACGCGAAGCTGTTCCCGACCAAGCCCGGCTGGCTGACGGTCGAGGGCGAGCTGCCGACGATCTCCGTCGCCTCGCCGACCGAGTTCACCCTGTCCTGGACGAAGCCGAACGGCCTCTTCGTTCTCAACGCGGCCAGCGTCTACGGCGTGCAGCTGACGCTCCTGAGCAAGGCCTATTGCAGCCAGTTCTTGCCCAAGTACAACCCGGATGCCGATGCCCAGGCCAAGGCGGCAGGTGTCGCCGACTGGGCCGAGCAGATGGTCAACATGTGCGGCGTCGGCATCGAGAACATCCAGCGCTGGCGCAATCCGGATCGCCCGACGATCGAGGCGTGGCGGATCACTGAGCCATACGTTGCTGGGGCCACCCGCGTCTCGCTCGAGCGCAACCCCTACTACTGGAAGGTCGACACCGCCGGTAACCAGTTGCCCTATATCGACGGGCTCTCGATGTCGGTGAATGCCGAAGCGCAGACGCTGCTGCTCAGCGTGCTGGCGGGCGAGATCGACTACGAAGTCCGCCACACCGCCAACACCACCAACCTGCCGGTGCTGTCGGAGGGCCAGGAGGCCGGCAACTTCCGCCTCAGCCCGCGCGAGTCCCGCGTCGGTAATGCGCTGACCATCTCGGTCAACCTCAACTCGCACGATGCGGTGAAGGCGCCGATCTTCTCGAACAAGGACTTCCGCATCGCGCTGTCGCATGCGCTCGACCGCCAGGCGATCATCGATACGGTCTACCTGGGGCAGGGCACGCCGCGGCAGGTCGCACCGCTCGAGGGCACGCCGTTCTACAACGAGAAGCTGGCGACCCAGTATCTTGAGTTCAACCCGGATGAAGCCAACCGCCTCCTCGACTCGATCGGGCTCGATAAGCGCGGCGCCAACGGCCTGCGCCTTGCACCAGATGGCAGCCCGCTGGTGGTGAACGTCGCCGCGGTGACTGCGCTCGGCAACATGGCCGACGTCGCGGAACTCCTGGTGCAGTACTGGCAGGCGGTCGGGGTCGATGCCCGCTTCACCGCCATGGATCGCACCCGCTTCTACGAGGAAAAGACCGCCAGCCAGCACGATATAGTGGTGTGGGGCGCAACCTCGGGCGGCATCGACGTCTATATCGATCCGCGCGACTACTTCCCGTTCTCCACGGAGTCGAACTTCGCCGTCGACTGGGCCAAGTTCTACATCAAGGACGGTGGGGTCGAGCCGCCGGATTACGTGAAGCAGCAGTGGTCGCTCTACGACCAGATCAAGGCCACGTCGAACGTCGACGAACAGGCGAAGCTGGTGAGCCAGCTGCTCGATATCAGTGCTGAGCAGTTCTACCAGATCGGCGTCAGCTCGGCGATCCAGGGCTTCTCCGTGGTATCGAACAAGCTCGGCAACGTGCCGGACGATACCCCCACTGGCTGGATCCATCCGGACCCGGGTACGCTGAATACCGAGCAGTTCTACTTCAAGCAGTAGTCACCGAACGCGCGATCTGGCGGAGTCCATCCGCCGGATCGCCCAACGCACGGGCGGTTCATGCTCCTCTATATCCTCAAGCGAATAGCCGGCATGGTTCCGGCGATGGTGGCGATTTCGATACTCGCCTTCACCGTCATCCAGCTGCCGCCGGGTGACTACGTCTCGACCTATGCCGCGCAGATCGCGCAATCGGGCGAGACCGTCGACAGCGCCCTGCTCAGCAGCCTCCGCGAGCGCTACGGGCTCGGTGAAAATGTCGTGGTGCAGTACTTCAAGTGGATCGGCGGCATCGTCACCCGCGGCGATTTCGGCGACAGCTTCGAGTGGAACCAGCCGGTCACCGAGCTGATCTGGGGCCGCATGGGGATGACGGCACTGATCTCGGTGCTGACGCTGATGTTGATGTGGGCCTTCTCGCTGCCCATCGGCATCTATTCGGCGGTGCGGCAGTACTCGGTCACCGACTATGTGGCGACCGCCTTCGCCTTCCTCGCCATGGCGACTCCCAATTTCCTCCTCGCCATCGTTCTGCTCTATGCCACCACCATGTGGTTCGGCGTCTCGGTCGGCGGCCTGTTCTCGCCGGCCTTCGAGAACGCGCCGTTCTCGTTTGCCAAGGTGTGGGACTTCATCACCCACGCCTGGATCCCGATCTTCGTTCTCGGCACCGCCGGCACCGCCTCGCTGATCCGTGTGATGCGGGCGAATCTCCTCGATGAACTGCACAAGCCCTATGTCGAGGCGGCCCGTTCGAAGGGGCTGCCCGAGATGCGACTCATCCTCACCTATCCGGTGCGCGTGGCGCTCAACCCCTTCATCTCCACAGTCGGCTGGGTGCTGCCGGCGCTGATTTCGGGCGAGCTGGTGGTCTCTACTGTGCTCAACCTCCCCACCGCCGGCCCGCTATTGCTGCAGGCGCTCAAGAGCCAGGACATGTACCTCGCGGGTGCCTTCATCCTGTTGAGCGGCGGGCTCGTGCTCATCGGCACGCTGGTTTCCGACATCCTGCTCGCCATCTCCGACCCCAGGATCCGGCTGTCATGAGCGCGCCCACCGAAGCCACCGACATCGAAGCCGGTCTGCTCGATCAGCAGCTCACAGCCGGGCGCTTGCAGGCCGCCGGCCAGTGGACCCTGTTCTGGCACAAGTTCAAGAAGCACAAGCTGGCGCTGCTCTCGCTGTTCGTCGTCGCGCTGATCTATTCTGTCGCGCTGTTCGCCGAGTTCCTCGCCCCACAGGATCCGGCGAAGTTCGATCCGCGCTTCACCTACGTGCCGCCACAGACCATCGGCTGGTTCGTCGACGATGGCGCCGGCGGCTCGACCTTCCAGCCGCATGTCACCGGCTTCAATATCAAGGTCGATGCCAAGAGCTTCCGGCGCGTCTTCACGCCCAAGCCGACCGAGATCATCCCGATCGGCCTGTTCGTCCGCGGCCAGAGCTACAAGATGTGGGGGCTGTTCGACGCCGATCTCCACCTCATCGGCCCGCTCGAGAAGGGCAAACCCTTCTTCCTTGCCGGCGGTGACCGGCTAGGGCGTGACCTGCTTAGCCGCACCATCCACGGCACCCGCATTTCGATGTCCATCGGGCTGGTCGGGGTCACCCTGTCCCTGGTTATCGGCATGATCCTCGGCGGCATTTCCGGCTATCGCGGCGGCATGGTCGATCGCGTCATCCAGCGCGTCATCGAGTTCATCCGCTCGGTGCCCACCATTCCGCTCTGGCTCGGCCTCGCCGCCGCCATGCCGAAGGACTGGCCGCCGCTGCAGGTGTATTTCTCGATCCTCGTCATCCTGTCGCTGATCGGCTGGACCGAGATCGCGCGCGTGGTGCGCGGCCGGTTCCTCAGCCTTCGCACCGACGATTTCGTCATCGCCGCGCGGCTCGACGGGGTCAGCGAGTTCCGGCTGATCATGCGGCACATGATGCCGAGCCTCTACTCGCACATCATCGCGGCGGTCACCCTCGCCATCCCGCACATGATCCTTGCCGAAACGGCGCTCAGCTTCCTCGGCCTCGGCTTGCAGCCGCCGATCGTCAGTTGGGGCGTGCTGCTGCAGGACACGCAGAACCTCGGCGCCATCACCCAGGCGCCCTGGTTGTTCGTGCCCGGCATCTGCGTCGTCGTAGCCGTGCTGTCGCTCAACTTCCTCGGAGACGGCGTCCGCGACGCCGCTGATCCCTATGCCAAGTAACGACACGCCCAACGCCAAACCGGTCCTCGTCGTCAAGGATCTCGCCGTCGAGTTCCCGGTGCACAAGTCGGTGGTGCACGCGGTGCGCGGGGTCAGCTTCAGCCTGTCCCGCGGAGAAACGTTGTGCCTCGTCGGCGAAAGCGGCTCGGGCAAGAGCGTCACCGCCCGGGCCATCCTGCAACTCGTCGCCGCGCCCGGCCGCATCACCGCCGGAGAAATCCTGCTCGATACCGGCAGTGGCGAGGTCGACATCGTCAAGCTCGGCGCGCTCGGCCGCGGCATCCGCGAGGTGCGGGGCCGGCGCATCGCCATGATCTTCCAGGAGCCGATGTCGAGCCTGTCGCCGGTTCACACCATCGGCCACCAGATCATCGAAGCCATTCTCCTACACGAAAAGATCAGCAAGGAGGAGGCCCGCAAGCGCGCCGCTGCGCTACTCGATCGCGTACGCATCCCCAATCCGGAAGCGGCGCTCGACCGCTACTCGTTCGAGTTCTCTGGCGGCATGCGGCAGCGCGCGATGATCGCCATGGCGCTCTCCTGCAACCCGGAAATCCTCATCGCCGACGAGCCGACCACGGCGCTCGACGTCACCACCCAGGCCGAAATCCTGTCGCTGCTGCGCGAGTTGCAGCGCGACCGCGGCATGGCCGTGCTGTTCATCACCCACGACATGGGCGTCGTCGCTCAGATCGCCGACCGCGTCATGGTGATGTTCAAGGGCGAGATGGTGGAGCAGGCCGACGTGTTCGACCTGTTCGAACGCCCGCAGCAGCCCTACACCAAGGCGCTGCTCGGCTCCGTGCTGAAGCTCGAGACCCCGGCGCCCCGCCCGCCGCGTCCGGCTGAGGAATCCCCGATCGCAGAGATCAGCGACCTGTCGCTGCATTTCCCGCTCAACCTCGGCATCCTCGGCAAGCCCACCGCCTATCTCAAGGCCATCGACGGCGTCAGCCTCACCATCAACAAGGGCGAAACCGTCGGCGTCGTCGGCGAGAGCGGCTCGGGCAAGACCACCCTCGGCCGCACGCTGCTCCGCATCTACACGCCAACCGGTGGGCAGGTGAACTACTGGCGCGGCGACGGCGTCGAGGTCGACATCGCGCGACTGTCGAAGCGCGAGATGAAGTCGCTCTACAGCGAAGTGCGTATGGTGTTCCAGGACCCGCATTCCTCGCTCAACCCGCGGATGACCGTCTACCAGATCATCTCCGAGCCGTTGCGCACCAACACCACGATGACCGAGCGCGAGATGCGCGACCGGGTGGCCGAACTGCTGATGCGCGTCGGCCTTCCTGCCGATGGCGGAGAGCGTTATCCGCACGCCTTCTCCGGCGGCCAGCGGCAGCGCATCTCCATCGCCCGCGCCATCGCGCTGCGGCCTCGCCTGATCATTGCCGACGAGCCCACTTCGGCATTGGACGTTTCCCTGCGCCACCAGGTGCTCGACCTGATGCGCGGGCTGCAGGACGAGTATGGCCTCTCCTACTTGTTCATCAGCCACGACATCTCGGTGATCCGCTATTTCTGCGACCGCGTCGCGGTGATGAAGAACGGCAAGATCGTCGAGATCGGCGATGTGGCGCAGATTTGCGAGCGGCCCGAGCATCCCTATACTCAAACCCTGATCCGCGCCGTCCCCCGCCCCGATCCGCGCCTGCGGCTCTCGGCTCCCGCCTGAGGAAAACAATGCCGCAAGTCCTGTTGACTGGAGCCGCCGGCAGGCTCGGCACGCACTTCCGGTCGAGGTTGGCGGAATCGGGCACGGCGTTCCTTGCGACTGACATCGCAGCGCCGGCGGATGGCGGTGCGGTGGTCCTCGCCGATCTCGCCGATCGTGCGGCGGTCGACGGGCTGATGCGCCAGGACATCTCAGCCGTGGTGCACCTTGGCGGTATGTCCAAGGAGGCGCCGTGGCAGCAAATCCTCGATACCAACATCGTCGGCACCTACAACATCTTCGACGCGGCGCGGAAGGCCGGGGTCAACCGCGTCATCTATGCGTCGTCCTACCATGTGCTCGGCATGCACCCGTCCACCGAGGTGCCGCTCGATATCCACGCCGAGCTGCGGCCGGATACCCTGTACGCCGTCAGCAAGCTGTTCGGCGAAAACCTCGGCCGGCTCTACCACGACAAGTTCGGCATCGGCTGCATGAGCATCCGCATCTGCGCTGCCAACCCGTCCAACAACCAGCGCGACCTGAAGCTCTACGTCCACCGGGACGACCTGTTGAGCCTCGTGACCACCGCCCTCGACGCCCCCGACCTCGGCTACCGCACCGTCTTCGCCATCTCCGACAACGAGAACGCCTGGTACCTCAACGATCCTGACCAGACCCTCGGCTGGCGTCCGGAGCACTCATCCAGCGAACAGCCGCTGCCCGAAGGCAAGTCCGAGTGGCCGCAGCCCGACCCCGTCGTCACTCGCCTGCAGGGCGCCGCCTTCGCCAATTGGGGCCACTTCGACGACTGACGGCTACAACCGGACGCCACTCGCCGCATCGAACCGGTGTATCTCGTTGGGTCTGAGGGTCAGCACGTCGCCCACGTCCACATCGAGGCGTCGGTGGAACATGGCGATGATCTCGGTCTCGCCCACCTTGCCGGTGATCTGCGTATCCGACCCCATCGGCTCGACCAGCGTCACATTCATAGCAATGCCACTGTCGGCAATCTCGAAATGCTCTGGCCGTACTCCGACGGTGATGCCCGCCGCCTTGCCGAGCACCGGACCGGGAATGAAATTCATCGCCGGAGACCCGATGAAGCCTGCCACGAACACGTTGGCCGGCCGGTCGAACAGCTCGGTCGGCGTGCCGATCTGCTCGACCTTTCCGGCGTTCATCACTACGATCTTATCCGCCATGGTCATCGCCTCCACCTGGTCGTGCGTGACGTAAACGGTGGTGGTTTTCAGCCGCCGGTGCAGCCCCATGATCTCGCCGCGCATCACCACGCGCAGCTTGGCATCGAGGTTCGACAGCGGCTCGTCGAACAGGAACACCTGCGGGTTGCGCACTATGGCGCGGCCCATGGCCACGCGCTGCCGCTGGCCGCCGGAGAGCTGGCCCGGCCGGCGCTGGAGCAGGGTGCTCAGGCCCAGTATGTCGGCTGCCCAGTTCACCCGTTCGGCGATCTCGGCTTTCGAAGCACCACGATGCTCCAGCGAAAAGCCCATGTTCTTTTCCACCGTCATGTGCGGGTAGAGCGCGTAGTTCTGGAACACCATGGCGATGTCCCGGTCCTTGGGCTCGAGCTCGTTGACCACCCGGTTGCCGATCTCGATCTCGCCGCCGGTAATCGGTTCGAGCCCGGCGATCATCCGCAGCAACGTGGACTTGCCGCAGCCGGAGGGGCCGACCAGCACCACGAATTCGCCGTCCGCCATGTCGATGTCGACGCCGTGGACTACCGCCGCGCCGCCATAGCTCTTGTGGACCGATTTGAGGGTTACGGGCGCCATGCGATATTCCTTGTCAGCCCTTGAGGCCGGTATGGGCGAGGCCTTCGACGAACTGCTTCTGCGCCACGATGAAGACGATGAGCACGGGGATCGCCGTCATGGTCGCGGCAGCGAGCTGCACATTCCACATCGGCCCGCCATATGCGTCGGTGAACTGGGTGAGAGCCTGCGGCAGGGTGAACTTCTCGGTCGCCGAAATGAAGACGATCGGTTCGAGATAGAGGTTCCAGCTGCCGAGGAAGGTGAAGATGGCAACCGCTGCCAGCGCCGGCCGCGCCAGGGGCAGGGCGATGGTCCAGAAGATCTTGAACCGCCCGAGCCCATCGACCCGCGCGGCTTCCTCGAGCTCCACCGGCAGCGAGATGAAGAACTGCCGCATGATGAAGGTGGCGAACACCGCCGGCGCCCCGAAGATCGGCACGAGGATCAGCGGCCAATGCGTGTTGATCATCCCCCATTTGAGGAACATCTGGAACAGCGGCACCAGCGTCACTTCCGACGGGATCAGCAGCCCCACGAGCACCACCATGAAGATGGCATTGGCGCCGGGGAAGCGGATGCGCGCGAAGGCGTAGCCTGCGAGCGACGCCACCGCCATCGTCCCCACCGTAACGATCGCCGCGATATAGGCCGAGTTCCAGTATTGCTGGGCAAACGGCTGGATCTTGAACACGTCGGCATAGGACGAAAAGTCGAAGGCACGCGGCACGATGTCGGGCGGAAACGCGAAGATGTCGCTCACCGGCTTGATCGACGAGGTGACCATCCACCAGGTCGGAAATACGAACGGGATCAAGAGGATGCACATCACCCCGTAGATGAGCACCTGGGCGCGTGGGCTGAGCTCAGTTTTCATAGAACACGAACTTTCTGCGCAGCTGCCACTGGATGAAGGTCAGGGCGCCTACGATGACCAGCAGCACGATCGACACCGTCGAGCCGTAGCCGAACAGGTAGAACTGGAACGCCTGCTGGTAGAGGTAATAGACCAGCACCGTGGTCGAAAAACCCGGACCGCCCTGGGTCAGGATCATGATCTGCGCGAACACCTGCAGCGCCCCGACAATGGTGACGATCGAGGCCAACAGGATGGTCGGCGAAATCAGCGGCAGGGTGATGCGATAGAACTGCTTGAAGCGCGGCACGCCATCGACGCGCGCTGCCTCGAACAGCTCCCGCGGCACGCCCTGTAGCGCCGCGAGGAACAGGATCATGTTGAGCCCGACATTCTTGATCGCCTGCACCACGATCACCGAGATCATCGCCGTGGTCGGGTGGCGCAGCCAGTTCGGGCCCTCCACGCCGATCAGCTGCAGCAGCCCGTTGATGCCGCCATTGTCCTGCAACAGGAAGCTCCAGACGATGGTCCAGGCGACCAGCGACACCACTACCGGCGAAAAGAACAGCGTGCGGAAGATCACCATGCCGCGTAGCTTCTGGTTGAGCAGCAGCGCCAGCCCCAGCGCCATCCCCATGTTGAGAATGGCGAGGCCGAACGAGAACACCGCCGTGACGCCCATCACCTCGCCCAGCGCCGGGTCGCTGAGCAGCTTCTGGTAGTTGGCCGCGCCGGTGAAGCGGAACGATCCGGCCAAGACGTTCCATTCGTGCAGCGAGTACCAGAACACCAGCCCCAGCGGCGCCAGCACGAAAACGACGATGCCGATCAGTTGCGGCGCGATGAACAGGTAACCCGCGGCGGCGTCGCGGCGCGCCATGGTCCAGAACGGACGCCTGGCCGGTGCAATATCCTCTGTGCGCGTCGCGAGGGTCATTGAATGGTCCTGAGTATAGGGAAGGTTGGGCGGCGGTGCTCGCCGCCCAACCTCCGGTCAGTTCGCCGCCAGCAGCGGGTTCACACGGTCGCAAACCGTCTTCAGCACCGCCGCAACATCCGCATCCGGCTGCCACATGCCGTCGAGCGCGGCGCGTACGGCCTGATCCAGCTGGGCGAAGTTGCGAACCTGCTGCGCCGACACGCCAGTCGATACGCCATGGATGACCACCGCTTCGAGCTGCGCCGGCGTGAGCAGTGGATTTGCTGCGGCCAGCACGTCCACGGTCAGGAGACTCTGGCGCGCCGGCGGGAAGAACCGCGACAGCTTCTGCACATTGGCCTTGTTCGAGAAGAACGCCAGGAAGTCGGCAGCAGCCTGCGGATTCTTGCCGCTGGCGAGCACGCCGATACCGGCGCGGCCGACAAAGCCATACTCGCCGACGGGACCGGCAGGCAGCGGCACCAGGTCCCAGTCGAACGCCTTGTCGTCCTTGGGCAACAGCGAGGCCCGGCTGATCTGTGTGATGGTCATGGCGCCGTCGCCGGCGAAGAAGTCGGCGGACACGCCCGGTCCCGGCAGTGCCTTCTTGGTGAAGATAGCGTCATGGATGAAGGTCATCGCATCGACCATTTTCGGGTCGGTGAAGGCACAGGTCTTGGTATCGTCCGACCACGGGTGGGCGCCCCAGCCGGTGTAAATCGCTGCCAGGTTGCCCCAGGCCTTGTATTCGAAGTCGCGGACAATCAGCCCCTGCTTGCCGGTCTTGGCGACGGCCTCGGCGGTGGCGATGGCATTGTCCCAGGTCCATTCGCCTGCCGCGATCATCTCTGCCGGGGTCTTGGCGCCGGCCGCGCGGACCATGTCATTGTTGACGAAAATGCCGAACGGCGAGGTCGAGAACGGATAGAGATACTGCACCCCGTCCTGCGACCAGGCGGTCAGCGTCGCCGGAGCGTAGTCGGCGAGATCATAGCCCTCGGTCTTGGTGAAGGTCTCGGTGAGCGGGAACAGCGCGCCGGCAGCCATGAAGTCGGGCGCCGTGGTTTCGAAGGTCCAGGCGAGATCGGGCGGATTGCCGCCAGCGATCTGCGTGGTCAGCGTTGTCGTGAAACCATCGAAGGGCAGCGAGTCGAAGGTGACGGTCACCCCGGGATGGCTGGCCTCATACTCGTCGGCGATCTCGTTGAAGAGCGCCAAGTGTGCCTCATTGGCACTCCAGATCGCCATGCGCAGTTCTTGCGCCATTGCCGGGGCGGCAAGGGCGGAAAGGGCGGTAGTCGTCATCGCCAGTCCGGCGAGAATGGTCCTCAGTCTCATCATGTTCCTCCTTGTGCAGTCTCTGTGCCGTTTCTTGGTTGTGGGTTCCGCTAGTAGCCGCGCACGTCCGGCCAGCGGATTTCGATCCCCTCGAGGGCGAGGTGAGCCTGGAAGTTGCCAAGCTTCGCGTCATCGGCCTGCACCTGGTGCGGCGTCAGTCCCTCGTTGAGGCAATGTGCGGCGAGCACCCCGGCGGCCTCACCGATGTTCCATTCGATCGGGTGCAGCCGGTAACAGCCGTTGGTGATGTGCGTGGTGCCGATGTTCTTGCCGGCCGGCAGCAGGTTGGTCATCCGCTGCGGCAGCAACGCGCCGAGCGGGATCTCGAACGGGCACGAAGCCACGTCGATGTAGTTGTCGCCGCCGGTCGAGGGGTGCAGATCCAGCCGGTACATGCCGATACCGACGCTGTCGCGATAGTTCACCGCGCCCTGCTCGCCGCGCGTCGCATAGGACAGGTCCTGCTCGACGATGGTGGTCACCGCCCGGATGCGCCGGCTCTCCCGGATATAGGGCGCCATCGCAAGTCCGTGGCTGGTGCCGGTGACATCACCGCGCAGCCGCAGGCCGGGGAACCCCTGGCCGCCGTCTTCGCGCGGTGCCTCGGTCTGTAGCCAGTAGAACACCGACATCGACAGCTCGGCCGCCTCGGCCAGCCGCGCCTGGTACACGTCCTCGGGCACGTCGATGATCGGCGCCTCGAAATAGTCGAGCATCGGCCAGTTCACGAGGCAGATGTCGGATTGATAGGCGCCGGGCACAAAGTTGCCCCGCGCCGCGATGCGCCGGAACGTCCACAGGTTCCCGTCGCCCGGGTTCTTGCGCTGGTCCGCGTCGACCAGCGTCGGATCATCGTCCGGGTTCGGCGTGAAGCTGCGCACCGTCGGCAGGAGCGTGCGCGGATGCGGGGCGCGGAAGCCGATCAGCGGCCCGCCCCAAAAGCTCGGGGTCAGCGCGCGCCACTTCTCGTAGTTCTTTGGCTTATCGATCCGCTGGTCGCCGTCGACATGGTCGATGGCAAAGCAGATCGATACCGCCTGCTGGTTGTCCGGCTGCGCCACATCAGGCGCCGACGGCTCACCTGTCTCGGCCTGGGACTCGAAGCCGTTGACGTATTCCGTGCCGGTCATCGGCAGCAGGTCGCCCAGTTCCGTCGCGTCGATGATGTATTTCGCCGACACCACGATCCGCTCGCCGCTGTCGCGATGCCTGAGCGTCACCGCGCGCACCCGGTCGCCGTCGGTCTCCGCCGATACCGGCTTGTAAGGCTGCAGCACGGTGAGCTTGCCGCCGCCGCGATAGGGCATCAGCATCGCTTCCATCACTGCCAATCCGACCCGCGGCTCGTGGCAAAGCCGCGACACAAACCCGCCGCCGGGGTTGAGGTCGCCCCAGGCGCGGCTCTTCTCGGTCAGCGGAAAATGATCGCGATAGTACTGCCTGATGCCGTTGCGCAGCGCGCGATAGCTGCGGGTGATGCCGAACTGTTCGACCCAGCTGTGCTCGTCGGGCGGCACGGCCTGGCTGGTCATCTGCCCGCCGATCCAGTCGTATTCCTCGGTCATCACAACGGTGCGCCCGCGGCGCAGCGCCCCGAGCGCTGCCGCCACGCCGCCGAGGCCGCCGCCGATGATCGCGATATCTGCCGAAAACTCTTTCACTTGAAATCCGCCGCTAGGTTGGGAGTGCCGAGGGTTTCCCCTTCGACCGGTTCGCAGGCGAGCAGCACTTGCTCGCCCTCGGAATTGGCTTCGATCCGCTCGGCCAGCATCTGCGTGGCGCGCCGCGCCATCTCTTCGCGCGGGATCGAGAAAGTGGTGAACCGCGTCCCGGACTGCACCGGCCGGATATGGCTGCCGAGCACCACGATCGAGAGGTCGCCCGGCACCGACAGCATCTGCGAACGCGCCGCAGCTTCGACCACCACGGCGTCCGCCAGTTCGGTGAAGAACACCACCGTGGCACCGGACTTGCGGATCGCCTCGAGCACCGGCAGGGCAGGGCCGCCCACCTCGGGGATGTGCAGCGCCAGCTCGGCGTCCCCGAGCGCGGCGTTGAACCCGGTCCAGCGATCGACCGACGACTCCGCGCCCTTGCTCGGACCGACAAAGGCGAGCCGCGTGTGCCCCTTGGCCTTGGCGCGGCGCACCATCTCGGCGGTGCCGGTGACATAGTCGGCGCCGACATAGGGCACCGGCGCGCCGACCGGATCACGGCGGCCGACGGCGACGAACGGGTAGTCCCCCTGCACCAGGCGCTTCAGCTCCGCCCGGTCGAACTCGCGCCCGAGGATCAGGCAGCCGTCAGCGAGGCGTAGCCGGTTGTTTTCGTGGAAGATCTTGCGCTTGCCGCGCTGGCTCGGCGCCCCGGTGAGGAGCAGCAGGTCGTAGCCCAATGTCTGCGCCGCCTCCTCGATGCCGAACAGGAAGGGTGCGAAGAAGTCGGCCTGCGCGCTGGGGAAAGCCGGCTCGTAGGTGAAGACGCCGAGGATGCGGTTGAGGCCCTTGGCCATGCGGCGCGCGATCGGATCGGCGACATATCCGGTCTCGCGGATCGCCTTCTGCACCCGCTCGCGCGTCTCTTCCGGAATGCGCCCTTCGGCCGCTTTGGCGTCGTTGAGCACCAGGGAAACCGTGGCCTGGCTGACCCCGGCAAGCCGGGCAATGTCCCGCTGCGTAAGCCGTCCGCCCTTGGCCAATCGATCCTCCAAAATCCGCTAATACGTATTAGCAGTTAATGCGTATTAGCAGCGATGGCGGAGTGGAGTCAACCGGCGCTGGCGCGGCTGTGGAAATGGGTGGCTTGAAGGTCAGGCCGCGGCGATGAGCGCTTTGGTGTAGTCCGCGGCGATGGCGCCGGAGCGCAGTTGCTCGCGGGTCAGCGTCTCAACCGGCTGGGCGTTGCGCATCACCATCAGCCGCTCGCACATGTAGCTGATGACCGCAAGATCGTGGCTGACGATCACGAACGTGAGGCCGAGCTCTTTCCGTAAGCGGTTGAGCAGGTTGAGGATTTCGGCCTGGATCGAGACGTCGAGCGCCGAGGTCGGCTCGTCCAGCAGCAGCACTTTCGGGCTCAGCGCCAGGGCCCGGGCGATGGCGACGCGCTGGCGCTGGCCGCCGCTGAGCTCGTGCGGGAAGCGGAACTGGAACTTGGCGCCGAGGCCGATCAGCTCCAGAAGTTCGGCGGTGCGGCGCTCCGGGTTCGCTATCCCATTGATTTTCATGGGTTCTGCGATCTGCTGGCCGATGACGTAGCGCGGGTGCAGCGAGGAGTAGGGGTCCTGGAACACCATCTGGACCACCTTGGCGAGTTGTTTTCGCGGGGTTTTCCGGACGTCGAGGCCATCGACCGCGATGCTGCCGGTCCAGTTGGCGTTGAGGCCCATGATGGTGCGGAGGATGGTCGATTTGCCCGAGCCGGATTCGCCGACAAGGCCGAAGCTTTCGCCGGAATCGACTAGAAATCCAGTGTTTCGAACGGCCAAAGTGCCGCTGAAGTCTACACTTAGATCATGAACTTCCAGCATGCTTCAGGCCTCCGCCCAACTTGCGTCGCGATTGAGCACGGGCAGCGGTTCCAGCGTGCCGTCGATGGCGGGCAGACACGAAAGTAATCCCCGCGTGTACGGGTGTGTGGCCTCGTGCAGGCGGCTCGCTTCGATGCTCTCGACGATGCGCCCCGCATACATGACGATCACCCGGTCGCAGAACTTGCTGACGAGGTTGAGATCGTGGCTGATGAAGATCAGCCCCATGCCACGACGAGTCACCAGCTCATCGAGGATCGAGAGCACCTGGGTGCGAACGGTGACGTCGAGCGCCGAGGTGGGCTCGTCTGCGATCAACAGGTCCGGCTCGCGCACCACCATCATGCCGATCATCACGCGCTGGCCCATGCCGCCCGAGAGCTCGTGCGGGTAGAGCGAGAACACCCGCTCCGGTTCGCGGATATGCACCGCCTCGAGAATGCCGAGCGCCTTCTTCTTCGCCTCGCTGCCGGAGATGCGGTGGTCGCCGATGCGGATCGCCTCGACGATCTGCTTGCCGACGGTCATCACCGGGTTCAGCGAGAATTTCGGATCCTGCAGGATCATCCCCATCCGCCCGCCACGCAGCGAGCGGCGGAGCTTCGGACTGGCCGACTTCAGGTCGATGCCGTCGAACATCATCTTGTCGACGCTAATCCGCGCATAAGGCGGCAGCACGCCGAGCAGGGCGCGGCCGGTCAGGCTCTTGCCCGATCCGCTTTCGCCGACGATGCCGAGCTTCTCGCGGCCGAGCGACAGCGACACGCCGCGCACCGCATCATTGTACCCACCTTCGTCGTTGCGGAAGGCGATGTGGAGGTTCTCGATCTCGACGAGATTGCTCATTTGCGCTGCCTCAGGTGCGGGTCGAGCAGGTCGCGCATCGCGTCGCCGAGCAGGTTGAAGCCGAGCGACACGGTGAAGATCGCGATGCCGGGCACGGTCGCCACCCACCACTGATCGAAGATGAACTTGCGGCCGGTGGAGATCATCGCGCCCCACTCGGGCAGCGGTGGCTGCGCGCCGAGCCCGATGAAGCCGAGGCCGGCGGCGGTGAGGATGATGCCCGCCATGTCGAAGGTCATGCGCACGATCACCGAGCTGAGGCACATCGGGATGACGTGGAACACGATGATGCGGAATTCGCTGGCACCGGCGAGGCGCACGGCGTTGACGTAGTCCGAGTTGCGCACCACCAGCGCTTCGGCACGCGCGAGGCGCGCATAGGGCGGCCAGGCGGTGAGCGTGATGGCGAGCGCCGCGTTGGTGATGCCCGGTCCGAGCGCCGCGACGAACGCCAAAGCCAAGAGCAGCTTGGGGATGGCAAGGAACACATCGGTGACGCGCATGAAGATCACGTCGACCCAGCCGCCGACTGTGCCGGACACAGCGCCGATGATCAGCCCGATCGGTGCCGAGGTGACGATCACCAGCGCCACAATCAGCAGGGTCAGCCGCGAGCCGTAGATGACGCGCGAGTAGATATCGCGGCCGAGCTCATCTGCACCGAGCCAGAAGGTGGCGCTCGGGGCCGCTAGCCGATCGCCGAGGCTCGGCAGATACGGATCATGGGTCGCGAGCAACGGCGCAAAGGCGGCGCAGAACAGCAGCACCACCACGATAACCAGCCCGACCACGCCCAGCGGGTTGCGCATGAAGCGGCGGCTGAAGATCTTGAACTCGGCCCAGCGGGCGGCGCGCACCGCGCGCTTCGGATCGTCGACGAGATCGGGGGTGACGCTCATTTCGCGAACTCCCGCGAGCGCGGATCGAGCGCGCGGTAAAGCACGTCGCTCAGCATGTTGAGAAGGACGAACACCACGCCGACCAGGAGCGTGCCACCCAGCACGGCGTTCATGTCGGCTGCGAACAGCGAGGAGTAGATGTAGTTGCCGATGCCCGGCCACGAGAAGATCGTCTCGATCAGCACCGAGCCCTCGAGCAGCCCGCCATAGGAGAGCGCGATCACCGTCACCAGCGGGATCGCTGCGTTACGCAACGCGTGCCCGGCAACGGCGCGGAGCTCGCTGGCGCCCTTGAGGCGGGCGGTCAGCACGTACTCGCGGCTCAACTGGTCGAGCATCACCGAGCGGGTCATGCGCGAGATGTAGGCGAGGCTGTAATAGCCGAGCAGCAGCGCCGGCAGCGTCATGTGGCTGATGGCGTTGAAGAAGATGTCCCACTCGCCGGCGATGGCGCTGTCGATCAGGATCGAGCCGGTGATGCGGTCGACCACGCCGACATAGAACACATCGAGCTGGCTCGGGCCCGAGACCCAGCCGAGGAGGTAGTAGAAGACGAACAGCCCGACGAGGCCGAGCCAGAACACCGGCACCGAATAGCCGACGAGGCCGACGACGCGCAGCACGTGGTCCGGCCACTTCTCGTGCCAATAGGCCGAGGCGACGCCCATCGGCACGCCGAGCAGCACGCCGATGATCAGGCCGATGGTGGACAGTTCAAGCGTTGCGGGGAAGAAGTTCATGAGGTCGGTCAGAACCGGCCGTGAGGTCGAGAACGACGTGCCGAAGTCGCCGCGCAGGAGCTTGCCCAAATAGTCCCAGAACTGTGCCCAGATCGGCTTGTCGAGTCCGAGCTCGAGATAGACCTTCTGGTACACCTCCGGCGTCGCTTTCTCGCCCACGATCGAGAGCACCGGATCGATAGGCAGCACGCGGCCGATAAAGAAGGTGAGGGCAGCAAGGCCGACGAGAGTAATCGCCACCGTGATCAGCCATGAGCCGATGTCGATGAAGATGCGGAGGGGGCGGTTCATTGGGTTGCCCCGGTTGCTGATGGGCTTGTGAGGGAAACGTACCCCCACCCCTGTCCCCTCCCCTCAAGGGGGAGGGAGACGCTAACCGCAGACGCGGTGTCTGTGGGACGAAGACAGGTCGTGAGGGTCTCCCTCCCCCTTGAGGGGAGGGGACAGGGTTGGGGGCAGTTTTGAGAACTGATGTTCGCCAAGAGTCGCTCCGAGGAGAACCGGAGGCCGGTGGCCTCCGGTTCAGGATTGTGAGTTATTCCTTCGTCACGCCGCCATAGCGGTCGTCGGAGAAGGTGATGCCGAGCACCACGCCCTTGACGTTCGAACGCATGGCAACCTTGCGGCTGTCCTGGAACATGAACACGAACGGCGAGGTGTCGGTGTGCAGGCGCTGGGCCTCATCGTAGAGCGCCTTGCGCTTTTCGACGTCCTGTTCCTGCACGGCCTGGTTCACCAGCTCGGAGACCTTGCCCGAGTCCCAGCCGAAGCGATCGGCGAGGTTGCCCTTCTGGCCATCCGGATCCGACGGATCATGGTTGCCGAAGGCCTTGGCGTTCGAGTGCGGATCGGGATAGTCCGGGCCCCACAGGCCGAACCAGATGTCGAGATCGTGCGAGCGGTAGCGATCGAGCCACGGGCCGCCGTCCACAACCTGCAGGTCGAGATCAACGCCGATCTGCGACAGCGTGGCCTGCACGGCCTGCGCGTAATCGGGGTAGGGCGGCACGTTCCAGACAACGGTCGCGAGCTTGATCGGCGTGGCAACGCCGGACTCGGCGATCAGCGCCTTGGCCTTCTCGATGTTGAGCGAGTAGGGGTTGTAGTTGATGCCACCGCCCAGGAACCCGTCCGGGATCATGGTCTGGTGCACCTTGATGGTGCCCTTGCCGATGGTATCGGCGATGCCCTGGTAGTCGACGGCCCACTTGATGGCTTCGACGACCTTCGGATTGCTCAGCGCCGGGTTACGCACGTTGAGGCCGAAATAGTACATCGTCGAGGACACGCCCTCGAGCACCTGCACGTCGGGGTTCGCCGACACGGCGCCGATATCGTCGGGGCCGAGCTTGTTGGCGATGTCGATGTCGCCCTTCTCGAGCGCGAGACGCTGCGTCGCCGACTCCGGCATGTGCTGCAGGAAGACGCGGTCGACGCCCGGGGCGGTGCCCCAGTAGTTCTCGTTGCGGCTGAGCAGGATGGAAACCTTCGGATCCCACTTGGTCAGCACGTACGGGCCCGAGCCGGCCGAATTCTCGGACTTTAGCCAGGCGTTGCCGTAGTCGTTGGAACCGTCTTCCTTGGTCCCCTCGTGCTGCTTGACGATAGCTGAGTCGACGATGCCGCCGGTGAAGGACGACAGCACGTAGAGCACGAAGCTCGGAGCGTACTTCTGGTCGACGACGAGCTGCAGGGTCTGCGGGTCGATCGCCTTGATGTTGTCCTTCACGTTGTCCTTGTTCAGGCCGAACTGCGTGAGGATGAACGAAATGCGGCTATCGAGCAGGATGACGCGCTGTAGCGAATACTCGGCATCGGCCGCCGTCACCGGATTGCCCGAGGCGAACTTGGCCTTCGGGTTCATCTTGAAGGTGAAGGTCTTGCCGTCTTCCGACACCGACCAGCTCTCGGCGAGCACGCCGGTGATCTTGGTCGGATCGGCCGGATCGAAGCTGACCAGCGGCTGGTAGATCTGCTGGCTGGCCAGCACGCCGCCGACTTCCGACACTTCGGCCGGATCGAGCGTGATGATGTCGTCGATCGCGTCGGCGATGACGAGGGTATTCTTTGGTGTTTCGGCGATCGCTCCGGACGCGGTCATCACCGCGCCGACGGCAACCGCCATAAGCGTCTTGAACAAACGCATGACAGTCTCCCTGGTTGAAATCTTGAGGCTCCGGCTGATGAGGCCGGTTGTCGTCGTAGTCGTCATCTCTCGCTGATCTCCTGGGTCAGTTTACTGATCCCGCCTGGGTCAGTTTATTGATCCCCTGGAAGGTGAAGGTCAGCGCAGCGATGGGTAGAAGGGTGTGGATGGCGGCGAGTGCCGCCTGGGTGAAAATGCCGGCATCGCCGAGCAGCGCCACGACGCCGCGCGTCTCGCCGGCAATCACGATCGGGAAGCACGAACAGGCGCCATAGCCCATGGCGACGAGGCCATCCGTCTCGGGCAGGAAGGCGGCCATGCCGGCTACGCTGTTGCCGACGAGGGGCTTCATCTGCTTGAGGATCGTGTTGTTCCAGACGTCGTCGCCCACCGGGTCGACATTGCCGATGGGAAAATCCACGGGGTTCGAGGTGCCGATCCGGTGCGTGACGCTCTTGTCCGGCGCCGTCGCGATGAAGGTCGCGGTGCGGATGCCGGGGATGGCGGTGAAGAGCTCCGACAGCACGGCGAACAGCTGCGTCGGACCAGCTGCGAGGGCTGTACCGAGCTTCTTCGCGATCATCGGGTCGACAACGCTCATTCGGGGAACAGCCTCATCGTTCCCACCCAGAGTTCGAGTGCCGTGCCGGTGCCGATATTGGTGCCGCGATGCGGCTTGCGGCTGTCGAAGTGCAGAGTGTCACCGGGGCCGAGGCGATATTCGATGCCATCGACCTCGTAGAGCATCTCGCCTGAGACGAGATAGACGAAGTCCTCTCCCTCGTGGCTCATCATCTCGGACGCATGGCCGGGCGGCACGTGCGACAGGCAAGCATTGAGCTTGGCATCGGGGAAGCCGCGCTCGAGGAACTCATAGAAGCGCGAGGTGCCGCCGACCTTGTAGGTCTGCCGCTTGCCGGAATGGCTGACCACGCTGTGCTTGCGCGCCGGGGCGGAGGACACGAACATGTCCACCGTGGTTTCGAGCGCCTTGGCCACGTTGTAGAGCGAGGCCAGCGACGGCGTGGAGATGCCGCGTTCGATCTGCGAGATGAAGCCGACCGTCAGCGAAGCTTCTTCGGCCACCTGCTGCTGCGTCTTGCCCAGTTCCTTGCGACGGTCGCGCAGGCGCTGGCCGAGGCTGGGGTCGATCGGAGTAACCGTCTCGGCCGGATCGGAACGTTTTTCGAACTTCAAGACTGGCACGGGCGCCCTCGCGATTTTAGTGACACTAAAGAAGCGCGCGCCCGAGTCAATCCCGGCAGAAAAAGGTCGGCTATCGGGATCGCTAGCTCTGTCTCAGCTCCCACTCGATGGTGCGGCGCAACGCTTGTTCCTCGGGAACGATTTCACTGTAGCCCAGTTCCGCCCGGATACGAGCGGAATCCAGCGTTAATGGGTAGCCGAGATCACTGGAATCCGCACGATCGGCCAACGCTCCGCCGGCCTCGGCGTCGACCAGCACGATTTCGCTGTCGATACCCATCACCGTCAGGATGGTGCGGGCCCAGTCGGCTTGCGTGCGCACGAACGGCTGCGCGGCGTTGTAGATACGGCCGGCTGCCTCGGGTAGGGTGGCCGCCAGCGCCAGTGCCTCCGCCACATCGTCGATATAGGCATAGGAGTTGAGCCAGGCTGCACCCCGCCGGTCGAGGCGGAAGGGCTCGCCCGCCTTGGCGCCCTTGATGGCCCAGCCGAAGCGATGCTGCTTGTCGTCCGGCCCAAAGATCATCGGCAGCCGCATCACCGTTGCCTGCGGCGCCCCGTGCGCGAGTGCGAACTCCTCGATCGGGATCTTGTCGTAGTCCTCGAACAGGTCGTCCTCGACCCCCTGGGGCCGGCGCGAATTGCCGCGATAGGGGTAGCGCAGGGAGCGTAGCGGCGAGTCTTCAGTGGCCGGCTCCGGCCGGATTGCCGGGCTCTCCTTTTTCAAGAGGCCGCCATAGTTCGAGTAGACGTCGGTCGAGCTGACCATGATGTAGCGCGCCCCGGCCTTGGCCGTCGCCTCGATCACCGGCTGCGTGTTGCGCAGGCTGATAGTGAAGATGTCGATGACAGAGGTGACGCCGTTGGCCTGCAGCAGCTTGGCCAGCGCCTCGCCGTCCGTCCGGTCGGCCTTCTCGAATTTCACCCCGTCGGCTAGCGCCACCGGGCTCTGCCCGCGCGCCACGACCAGTACTTCGTGTCCGCGCTCCCTAAGCCGCTTCGCCGTAGCGGTGCCGAGAAATCCCGTGCCCCCGATGATTGCGATGGTCATGCCGCCGACTCCTTTTTTCGTCAAAGAGCCGGGAGATTGTTCGACAGGGGAGGGGCCGCGCAACCCCGAATGTCCCGGATGGGACATCCTGCCTGACCTAGTTCAGCAGCCGCCCGTGGTGTCGCAGCACCAGCCCGACCGCGCCCATGCAGGCGCCGTTGTCGGAGAACTGGCTGGGCCGGAGGATGGTGCGGGCCATGTCGGGAACGTCCCCATGCTTGACCAGCGTGTAGCGCTCAAAGCTCTCGGCCAGGGGCCGCATCAGGATGTCGCCGGCCATCGCTAGCCGGCCGCTGACCACCACCAGCGTCGGATTGAACACCGAACCGATCAGCCCGAGGCCGTGCCCGCCGGCTTCCCCCGCCCGCGCGATCAGCCCGCGACAGGTGGCGTCGCCGGCAACGGCCAGGTCCACCACGTCGGTGAGGCGCATCGAGCGCCCGAAATGCCGTTCGGCCTCGGCCAGCGGCTCGCGGAAGCTGGCATAGACCTCAATGCAGCCGCGGTTGCCGCAGCGGCAGAGCGGGCCGTGCGGATCGAGCACCACGTGCCCGAATTCACCGGCGCCGCCGGCGATGCCCCGCAGCACCCGGCCGCCCGAGACGATGGCGCCGCCGACCCCGAGATCGAGCGTATAGACCACGAAATCGTCGTGTCCCTGCGCCGCGCCCCAGGTCATTTCGGCGATGGCCGAGCAGTTGGATTCGTTGTCGCAGAAGATCGGCACGCCTTCGAAAATCGGGCCGAACAGCTCGCGCATGTCGACGCCGGCCCAGGTCGGCATGCCGCCGGCGCGCAGCACCTTGCCGGTCACCGGATTGACGGGGCCGCCCACCGCGATGCCCACTCCGAGCAGCCCATCGCGACCCTGCCACTGGCCCTCGTAGGCCTCGGCGATCAGCTGCCGGACGTGCTGGATAGCCGTTTCCGGCGAATAATCCAGCTCGAGATTGGCCGAACGGTCCGACAATACGCTGTGGGAAACGTCGGCGAGGATCACCTGGATTTCCGTCTGCCCGATGAGGATGCCGATGCAGGTGCCGGCCCGCGGATTGAGCGTCAGCGCCGTCGCCGGCCGACCGACGCCGCCGGCAGATTCGCTGCCGACCTCGACCACCATCTTCGTGCGACGAAGCTCGGTGAGGGCCGTGGAAACGGTCGATTTGGCTAACCCGGTCAACCGGGCAATCTGTGTTGCGCTTAGCGCGCCGCGCTCGCTCAGGGTGCGCACGATACGGCCGGACGGCGTGCCTAAAGCACTGTCAGCCAGTAGAGATTTGAGCTCGATCCGGTTCACGCTCTCCCCTCCCCAAGCGCGTTGACAAGCCGAATAAGTTCACCATAGAACTAATACGACGGTGCGCAGGAGGATGTGCACCGCCGGGAGAAAAGCGCAAGTAGCCACAGAGGTCGGCCATAAGAGCCGGGTGGGAGACGGGCGCTTTCAAGGGAGAGAGACACAAATGAACTTCAGGACCAAGGTCGCGGTTTCCGCGGCCACTTTGCTTACGGCTGCGCTGCTCTCGGGCACCGCAATGGCCGCCCCCAAGGTGCTCATGCTGCACCAGTGGGCATCCGGCAACGACGCTGCCTCCATTGCCAAGCTCGGTGAGATGTTCACTGCTGCCGGCGGCACCTGGGAGCAGACCGCCATCGCCGGTCACACCGCCAACACGCTGGCAAAGCTCCGCGCCGACGTGGTTGCCGGCAACGCCCCCGCTGCCGTGCAGCTGAAGGGCCCGGAAATCGCCGAGTGGAACGCCACCGGCGGCACCGCCGACATGGACGAGCTCGCCAAGGCCGAGAACTGGGATGCGGTCGTTGCGCCCGAACTGCTGCCGGTGATGAAGCCGGAAGGCAAGTGGGTCGCGGCCCCGATGAACATCCACCGGATCAACTGGATCTGGGGCAACAAGGCCGCCATGGAAGCTTCCGGCGTGACCGAACTGCCCAAGACCTGGGCTGACTTCAACGCCGCCTGCGACAAGGCTGTCGCCGCCGGCAAGGTCTGCCTCGCGCACCTTTCTGCCGACTGGACCGACGCCACCACCTTCGAGACCATCGTCTACGGCCAGGACCTGGAACTCTACAAGAAGGCCTTTGTCGAGGCCGACGTCGACGCCCTGCGCTCGCCTGGCATGATCAAGGCGTTCGACCAGATGCGCCTGATGGTTTCGAAGTACATGGACCCGGCCATCGCCGGCCGTGACTACGACACCGCCTCTAACATGATGGTCAACGGCGACGCGCTGTTCTTCATCATGGGCGACTGGGAACTGGGCGCGATCAAGTCGGTGGGCCATGAGCCCGGCGGCGACATCCTGTGCGGCCAGTCCCCAACCGATTGGGCCGGTGACGGCTTCATCCTGAACTCGGACTCGGTGGTGTTCTTCAAGCAGAAGGATCCCGACTACCAGGAAGGCCAGAAGCTGCTCGCCAGCCTGATCCTGTCGCCGGAATTCCAGAAGGTGTTCAACATCACCAAGGGCTCGATCCCGGCTCGCCTCGATGTCGATCTGAAGGACGGCTTCAACGTCTGCCAGCAGCAGAGCCAGGCTTCGCTCAAGGCTTCGATCGAAGGCGGCACGCTGGTCCGTTCGATGGCCCACAACATGACGGTGCTCCAGAAGTATCGCGGCGCGATGATGGACACGATCACCGAGTTCGTGAACACGCCTGAGATGACGTCGGAAGAAGCGGCCAACCTTATGGCGTCATCTCAGGCGTGTTCACGAACTCGGTGATCGTGTCCATCATCGCGCCGCGATACTTCTGGAGCACCGTCATGTTGTGGGC